>JACQVL010000350.1 GCA_016209865.1 Candidatus Latescibacterota bacterium | reverse complement strand
GAATGACACCCCCCTATCGTCCCCCCGCATACGGGGGGACACGGAGGGGAGTAACACTCTCGTCACTCATCACTGGTCCGGACAGACGCGATGCATCATGCCCTACCCGTTACTAATATTAACCGACTACCGTCCACGTATCACCGACCACTACATTTTACCTGTTCTAACCGACCACCTACAACCGACTACCGCAGTTATGGCCCCTGTCACCCTCAACCAGGTCTGTAAGAGTTTCGACGGGGTCCCGGTCGTTCAGGACATCAGCCTGGCGGTGGAGGAGGGGGAATTCTTCAGCCTGCTCGGCCCGAGCGGGTGCGGGAAGACGACAATCCTGCGGATGATCGCCGGGTTCACTGACCCGACGTCGGGGACGATCTTCTTCGATGATCGTGAGATGTCGCTCGTCCCGCCCAACCGACGCAACATCGGGATGGTCTTCCAGAATTACGCCCTCTTCCCGCACATGACGGTGTTCGAGAACGTCGCGTTCGGCCTGCGCACCCGCCGGACGCCGAAGCCGGAGATCGTCGATCGGGTCGGGGCCGCCCTCCGGCTCGTCGGCCTGGCGGGACTCGAACGCCGGCCGGTCCCGCAGCTCTCCGGCGGGCAGCAGCAGCGCGTCGCGCTCGCCCGCGCGATCGTGATCGAACCGGCGCTCCTGCTGTTAGACGAACCCCTCTCGAATTTAGACGCCAAGCTCCGGGAGGAGACACGCGCGCAGATCCTGGAACTCCAGCGAACGCTTAGCATCACGACGATCTACGTCACCCACGACCAGGAAGAAGCGTTGGCAGTCTCGGATCGGGTTGCCGTCCTGTCCGACGGGCGCTGTCAGCAGGTTGACACTCCGGATGCGGTCTACCACCGGCCCGCCAACCGGTTCGTCGCCCGGTTCATGGGCATGATGAACCTGTGGGACGGGACGGTCGACCGGGCGGAGGGGCGTCCGGTCTTCCGGCATCCGTCCGGCCTGGCGGTCGCGCTGCCGGAGACGAGCACGACGCCGGAGGGACGGGTGTGTTTCGCCATCCGGCCGCAGGCGATCCGGCTGAGTCTCGAACCGCGGGAGGAGACGCGGGCCGGGACGGTCGTGGGTCGCCAGTTCAAGGGGGCGTCGGTGGAGTATGTGGTCGAGGTGAACGGCCTCCGGATGACCGCCGTCGAAGCGTCGCATGAGACGGCCGCCGCCGCGCAGGCCGGGGCGACGGTCTGGGTGCACATCCCCGGCCATCAGGCGATACTATTGAGGGAATAGTTGTTCCATGGAAACCGCCCACACACTCCCCACGGCTTCTGAGCAATTCCAGCAGACTGTCCAATCCAAAATCCAAAATCCAAAATCCAAAATCGCTCTGATCCTCCTCCTGTTTGTCCTCATCGGGTACATCGTCTACCCGGCCGTCCGGGTCGTCTGGGAGAGCTTCTTCCGGGACGGACAGGCGACGCTGCGCAACTACCGTGAGTTTTTCGACCTGGGACATCGCGCCAACCTCGAAGCGCTGATGAACAGCCTTGCCCTCTCAGCGGGGAGTGTCCTGCTCTCCGCGCTGATCGGGGTGCCGCTCGCCCTCATCTTCTCGTCGTATGAGTTTCCGGGCCGGGCGGTGTTTGCCTCGCTCGCCACTGTGCCCATCGTCCTGCCCCCGCTCGTCGGGGTGATCGCGTTCATGTTCCTGTACAGCGAGAGCGGGATCGTCCCGCGTCTGCTCCAAACGCTCTTCGGCCTCGACGACGTGCCGTTCTCTCTCCGGGGCGTCTGGGCGATCCTGGTCGTGCATGCGTACACGATGTACGTGTTCTTCTACCTGTTCACCGCAGCCGCCCTGAAGGGGATCGACCCGTCCGTCGAGGAGGCGGCGGTCAACTTGGGGGCGTCCCGTTGGTTCCGGTTCCGGACGGTCGTCCTCCCCCTCTTGACCCCGGCGCTCGTCGCCGCCGCCCTGCTCGTCTTCATGACCTCAATGGCATCGTTCAGCGCCCCGTTCATCTTCGCGGGCGGGTTTCGGGTGCTGAGCCTGAGCATCTACACCTCGAAGCTCAACGGAGATATGGCGATGGCCATCACCCAGACGGTCGTGCTCTCGGCGTGTTCGCTGAGCGTCCTGGTCGGTCTGCGGCGGTACGAAGGCCGGCGGCGGTACGCGATGAGCGGAAAAGGGGTGGCGGCCCGGCGTCGGGCGGTGCGCGGTCGGTGGACACGGTTCCTCTTCGGGGGCATCGGGATCATGGCGACGATCGTCCTCCTGCTCCCCCACTTGACGATCCTGCTCATCTCCTTCGTTAAGGACGGAACCTGGACGTGGCAACTCTTGCCCACGACGTACACGGCGGAGAATTATCGCCGGCTGTTCGACGACCCGCGTGTCTTCGAGCCGATCACGAACAGTCTGACGATGGCCACGCTGGCCACCGCCGGGGATGTGGGGATCGGGCTGGCCGCCGCCTACCTGGTCGTCAAAGGCCGGATACGCGGCCGGCGGACGCTCGACGCGCTCGTCATGATCCCCTGGGCGCTCCCCGGCACGGTCGTGGCGCTCAACCTGATCGTCTCATTCAGCCAGGCCACCCCGTTCAGCCTCGGCCAGGTGCTCGTCGGCACGGTCTGGCTCCTGCCGATCGCCTACGGCATCCGGCATCTCCCGATCGTGTTCCGTTCGACTGCCGCGGCACTCGAGCAGGTGGACGACTCCGTCGAGGAGGCGGCCCGGAGCTTGGGCGCGACCTGGGGGTACGCGTTCCGCCGGGTGACCCTGCCGCTCATCCGCCCCGGCGTCCTCGCTGGCACGCTTCTTGCATTCGTGACTGCGCTCGGAGAGTTTGTTTCGTCGATTCTCCTGTATGTGTATAAAAATCGACCGATCTCGGTCGAGATTCTGTCGCAATTGCGACAGTTTAACTTTGGGAGCGCAGCGGCCTATGGCGTGCTCTTGCTCGTCCTGGTGTCCGCCGTCCTGCTGGCCTCCAGCGTGACGGCCGAAGAAACCGCCGAGCGGAGCCCGTCATGATGACATATATGACATGACATACATGCCATATTTGACATATCACAGCGGGGGCCGGGGATGGAGCTGATACAGGCAGGGATCGAGGTTATGGATGCGCGAGAGACGAACGGCGAGGGGCACGCGCCCGACTCAGGGCTGACGCGCGAGCAGCGACTCGTCCAGCGCCTGACGGTGGCGCATCAGGTGATGAATGGGGTGGCGAACGTCCTCGACTTGAACGACCTGTTCGAACGCGTCGTCCGCCTGATCGCCGAGCGGTTCGGGTACGAGTACGTGGGGATCGCCCTGATCGAGGGGGAGTACTTAGTCTTCAAGTCGAGCACGTACGATTACCGGGCGCATATCTTGCGGCATGATCGGGAGGGCGACCTGCCCCGGTTCAAGGTCGGGCAGGAAGGGGTGACCGGGGTGGTGGCGTCGACGGGTCAGACCGTTCTCGTCCCGGATGTCAGACTGGAGCCGCGTTATATTCATTATCCTGATGTCACGCCCGCCCGGTCTGAGCTGGTCGTCCCGATCAAGTACGGGGGAACCGTGACCGGGGTGTTGAACGTTGAGAGTACAGTCGTCAATGGGTTCGACGAGGATGACGTGCAGGTGTTGGAGCTCTTAGCGGCGCAGATCGCCACGGCGATCGCCAACGCCCGGCTGTACACCGACCTGCAGACGGCGTACAAACAGCTTCAAGAGATGCAGGATCATTTCGTCCAGGCGGAGAAGATGGCCGCCCTCGGCCAGCTCGTCTCCGGGGTGGCGCACGAGATCAACAACCCGTTGACCGGGATCATCGGGTATGCCGAACTGCTGTTGAAGGAGACTCTGCCCCCGGAGGTCCGCCAGCCGGCCGAGCATATCTTCCAGCAGGGGCAGAGGATCGCCCGGATCGTGGACAACCTTCAGCTCTTCGCGCGGGAGCACAAGCCGCAGAAGACGGGGGTCGACCTCAACCAGGTCGTCCGGGCGGTGATCGACCTCCGGGGGTACGACCTGCGGGTGAGTGGGGTTCAGCTCGTCGAGGCGCTCCAGCCGGACCTTCCCTTAGCGATGGGGGATTTTCACCAGCTTACGCAGGTCGTGCTGAACGTCGTCAACAACGCCCAGCAGGCGATGCTCACCGCGCATCATCGCGGCCGGTTGACGATCACGACCGACACGATCCAGCAAAACCAGTTCCCGATGGTGCGGGTCACGATCGCGGACGACGGGCCCGGCATCCCGCCGGAGTACCTCAAACGGGTCTGCGACCCCTTCTTCACGACGAAAGAGGTCGGCCAGGGGACTGGTCTCGGCCTGTCCGTCGCGTACGGGCTGATGCGCGAACACGGTGGGGACCTGGTGATCGACAGTCAGGTCGGGACCGGAACGACGGTCGTCCTCCTCCTCCCGACGATCTTCATCAAGTCTGACGAATCGCCCGGACCCGCTCCGGCGGCACCGCACCTGACGGAACCACGGCGGATCCTGGTCGTGGACGACGAGGAGGCGGTCCGGGAACTGGCGGGGTTCGTCCTGCAGGCGGAGGGATATGAGGTCGACCTGGCGGACTCCGGCGTCTCCGCGCTCCAGAAGCTGACGTCGGGCACGTACGACCTGATCGTCACGGACGTGAAAATGCCCGGACTCGACGGCAAGCAACTGTACCGGCTGATCCAGCAGCAATGGCCGGCTCTGGTTCCTCATGTCGTGTTCTTCACGGGAGATATGGCCAACCCGGAGACGGCGGCCTTTCTCGCAGCAACAGGCAACCCGGTGATTGAAAAACCATTTAACCTCGATACGTTCATAGCCACGATGCAGACCGCACTGCGCACCACCTCGCCAGACCAGGCAGAGGGGCACGGCGCGCCGTGCCCCTCATGATCGATGGGGATGGTCAGCATTGCAAAGGAGGCGATCTCAGAGATGGCTCGTGAAACCATGCGACTGGGGTTGGCGGGATACGGGGCATTCGGCACGTTCCTGATCGAATCGTGGCAAGCCCTTCCCAACGTCGAGATCGTCGCCATCGCGGGACGGAATGAGATGCGCCTGCGGACGGTCTCCGAACGGTATGGGATTCCGAAACGCTACATCGGGTACGGCGGACTGTGCACCGACCCGGACGTGGACGTGGTGGCCATCGCCACCCCTCCGGTCTCGCACAGCGCGATCGCGATCGCGGCCACCCGGGCGGGGAAGCACGTGCTGTGCGAACCGCCGTTAGGCCTGTCCGTCGATCAGGCGGACGGCATGATCCAGGCGGCGGCCGAGGCGGGCGTCCGACTCGGCGTCGATCACGCCATGCGGTACAACCCGCTGGTCGGGACGGTCAAAGCCCTGATCGACCAAGGCCGGCTGGGCCGGCTGCAGCGGATCGTGTTCGAGAACCAGGCCTCCGACGAAGGACGGCCGCTGACCCACTGGCTCTGGGACCCGAAACAGAGCGGAGGAATCCTGGTCGATCAGGGCGTCCGGATGTTCGACCTGTATGCGTACCTGATCTCCAGCCCGTGCAGCCGGGCGGGGTCCTGGACGGCGACCCGGCCGGGGACGGATCAGGAGGACCGCACGTTCGCCATCGTGGAATACGAGAACGGCGTCCTGGCCACGTTCTCCCACACCCTCTCCCGTCCAGCCTGGATGGCCCGGACGTGGGCCGAGTTGGCGTTCGAACGCGGCTATCTCCGGATGAACGGCTGGCTGCCGCACGAACTGGAGCTGGAGGCGTGGGTCGACGACGCCGACCACGAGGCCCTGCAGGCGCTGTTCGCCTCTGACCTGCAGGTGATCGAACAGTATCCCGTCGATCAGCGTCCCGTCCGCGACGGCGGGCAGCCGTACTGGGTCCGTCAGTACGTCCGGCTCCGCCATCAACTGGAGGTGAGCGGGGATGCGCTGCTCCGGCAGTGTGTCCAGGCCGTCCTCCAGGACTTCATCGCCGCGGTCCAGAACCCGTCCCATCGCCTGCGGGTCACCGCCGAGGACGCCCGCGCGAGCCTGGCCGTCGCCCAGGCCGCCAGGCAGCATAGGGTGTTGCCCGGGTGAGGGGAGACGTTTTCCTCTACGCGGCCGCGTTTATCATGGACCTCTGCGGCGGGCTGGCGTTCTTCTCCACCCCGTTACTCGGTCTGCGACTCGGCGCGTCCGTCATCGACCTCGGCCTGATGGGCACCCTCGGCGGGCTGGCGTACATCCTCGCCTGCCCGATGATGGGCCG
This sequence comes from Candidatus Latescibacterota bacterium, assembly GCA_016209865.1. Taxonomy (GTDB): domain Bacteria; phylum JAAXHH01; class JAAXHH01; order JAAXHH01; family JACQVL01; genus JACQVL01. Next base: position 6,463 of record JACQVL010000350.1, on the reverse strand, counting down.
GCTGGCCGACCGGCACGACCGGTCTCGCATGATCGGCCTGGCCTGCCTGTTCACGGCGGCGGCCTACCTGCTCGTCGTCTTCATCGACCGGGTCGCCCTGCTCCTCGTGTGCGTCCCGCTGATGTGGGTGGGCATGGCTCTGTTCTGGCCGGCGCTCCAGGCCGCGTTAGCGGAAGGCCGAAACCGGACACAGCTCGTCAAGGCGCTGGGGACGTACAACATCGTCTGGAGTCTGGGGTTCATGAACGGGCCGTTGCTGGGCGGCCCGCTGTATGCGGTTCACCCGCGCCTGCCGTTCATAGTCGCGTCCATCGGGATGGTGCTGCTTGGGGGAGCGATCCTGGTGTGGCGGCCCGCCGTGCGCCGTGATTCCCCTCCCCTTGAGGAGCTGCCGGCTGACAGAGAACTGGGACCGGCACGGCCGCAGTACCGCGTCGTCGCCTGGATCGCCTCGTTTACCGCCTTCTTCACCTTAGGCATCGTGAATAACCTGTTCCCCAAGCTGGCCATCACACTCGCCATCAGCCCGACTGCGCTCGGACGGCTGTTGGCTGTGCCGCGCCTGGCGCAGATCCTCACCTTCCTCCTCGTCCGGCACAGTCATCGCTGGCAGTACCGGCTGCTCCCCCTGGCCGTCCCGCAAGCCTGCACCGCCGTCGGTCTGGTGTTCATCGCCACAGCCGACACTCCCCTGATCTTAGGCATCGCCCTGAGCGCCCTGGGCGTACTCGTTGGGACCGCGTTCTACGCGAGCCAATTCTACTCCCTCTTTCAAGAGGAACGTAAAGGGGAGCGGGGCGCGTTTAATGAAGTGATGGTCGGGATGGGAAACGTCTCAGGCCCCTTCCTCGGCGGGGTCCTGGCCCAGGCGTTCGGGCTTCGTGCGCCGTATGTGTTCTGTTGTGGCATCGTGATCGCCGGGCTGATCGTCGAATACCGGCTCGCGCGGTCGTCCTGACCCCCTGCCCCCCGGCCCTACCGGGCAGGTGGGCAATGGGCAGTGGGCAATGGAAGCCGTTCCCCCGTCCACTGCCTACTGCCCGATGGGGCCGGGGGGCTGTGCGGGGACTGCCCACCTGCCCGGTGAGGCGGGGCCGGGGGTGAGGTCACTCCACCTGAACGACCAGGAACGCGCACACCTTCGCTTTACTCCAGATGATCTGGGCGGGCAGCGGAGCGCCAGCACGCCAGTCCCGCACCATCCCCCCATCACGATGCACCTGGATGTACTGCGTGCCCGGACTGAGCGGACATTCCAGCACCCCCGCCGCCGCGTCGACGCTGCCGTGGGGATAGTCGTGGAAGACCGGCGTCCCGCTGTCGTCCACCTCAGTCGTCACCCCGTAATGATAGACCGGCTCCCACCGGGTGGACAGACTCTCCATGTCCGCATCCATCATCAAGCGGACGGTGAGCGTCCGGTCCGAGGCGGCCACCTTCTCCGCATCCGCCCAGCTTAACGCGCACGGAAACGTTGGGAGTTTGTGGATCGGCATGCTCCGATCCAGCTTCATAGCGAGGTCGTATGTGGCCATGATCTCAGGTCAATGCTTTCGGGACAGACCGCCGTGCCGTCAGCATCTCGTCGTAATCGAACAGCATCGCCTCGGCGATCGTCGTGGCTGTCCGGCCGGGCGTCATGTACGCGGTCATCGCCTGCTTGAGCGCCCCCCATCGTTCGGCGATCTCGGTCTGCCGCTCGATGAGGTCGTCATCCTCGATCACCGTCCCCGGCGGGAAATTCAGTTCGCACGCCTGGAGGGTGTCGGGATGGTGTGGATCGTAGAGGGGAATCCCCCACTTCCGGCAGACGAGCGGCCGCGACTCGTACAGCGAACAGGCGTTCCCGTCCAGCGCCGGGCAGGGCAGCCGGAGGCCGGTCGTGGGCACCTCCCGGTCGTCATCCCGTTCCATCTCCCGTGCCCGTTCCTGGATGAGCCGCGTTCGCTCCTTGAGATATGTCCGTGCCTTTGACTGAAGCGCGGCGCGCGCCTCTGGGGCGAGTTGCTTGACCGCGCGGGAGAGGATGGCTGCGTCGACGAGGGTGATGCGGAACATCTGACCGCAGCAGGACGAGCAGCCGCGGCCGCACTGGATCCGGTCGCCGTAGAGCCGGAGGTTGCGATCAAACTCCTGCTCGACGAGTCCGGCGACGGCGCGGTAGTCGAGGAAGATGGCGTCAACGGTGGGCATAGCAGTGACAGGTGACGAGTGACAAGTGACGAGTTATACCCATTCTCTATGAGCATCCCACATGATGTGTCACCCTGAGCGGAGCGAAAGGTCTCGTGGTCTGAGATGCTTCGCGTCGCTCAGCATGACAGCATGCAACGCTGATGTTGCAGAATCATCTTGCTCGTCACTCGTCACTGATGTGAAAACGCCGGAAGCGTGGATTCGCGCCTCCGGCGGAACAACGTGGCAAAGAAAGAAGAATATCTGGTGGCCTTAACCGATCACCGACTACTGCTCTACACGTTCATATCGACGCTCAGCAATCCCGCCCCGCGCGGTTGCGGTGCCGGGACGGCGCCTCCGTCCAGCAGGCTGTTCAGCGCGGTGAGCAGGGCGTCGACGTCAACGCCGTACGATTCCGCCGCCGGGCCGAGGACATGGTGCTCGCTGATCGAGCAACTGGAGCACCCACCGAGATGGAAGCTGGCCATGACCGCGCCCGCGTCCGGATGGAGTTCCAACGCCTCGGCGACCGTCATGTCGCGGTGGAACCGGCCGGTCGCCGTCCGTTTGTACACCGCCCGCCGCAGTTCCGCCAGCTCTTTCTTCAGGTCGTCGTACGAGGCGTTCACGTGTCGCCGGACGGCGGCTTCACCCTCGCGCGCGAGCCGAACCTCCTTCTTCAGCCGGGAGGTTCGATGCCAATCGAGCAGGGCGATGAGGACGACGGCGGCTCCGAGGAGGTACACGGCAACGTTCCCGGTCATACGTTAATGCTCCTTGACGACACCGGGCATGTAGTCCGCCAGTGCCCGTTCGATCTCATCTGTCTCGACACGCTCTCCGCCGTTGAACCGGTCGAGCAGCCGGTCGATGACCTGTTTCGCCTGTTCTTTCCGGAATTCCTTGATAAACCCGTCGTACACATGATCCCCCGCGAGCGCCTTCGTGATCTCGACGTCCCGGTTGTGGTCGTTCAGTTCGGTGAAATACACCACCCGGTACCGCTGACTGTACGGCTCGCGGTAGATCTCGAACATGATTTTGTTCGTGTCTAGCATGGAATACCTTCTTGACAGAACAACTCTTCACTCTTCACTCATACCCCGCCCCCGCCGCCTGCTGCCAGTGCGGCTTCCTCATACTGTGGTTCCGCTGGCTGCTCAGCCATCTCCGTGCGGAGCTTCTGCTCCAGCTCTTTCAGTTGTTGCTCGATCTGCTGCCGTTTCTGCTTCTCCTTCACCATATCTTCACGGTATCGCTTGAGGAAGTAGGCGATCGTCTCGACCCGGATTCTGATCGACCCGGTCGGCTTGTTCTCGTCGATGTCCTTGAACGAGAAATACGGGGTGCCAGAGCTCTCGACGATCTCCTCGACGACGGTGTAGATCGGGGCGTCGTGCCCGCACTTGAAGCTCGACAGTTCGAGGGCGACGAGGTTGGGATGGCGGGCGATGAATTTAGCCGCCCAGACCTTCCGGCTCGTGTTCTCGCTGTACGAGTTCTTCCACACGTCCGAGATGTCCAGACCGAATTCCGCCACGGTCAGCGGTTTCCCCGTCTTCACGTTGACCGGCGGCTTGCCATGCTCCCGGATGTACGCGTCGTAGTCCTCTTTGAACAACCGCTCCAGGATGTCGTCATCGATCGGCAGCGAATCCTGCGCGAACACCGGATACCCGATCTTCTGGAACTCCTCGAGGATGTCGTGATTCATGCCCGGGTCATGGTGGTACGGACGGCCGAGCAGGACGATGCCTAAGCGATCCTCCGCTTCGAGTTGTTCGAGCACCTTCCGCCCGTTCCCGCGGAGCACCACGTTGTAGAACTCGTCGAGCGCTTTGTACCCTTCCTGAACCGCCCGGTGGTTCTCCTCCTCCGACAGACCGAGGATGTCCTTGAACTGGTCGTACATCTGCCGTTCGAACAGCTTCGGCTCGCTCGTGTTGACGAAGGTGTCGAGGAACAGCACCCCCATCTCCTTGAACAGGTCGCCTTCCTTGATGAACGCCGCCTTGACGGCCTCCGGGGTGGTGGAGACGGTCGGGCAGGAACGAGCGCTCTGGGTGTTGACCAGCGGACTCGTCAGGCAGTCGATCATCGGGAAGAAGATGATGTCGAGCGGTTTCTTCTTGTGGTGGACGTGCAGGAGGTTGTGGACGTGAGGAATCCCGACCTTGCTCGGGAAGCACGGGTCGATCGACCCGCGCTTCGCCCCGTCCTTGTACAGCTTCTCGTTCGTGTAGTCCGAGTAGATGAGGTTCTGCTGCTTGATCCCCAGGCTCTCGAAGTAGGCGGAGAACATCGGGGCCTGCGAGTACATGTTGAGCACCCGGGGGATGCCGATCCGGATCTCCTCCCGCTTCTTCATCAACGCGACCCGTTGCTTCGTCTTCTCGGACATCAGCCCGAACCGGGGTTGCGGGATGGGGTCGGCGACCTTCGCTGGCTTGAACGACCGGAAGACCTCCTTCGCCGCGACCTCGACTAAGTTGGGGTTGGCCTCTTTGACTTCATCCAGCCCCTTCTTGATCTCTCGCATGTCCTCGACGTCCTCGACGAGTCCCTTCTCGCAGGAGTTACCGACGATCAGCCGCTTCGTCCCGGGCTTGAGGGGGATCTTCGACTTCCGCTTCGAATCGTCGAAACCTTCCACCTCGACTTTCACGTCAATGAACGTCCGCAGGCACTTGTTCTTGCAGAAGAAACAGCGGGTGTCCTCGTTCCGGTGCGTCTCGTAGGTGATCTGCTCGACCGCCTCCAGGCCGATGTATTGCGTCTGATTCCCGTTCTCCCACAGCCGGACCGCCTCGATCGCCGCCCCGATCGCTCCGCTCTCCCCGCAATGCTCATGGACGATAACGTTGGGCTGCTGCGGCTTGCCCTTGAACCGGGACTCGATGAAATCGACCTGCGCCTTGACCGCCGCTAAGTTGTGCTGCGTGCCGCCCTGGAGGATGAAGTTCGTCCCCAATGCCGAAATATTCGGAATCTGGGAGACGTACAGCCAGATGTTCTTCGGGAGGACGTTCGCCAAGCCGGCCATGATCTCTTCCGGCTTCCACCCCTGCCGCTGGAAGTCGACGATGTCCGACTGCATGAACACCGCGCACCCGTAGCCGAACGTCGGCATTGCCTGGGCGCTGAACGCCTTGTCCGCGAACTCTGTGACGGGGACCCCGAACCCTTCAGCGGTGCTCTGGAGGAAGTAGCCGTTCCCGGCGGAGCACTGGGTGTTGAGCTTGAAGTCCTTCACCTGGCGGTTCTTCAGGATCATGATCTTGATGTCCTGCCCGCCGACGTCGCAGATGGCGTCCACGTCCTTGTAGAAGTGGAGCGCGGCTTCCGTGTGCGCGACCGTCTCGACGAGCGCCACGTCCGCCGACAGCACGTCCTTCAGGATGTCCTTCGCGTACCCGGTCGTCCCGACGCCCAGCACCTTCAGCGTCGCCCCCTGGCTCTCGACCTTGTGACGGAGCTGCTGGAACATCTCGATCGTGTCCTCGATCGGGTTGCCCTTCGAGAGCTGGTAGGCTTTGACGAGGATGTTACGCTGCTTGTCGAGCAGGACGGCCTTCGTGGAGGTCGACCCGCCGTCGAGGCCGATGAACCCTTCGACCACCTCGCCGGGCTGGAACCTGGCTTCGACGAATTTTTTCTTCTTATACCGCTCCCTGAACGCCGCTAATTCATCCGGGCCGCTGCTCAGTCCCTTGCCGCCCGCTTTCTTCTTCTCCTCCAGGCGTCCGACGTTGAGGTAGTATTCGAGCGCCTCCGTCCCCTTGTACGCGCCGATGTGCTCCTCTTCCTGCTTGCCGAACTCGACCGCGCCGATGGCCGCGAAGTACTGGGCGTTTTGCGGGACCTGGACCAACTCCATCGGGTCGACCCCCTGGGGCAGGGGGTAACTCCGCTCCTCCCACATCTTGGGGATGTTGTACCGCCAGGCATCCCGCATCCCCTTGATGTAGGTGTTCGGCCCGCCCAGGAGGAGGACGACCGGCCGGAGGGTGTTCCCACGGGTGAGGACGGCTAAATTCTGCCCGATGATCGCCTCGAACAGCGATGCCATCAGCTCGTCCCGCGGGACGCCCAGCTTCTGGAGGCTGTTGATGTCCGTCTCCGCGAACACCCCGCACTTGCCCGCGACGGGGTGGAGTTTGAGGTCGAAGTACCCCATGTTGCACAGCTCTTCGGCCGGAATGCGGAGCTTCGCGTTGATCTTATCGATGACCGCGCCCGTCCCCCCGGCGCATTTATCGTTCATGCTGGGGATTTTCTTCTTCTT
>JACQVL010000035.1 GCA_016209865.1 Candidatus Latescibacterota bacterium | reverse complement strand
GTATTACCCCCCCTCCGTGTCCCCCCGCATGTGGGGGGACGATAGGGGGGTCATTCCTGCGAAACCTGTCCTCGCGAAAGTGGGGAGCGGGAATCCAGTTTGTTTTTACTGACCACTGACCACTGACCACCGTTCTTAACAAGGAGCCTTCCATGTCCAAGACCATCGCCCGACAGGGCCAGGCATTGTTGGATGACATCGCCGCCGCGCAGGTGCCGCACGGCCGGCTGGCGTTCTGGTGGACCGGCCAGCACAGCATCATCGTGAAAGCAGGGAAGACGGTGATGTTCGTCGACCCCTACCTCACTCCCAACGAGGCCCGCACGAAGCCGCCGCTACTCAAGCCGGAAGACCTGGCGGACTTCGACCTCATCCTGTGTACTCACGACCACGGCGACCACATCGACCCCGGCGCCATCCCGGGCATCGCCGCCGCCGCCCGCCACGCCCGGTTCGTTGCCCCGCGCGCCCACCGGCAGCGGATGCGCGACCTGGGGGTGCCGGATGGGCGACTGATCGTCCTGAACGCCGGAGAGACGGCAGAGATCGACGGGGTCAAGGTCACCGCCATCAAAGCCAAGCACGAGTTCTTCCACGAGGACCCGGCGCTGGGGTTTCCGTTCCTCGGCTACGTCGTGGAGGCGAACGGGACGGCCTTCTACCACTCCGGGGACACGCTCGTCTACGAAGGACTGCTGACGACCCTCACGCAGTGGGAGCGCGTAGACGTCGTCTTCCTGCCCATCAACGGCCGGGACGCGGAGCGGTACTCGTCGGGCTGCATCGGGAACATGACCTACCAGGAGGCGGTCGATTTAACGGGGGAACTCAACCCGCGCCTGGCCGTCCCGACCCACTACGACATGTTCGTGAACAACAGCGAAGACCCGGCGAAGTTTACGGCATACCTGAAGGCGAAATTTCCCGACATTCCTGCCTGGGTGGGTCCGGCGGGGGAGCGGGTGGTGGTGTGAGAGAGCAGCAGAGGGGCAGGGGAGCAGAGGAGAAACGGGGAAAAGAAACGATGGAGTATACCGAAACGAAAATTCAGATAGATGTGTCATTCCCGTGAAAGCGGGAATCCATGTCCTTGCTTGACAGCAGAACTTTCGGTTCAGTGTAGGAGAAGCAACCCAGTGGGTCGCCTTGGGGAGAAAACATGAGGACGAGAACACGATACATCGCCGCATTGTTCATCATGGCCGTGCTGGCCGGATCAGCCCGGCCGGGCGTGGCGGCGGATGGCCTGATTCCGATCACGATCACCACGGAATTCGGGGAGGTTGAAGCGGTGTTAGATTCCGCGCACGCGCCGGTCACCGTGACGAACTTCCTCAGGTACGTGGATGGAGGATTGTACGTGGGCGGCGTGTTCCATCGGGCGGTGACGATCAAGCCTGACAATCAGCCCAATCAGACGGTGAAGATCGAAGTCATCCAGGCGGGCATCAACCCGGCGCTCGTGGACAAGGGTTTCCCAGCCGTTCCACTCGAACGGACGAACAAGACCGGGCTGTCGCACAAGAACGGCACGATCTCGATGGCGCGGCGCGAGCCGGATACCGCGACATCTGACTTCTTCATCTGCATCGGCGATCAGCCGTCCCTGGACTTCGGCGGCAAGCGGAACCCGGACGGCCAGGGGTTCGCGGCGTTCGGGACGGTCGTGAAGGGAATGGACATCGTGAAGCGGATTCAGGCTGCGCCCGTGGACGGCCAGAAGCTGACGTCACCGGTGAGGATTGTGAAGGTTGTGCGGAGGCGATAGAGAACACATCATATGGATGCTGTGTGGGTCACGGATTTCCGTCCGACGAGCGGATGCGACTTGTGGAGGAAGCTCAAAAATCTATTGAGTATCACAGCCTATCCATGCGTAAGATCAGGTGCTCTTGTCGCATCGGAGAAACCCTTGCGACAAGGTGTCGTAATCAGAACAATCCCCAGGATGGAAGATCAAGGGGTTCTGAAAGACAGGGAGAAGCGAGAGTCAGACTTTGACACAAAACGCGACAAAAGTATTCAGACATCTCCTCAGTTTCCAACGTCAGGTTGACGTGTCTGTTGCCTTGGCTAAACCGAGTCGCACTTTAGACGGTAACACGAAGAACCTACCAGGCAACATAGAAGCAAGGAAACCAGCCGTCAAGCGGAATTTCTTTGCGACTCACTCTGACTACCCTACGGCAAAAAATAGAACACCATCGCTACGATGAGGTAGACGGCCAGCAATTGGACGCCCTCCATCCAGTGGGATTCCCCATCGTGCGCGATCAGGCTGAGGATCCACATCGCCAGTCCGACGGACACCACCTCGAAACTGGTGAACAGGAGGTCCATCGGTCGACCGAACAAGTAGCTGACGAACACTAAGAGCGGCGCGACGAACAGGGCGATCTGGAGGCTGGAGCCGATGGCGATGTGCATCGCCAGGTCCATCTGATTTTTAACCGCCACTAAGACCGCTGTGCTGTGTTCGGCAGCATTCCCGATGATGGCGACGAGGATAACGCCGACGAAGACATCCGTCATCCCCAGCGTCGCGGCGGTGTGTTCGACGGCTCCTACCAGCAACTCGCTCATCAGCGTCACCCCGGCCACGGCGATGACCAGGACGAGGATGGATGTCTTCTTGCTCCACCCGTCTCCCTCGTGTGCCGTAGTCTGGGCGGTATCCCCGGCGTACAGGTGTTTGTGCGTGTGAAGGGAAAAGACGAGACTGAGCAGGTACGTGACGAACAGGATGATAGCGATGGCCAGACTGAGGTCATGTTCGAGCCGGGGCTGCCCGCTCACCAGCAGGTGAAACAGGGCGGGCACGATCAGCCCGATCGTACCGAGGATGAGGAGGGTGGTGCCCAGACTGGATGCGGTGCGATTGAACGTCTGACGCTCGTATTTGAGGCCTCCCATCAACACACTCAGGCCGAGCACCAGGAGGACGTTGCCGATGATCGACCCGGTGATCGAGGCTTTCACCACATCGTGAAGTCCTTCCCGGAGGGCCATGAAGGCGATGATGAGTTCAGCGGCGTTCCCGAACGTCGCGTTGAGAAGGCCGCCGATCCCCGGCCCGGTCTGCTGTGCCAGATGCTCAGTCGCTTCCCCCATCAGCCCGGCCAACGGGATGATGGCCAGCGCCGAAGCAGTGAACACCCACACCGGGTCGGCGTGGACGACCTCCAGGACGGCGCTGACCGGGACGAAGACGAGCAGGAGATGGAGCGGTTTGATGTGAACGCGACCGAGAGTCATCGATGCTTTCCTTTTTGCCGCCTATAATCCTTCCACGTACCCTTGTCCCCATTGCTCCTTCCGCGGTTCGCGGAAATCCCCGGTGAGCGGCATAATGGCCAGCATGCCTCCGTCGATGACGAACGTCTGGCCGATGATGTACCGGGCCTCATCCGAGGCCAGAAAGACCGCCAGGCGTCCGATATCCACTGGCGTGCCGATCACGCCGGCGGGGATCGCCCGTCCGGCGGCCTCCTGGTCGAAGTCTCCTAAGACTTTCAAGTGATTCTCCACGAGGATCCATCCCGGGGCGATGGCGTTCACGCGAATGCCTTTAGGGGCCATCTCCAGCGCTAAGACACGGGTAAATGCCACGATCGCCCCCTTGGTCCCGGCATACACGGTATGCTCGGTCATCCCAGCGTACGCATGGACCGAGGTCAGGTTGATGACGGCGCCGTGCCGCTGGGCGATCATCGTCGGCACGACAGACTGCGTCAGGAAGAACATGCCGCGGATGTTGACCCCATAGAGGGTGTCGAACTGTTCCGGAGTCACTCGTTCAAACGGTTTGTTCATCGTAATCCCGGCATTGTTGACCAGCACGTCCAGCCCGCCCAGGAACTGGATCGTCCGGTCGGCCAGGTCCCGTACCTGGTCCAGGTCGCGGAGATCTGCTTTAAACGCCTCGGCCTTCCCGCCCGCCTGTCTGATCTCATCGACGGCGGTCCGTGCCCCTCCCTCGCTATGAGCATAATGGAAGACCACCGAGGCGCCCTCCTTCGCGAACTCTAACCCCACTCCCCGTCCGATGCCGGTGCCCGATCCGGTGACCAGCACCCGTTTGCCTTCCATCTTCCGTGTCGGTGTCATGCGAGACGCTCCTGTCCAGGTGGATCAATGTTTAGGTTCGATACTCATCCCGATACAGCCCTATTTTCTCTATCGGGATAGATTGAAACCCCAACCGATGCGCGGGGGACTGAGCCGTGAGCCGGAAGTCCATGCGGGCGGCGTCTACGAAGAGCGGGTCTTCATCGACCAGGTTGTCCCGCACGTCGAGAAGCTGAGGGGCTGCGTGCCAATGGACGCGCAGCCACGTCCCGCCGAACGCGATGTTGCGGACGATCCTGTTCCCTTCGGGCGGCACGCCACTGTCGCGCTGATAGTACTCATCGAGCCGGGCTAACTCCGGGTAGCGCTCGCGGTACGGCGGCTGGTGGGGCTTCATGGCGTCGAGAGACCGCTTCATCGTCACGGAGACCATGTTGTGCCAGACCGGCCTGGGGTCAAGACCGCGGCCGTCCACCTGCACCGCCGGGTCGCAGTCCACGAACACATTATTCTCGACGAGATTGTCCCGGCCGCCGCCGATGAACACCGCCCGGGTACACCGGCAGAAGAGGTTGCCGACGATCGTCGTCCCGCTCGCACAATCATCTAAGTACACCGCCATCGACCCCATCCCGTAGCCGTGCGTATCGTGGAAGAAATTGTACCGGATGACGTTCCCCCGCTGTGTCCAGTCCCGCCCGATGTAGAACGCCCCGACGTCGCCCGTCTCCTGGCAGACGTGGTGGATGTGGTTGAATTCGATCACGTGCTCGTTGCCGGAGAGCTGGATGGCGCTGTGCGGGCCGTCATGGATCAGGTTGTGCGCCACGCGATGACCGACTCCGATCATCATCACCGCCGGCTGATAACACTTCGACCACTCGCCGATGTGATGGATGTGGTTGTTGAGGACGACATGCCCGGCGGGGGTGAGCGTGACACGATCCCCGCCGGTGAGATGAATCCCGCCGTCCCCGGTGTGGTACACATCGCAGCCGATCACCCGATGCCCCGTCCCTCCGTCGATCGTGACGGCATAATTCCCGACGTTGCGGATCGTACACCCGGCGATGAGGACATCCGTCCCCCCGGCGATCTGGATGCCGTGGCCTCGCGTGTCTTCGAGGACGATTCCCCGGATGGTCACATGACTGACGCCATCCATGCGGATGATCGGCTCCTCTAACACGGAGACGGCCGCCTCGCCCGCGTCGATCCCGCCGGGCGGCCAGAAGTACAGCAGGCCGGTCTCAGCCTCCACGTAATACTCACCCGGCTGGTCGAGTTCTTCCAGGATGTTCAGGAAATAGACCCGCTGGCCAGTTTTCAACCCGTACAGTCCGTACGGCGGGCGGATGATGATGCGCCGGGTGTCCAGGTCGATCGACGCGATCTGTTCGTAGGAATTCGCCCAATCCCAGGCCCAGTAGCCGTGGACCCAGGCGTGGTCGGGACGCGCCCATCGCGCCGGTCGATCCCCGTCGTAGTAGAACCCGGCCTCCAGTCTGCCCAGGACGCCCCCGTGTCCATCGCCCGCCGGGTCTTGCTCGCCCAGGCCGGCGATCCTGGCGAAATCATCGTTCGGCCACCGGGCGACCGTCATTCGCCGGCCCTGGAAGAACAACTCCAGATGGGCCGGTGTGGTGGGCCGTCCGAATCCGCGCGATGAGAACCGGCCGTAGTCGCGCACCCCGTGCGCGGCCAGGTCGCACTGGAGCACGTGCCCGCGGGCGTCTGGGTCGAGACGTTCGAGCACGGCCGGATCGTTCACGGGGACGAAGCCACGGAGCACCTGCCCGCCCATCAGCCGGACCTGTTCATCCTGATACGCCCGGTAGACGATGGGCGACCGTTCGGTCCCGCTGTCCTCCGCTGTCAACCGAAACCCCTGTGTGAGTGGATACACTCCCCCTCTGATCAAGACGGTCACGCCGCCGTCCGGCAAGAGAGTCGTCTGTCTGAGCGCACGAACCGTATCACGAGCGCGTTCCAGCGTGGCGAACGGTCCGTCCGTCCCATCCGCGTTCGGCGCAGAAAGCCGTCCCGACCACACGTCATTCCCGTTTGTGGCGACGTAGACCTTCATTATCCACCTCTCTCACGAATAGCTTGCGCTGGCCGGTAGACTGCTATTACTTACGGTGGCCGGTGGTCAGAAAAAATCAGTGACAAGTGACGAGTCAGAACGAAGAAAGAAACGACAATTTCATAAAATACTGCATCTCAGCGAGGTTGTAAACTGGCCTCCCGTTCTGTCTCACTCATTCGGTTTTACTCGTCACTCGTCACTTGTCACCCGTCACTGTTTGATGATACACCCCTCACCATCCTGTCGCAAGAAAAATCAAAGCATGGAGGCGTGTCGATGGCAGCATCCGTAGAGCGGAAGAACCGGGCGCTCGTCACCGGGGCGAGCAAGGGGGTCGGGCGCGGGGTCGCGCTCGCGTTAGGGCGCGCGGGCTACGATGTCGTCGTGAATTACCACACGGACGCGGCGGGCGCGGAGGAGACGGTCACGCGCCTGCGGCAGATGGGACGCCGCGCGGTGGCGGTCGGGGCGAACGTGGCGAACGCGGCGCAGGTGGCCGCGATGTTCGACCGGACGATCGCCGACCTGGGCGGACTGGAGGTGCTGGTGAACAACGCCGGCGTGACGATCTGGGGGTCGGTCGTGGAGATGAGTGAGGACATCTGGGACCGGACGATCGGGACGAACCTGAAGGGGACGTTCCTCTGCACCCAGCAGGCGGCCCGGCGCATGATCCCGCACGGCGGGGGCCGGATCATCAACATCGGCTCCGGGGCGTGCAAACGGCCGTTCCCGGGGGTGAGCGCCTACAACGCGTCGAAGGGTGGGGTCGTGATGTTCACCCAGGTCAGCGCGGTCGAACTCGGCCCGTACGGGATCACCGTCAACTGCGTCGCCCCGGGCGCGATCGAGATCGAACGCACGCAGCAGGAAGCGCCCGACTACGCCGAGACGTGGGCGCCCCTGACGCCGTTACGGCGTATCGGGCACCCGGACGACGTGGGGGATGCGGTCGTGTTCCTCGCATCCGACCAGGCCCGGTTCATCACTGGCCAGATGCTCTACGTCGACGGTGGCCTCTTTTCCCAGGGCCCGTGGCCGTACGGAGAGAAGAAAGGATAAAGCAGTGGCCGGTGGTCGGTTACAGACTCATCATGGAGAACAGGCCATGACAGGGAAGGGGTATCCGACACTCTCCCGACGGGAGATGCTCAAGCTCACCGGGGGAGCGGTCCTCGGCACGGCACTCTCGGCGTGCGGCAAGCGGTCGGCGTCGAATGATCGCACCGTCGTCCTCATGACCGCGATGGGAGAGCCGAAGGACCGGGCGATCGGGCATCTCGTCGCCGAGTTCGAGCAGCGGCATCCCCGCATCCACATCGAACACAACCCGGTTCCGTGGGATCAGTCCCACTCCAAACTCCTGACGATGATCGCCGGAGGAACCCCGCCCGATCTGCTGACCACGACCGGCCAGTGGATGGCCGAGTTCCGGGCGATGGGCGCGCTGGAGAACCTGAAACCGTGGTACCAGGCCTGGGAACACAAAGACGCGTGGACGCCGGTGGCCATCCAGAGCGGGCAGATCGCGACCGCGATCGAGGGAGAGAACGTCTACGGGTTTCCGATCGAGGCCTCGATCCGGTGCATGTACTACCGGCGGGACTGGTTCGACGAACTCGGCCTCAAGCCCGCCGCCACCCGCCAGGAGTGGCGCCGGGTGTGCGAACGGATGACGAGTCCGCAGAAGAAGCGGTACGGGTATGCGTTCAGGGGCGCGCGGGGCGGGTTCTGGAGTTGGTGGGCGATGGCGGAAGAGTTCGCGGGGACGAACGAATGGTTTGCTGAGGACTCTCGCTGCATCATCAACAGCCCGGAGCATGTGAAGGGACTCGAATTCTGGAACGCGCTCTACCAGGACCGGCTCGTGCCGGAAGACTCGTTAAATTGGGGGTACACCGAGCTCGTCCAGGCGTTCTGGTCGGGCGTGTGCGGGTGTTGCGAGCAGGACACCGAAGTCGTGGGCACCTGTCTTGAGCATGGGATGGATGAGACGACGCTGTTGACCGCGCCCATGCCCGCTGGCCCGAAGGCCCGTGTCGGCGGGGTCGGGGTCTGGTTCATGTCGATGGCCTCCGGGTCGAAGCAGAAGGACGCGGCCTGGGAGGTGATGTCCTGGCTCCAGGCTCCGGATCAGATCGTCCGTTACTGCAAAGAGGTGGGGATGATCCCGCCGGTGAAGCAAGGGATGGCAGACCCGTCGTTCGGCCAGGGGTTCTACAAGCCGTTTATGGAGATGGCGAACGACCCGACGCTGCTGCTCGACTGGACCCCGGCCTATTTGCCGGAGATGGCGGAGTTCGTCGAAGTGAGGACGATGGAAGAGCAGCAGAAGATGCTCCTGAAGCGGCAGACGCCCCAGGAGACGCTCGACCGGCTCGCGGATTTCATCCAGAAGGCTCAGAAGCGCTATGTCGAGAGGCACGGCCCGAACACCCCACGGCCGCCGAAGAGAGCGTAAAAGACGGGGTTCGGGATTCGGGGTACGGGAAAAACAGACAGCAGAAAACAGCACAATGAGGGTTCATACCATGCAGAGTGTCATTCCCGCGAAAGCG
>JACQVL010000041.1 GCA_016209865.1 Candidatus Latescibacterota bacterium | reverse complement strand
TTGGGGGAAAGAACATAGTGGCTCCTTCAAAGCAGTGACGAGGAAAGCTCGGGGTACGGGGTTCGGGGTACGGGATTCGGGAAGAGCAGGAAAGGAAACAGAACAGGTCTCTCTGATGCCATTCCCGCGCAAGCGGGAATCCATTGTATTCTTGTTTTGCTCGTCACTTGTCACTCGTCACTTGTCACTATTCTGAAGCCGTACAGGTCGGCGTCGACCACCCGGAAGAGCAGACACACCGTCTTCCCACGGAGCGGGTTCAGGTCGCGCCCATCTTTGAACTGCACCGTTTGTTCCACGCTGTTGGCGTAGATTGGGACGCAGTCATCGAACGTGAAACCCGGCAACAGATGATGTTGCAACAGGTGAGGTGCCGTCGAGAGGGTAGTCCCATCGTAGGTTGAGACCGGGTCGGCCAGGGCGATGCCCACCCGGACCTCCCCCCGGCTGGCATCTGCATTGAGCTGGAGGGTGTCGCCGTTGACAACAATCGTCCCGGTGATGAGCACTTCCGGCTGGTTGCGCGCCGTCAGGCTCACGTAGCGGTGGTGTTTCTGGACGTACAGGGCGATCTGGTGCCGGGCTGTCCGGTTGTGGTAGTACGGGAGTTGCTCCGGAGTATTCCGGGTGGCCAGATGGTCGCCGTCGATGACGCCGACGTAGAACCAGTCTTCATCCCCGACGCGCACCGGCGGGAGCGGCCCGATGACCAGCCGGTCGTCGCTGTCCTGCTCGGTCCCGTGCGGAATCCATGCCTGGCGGCTGACCGTGCGGTCCCACGTGATACCCCCGTCGCGGCTGAGGGTGATCCGCATCTCGTTCGTCCCCTTGCGGCACCAGGGCCAGAGGTGTGGATGGCCGGGCGAGGCCTCCGAGTTCGGCCCGCCGTCGGGATGAGTGCGATCCGAATGGAACCAGCTCAGCAGGCCGAACACCACCCCCTCGGCGCAGAACGGGGTGAGGCTCATCGGTTCGTCGTAGCACTGCGGCGTGTGCGAATCGGCCGCGTCGGGATACAGCACCGACTGGGATGTCCAGCCGATCAGGTCTTTCGACGCGAACCGACCGATCTCGCGGGACGGCAACCAGTGGGGCACGACGCCCTGTTCGAGCGCCACCCATTCGTCATGCAGTCCATCCCAGAAATGGACAAGATGCCGGCGCGGGTTGAACTGTCCCCCGGAATCCACCAGCTTCTCGCGCCAGTGGGGGTCGTTCAGAAAATCGGGCAGATCACTGGCGAAGTACCCCCGGGGCGCGGATGTCCAGGACGCGCCGACTCCGGCAGGGCCGGAGTGGTCGGGAGCCAGACGCAGGGCATACCGTCTGGCCGGGTCCGCGATGTTACCGTATCGGCCCAGGTCCGCGATGACGACGAACGGGACGCCGAGGTTGTTCTCCCGCGTCGTCCCGGCTGGCGAGGGGAACGGCGCGTGTTTCTGCCAGTCAACCCCCGCCGGAGCATCGACCAGGCCGAGGTTCGGCTTGTGCCAGTGGATGCCGTCCTCACTCGTCGCATACCCGATCCGGTGGAAGATATGGTGCGCCCGGTCCTGTTTGAAGCCTCCTGACAGCGTCGCCGCCCCGTCGCAATCCCACCACATCGCGCTGTAGTACGCGAAGAACGAGCCATCCTCCCGCCGGTCGACGAGGATGGGCGCCACCCCGGTCGTCTCCCACGGTCTGTCCGCCGGGATGACGATCCCCCGCGCATGCGGATGATGGAGGACGCGGTCGAACCCGGTCGTGCGGGCCACGGCATAGTCGTCGAGGAACAACTGCCAGTGGTTAGACTGGATGAGTACTCCTTGTCGATCAACCGCCATATTCTGATACTCTGCTCTCGTCGGTGTTCAGGCTTATCTTTTCACTCTTCACTCATCATTCTTCACTCTTCACTCGCGAGTCGCCCGGCGGCAGCTCGCCAGAAAATCCGCGTTCGACGCGGAGAACCCGAACTGCTGCTCCACCTCCCGGATGGAAACCTCCGTCACGAAACAATTCTGCAGGGTGTCGGGAAACTCGACCCCGGTCGTGCAGTCGCGCAGGAGGATGATGTTGTAAGCATGACGCGCCATCGCGCGAACCCCGTAATCCCGGCCTAAGACGCACCAGTTCGTGGCGAACCCGGCGTAGATGAGGTGGAGAATGCCCCGTTCGGCTAAGACGCGGTGCAACTGGCCTCCCGTCGCCACGACGACATCATCCTCCCGGACCTCGATGGCGGGCGACATGCCGAGTTGTGGGCTGAGCTGATTCCAGTGGATTCCGATGCTGGGCGGTTGATTGCGAGGCCCGGCGTACGCCGCGTACTCGCCTGCACGCCGCCGGAATGCCGCAGGCGGCCAGTCGGGCTCGGCGGACGGGGTGACCGCCCCCACGACCGGCGGGTTGCGTTCAGTCTGAGGATACTGGCGGGCGACTTCCGGACAGGGCGCGTGGATGATCGTCAGTCCTGCCGTGCGGGCCGCTCGCAGGGCCGGGACGATCGCCTCGATGGTCACTGTTTTCGCCCGTTCGATCCAGCTTTCGATGAAATGGACATTCCAGACATCCACCAGCACCAGCGCAGTGGAGGCCACCGGCAGGGTCATCTCGATTTCTCGACGGATGAAGTTTTCTTCACGGCAGGGCACGTCGATCGGGGTGCTGTCCTGAAAATACCGGACACGGAGCGTCAGGTCAGACATCGGAGCCTCCTACGCGTATTTTTCTCGCAACATTTCAGCCGCCAGCGCCTCGTTTCTCAATTTCGCGTACGCTTCATCGATCGGAATATCCGCCGCATTGCCCGGCGCGAACCCGCAGTCGGGGTTGAGGGCGACCCGCTCCGGCGGCAGATACTGGAGCGCCCGTTCCACCCGGCCGGCGACCTCCTCCGGCGTGTCGATATGTTCGCTCCGGCAATCGACGCACCCCAGTCCGACGGTCGTGTCTCCCGGCAGCTCGCGCAGCACGGCAAGGTCGCCGGCGGCAGGAATCGTGAACTCCATGACGTACTGGTGCACCTTGAGCCGTCGCAACTGGGGGATGATCGGCCCGTAGCCGCCCTCGCCGACCCATCCCTCCCGTCCCCGATTCCGCCGGCAGAGGTGGATGGCTAAGGTCACCCCCTCAACCCCCTCGATAATGTCGTTGAGCAGTCCGACGCAGTAATCCGCTTCATGGTCGGGGTCGTCGTACTGCTGTCGCACCCGTTCGTCGACGAACAGGCAGAGATGGGGGTCATCGAGTTGGATGACCGTCACCCCGGCAGACCGGACGGCGAGCAGTTCCTGGCGCAGGACGGGCACGAGCGCCTCCATGAACGCCTGCCGGGTCGGGTACGCTTTCCGGGAGCGCTCCGGGTCCCACATCCGCTGGCCGAGCAGGTACGGGGACGGCAGGGCGACTTTCGTCATCCGGGTGGTGTGCGCCCTCAGGAATCGCGCCTCCTCGGCGATCAGGCCGGGCGCGGCCAGCGTCATCGGAGCGACGACGGTGTGCCAGTACCGGCCGTCCTGGACGGTGCGCTCGAACCCATCCATGATCTCCGCGATCACCCCGATGTACGAGAGCCGGCGCCACTCCCCGTCCGAGATGATGTCGATGCCCGTCGCCTCCTGGACGGCGATGATATACGCCACTGCGGCGTCGAGCTGTCGATGAAATTCCTCGTCGGAAAGCGCCGACCTTCGTTCGGGCGCCAGCAGGTCTCGCACGAACTGAGACCGGGGCATGCTGCCGACGACACTGGTCGGGAAGAGAGGAGGCATAAGGGAACTCCGGGTTTGAACGTTCAAATGTTTTAACGTTCAAACGTTGGTTTCCACGTCCGCTGGGCGATCTCGTAATCTTCCGTCGTGTCGATTTCCATGTAGTCCCCGGCAGTCGGGACGGCACGCATCGGGACAGCCTGGTCGAGCAGTTCCTGGAACAGGTCGATCAGGTAGGCGGTGCGGACGGATGACGAAGACCAGAACGATTGTCCGTCATACTGAGTGGCCACCCGGTGATAGTGTGCCCGGAGAACTCGCGCCCCATCCCGGCTGAACTTCGCCACCCCGATGTACTCCCCATGCGCCGTTTCTGACGAGATGTGGCGGCCGATCTCGATCACCCGGTCTCCTTCCACGATCACCTTCTCCGCGTCGTTTTCTGGATGCTGAGACCGTCCAGCATACCGGTCGCGCCAGGCGGTATCGACGGCCAGGGCGATGTCTGCCTCGCTCTGCGAGAGCCTCTGGATGATGGACGGGCGGTAAAGAATATCCGCATACGAACAGATGAACCCGTCATCCATCGCTGGCTCGGCATAGAAGAGGGAGGCCAGGATGTTGTTCCGCTCCCACGCCGTGTTGTGGTAGAATGTGAGATGGGGATAGCGTGCCTTGACCGTCTCGATCTGATACCCGCCGATGAACGCCACCCGCTCGACCCCGGCGTCGGCGAACGCGTGGAGCGCCCAGTCAAGAATCCGGCGGCCGCCGATGTCCGCCAGACATTTGGGCAGCTCCTCCGTCAAGGGCATCAGTCGCCGGCCGCGCCCCGCGCCGATGATGATCCCGTACACAGAGACTCCTTTAGTGGTACAACGCTCGTTCCTCGCACCGGATGCGAACGGACAGCATGATCGCATTCAGGAGCGAGATGACGATGGCGGTCGCATACGCGTTGAACATCAACGGGACGACGAGCAGCTCGACGACGACGACCGCGTAGTTGGGATGGCGCAGGTACCGGTATGGACCTCGCGTGAGAGGGACCATACCGGGCACGACGTAAATACGAGTATTCCAGAACGGGCCCAGCGATACGATCGCCCAGTACCGGACGGCTTGCGCCAGCGCGAAGATGACGAGCCAGAACGGGAGGTACAGACTCACTCCCCGGCGGGTGAGCGTCACCTCGGTCATCACCCCCACGAAGAACAGGACATGCGTCAGAACGATCCACTTGTAATGTTCCCGGCCAACCTCGTAGCCCCCCATCTGGACGACCTGGGCGGTATGCCGGCGCGCCAACCACAGCTCCACTAAGCGCTGCACGATGAGGAAGAGAAGGAATCCCCAGAAGAAACGCACGAACCACCTCGATTGCGGATTGACCAATCCGAAATCCGCATTCCTCAATCCGCAATTGATTCACCATCGGAGAAGCATCAACTCCGAACTGAACCCCGGGCCCAGGGCGGTGATGAGGCCGTAGTCGCCGTGATGCGAGTCGGGCTGGTCGAGGAACCGTTGCAGCACGAACAGGACGGTCGGGGACGACATATTCCCATAATCCCGGAGGACCTCCCGGGTATGCCTCATCTGCGCCTCGTTCAGACCAAGCGCCTCCTGGTAGGCGGCGATGACCTTCGCTCCGCCCGGATGCGCGATGTAATGCGGCACATCCCGGAGTGTCAGATGATAGTCTGAAAGGAATTCCTCGACGATCGAGTGGACGGACGCCCGGACGATGGCGGGAATGTCTTTAGAAAACAGGACCTTCAAGCCGCTGTCGATCAGCTCCCATCCCATCACATCCAGGGAATCCGGCCAGATCGTGCTCTGGGCGCCGACCACCTGTGGGCCAGACCACTCCGTCTGCTCTCCGACGACGAGCACGGCGGCAGCCCCGTCTCCGAACAACGACGTGGCGACCAGGTTGCTCTTCGAGAGGTCCTGCCGGAGGAAAGTCAGGGTGCACAATTCAACGGCGACAAGGACGACTCGACTCTCCGGGAAGGCCTGAGTATACTCCGCCGCGCGCGCCAGCCCCGCGACGCCGCCAGCACAGCCCAGCCCCCAGATCGGGGTTCGTTTGACATGGGGAGCCATGTGCAGCCGGTTGATGAGACGCGCATCGATGCTGGGAGTGGCCACTCCCGTCGTGGAGACGAAGATCAAATGGTCGATATCGGCAGGCGTCAGACCGACAGGCTCCAGACACCGGAGAATCGCCTGGGCGGTCAGGTTGCACGCCTGCTCGATGTACAGGGCGTTCTTTTCGGGGAACGCGTGGGACTGCGTGAACCACTCCAGCGGGGCGGAGATATAGCGGGTCTCGATCCGGACGTTATCGAAGACCCTGATGAGGACATCCAGGTTCTCGACCGCCCCGGCAAACAGCCCGTAGCAGAGCTGTTTGGCCTCCTGCTGGGTTACCGTATACGGGGGAACGGCCGTGCCGACGGACACGATCCGGGACATCATCGTGCTCCTTCATTCGAGATACCCATCGCGGGTTCGACTCTGTTATGTACAGTACGTCCGGACGAAAGTCAACCTCTTTTCCAGAGGCTTCATC
>JACQVL010000356.1 GCA_016209865.1 Candidatus Latescibacterota bacterium | reverse complement strand
GCGTCCTGGATGTGCCGGCGGTCCTGCCGGAGGTGGACGGTGATCCCGTCCGCGCCCGCGCCCTCGACGATGTGCATCGCGTGCAGGAGGTCGGGATACGGCGTCTTCCGCAGCTCCCGCAATCGCGCGACCAGGTCGATGTTGACGTTCAGCTTGGCCATTCAGTGACTCCCATTCGATTTCAGATTGGGGATTCACCACAAAGGCACAAAGAACACAAAGAAAATTTTTTAGAGTTTCTCTTTGTGTCCTTCGTGTCTTTGTGGTGAACTCGTACTCTACAGTTAGGCATAATGACACGCCACCCAGTGGCCGCTCTCATCCTGACGCAGCGCCGGGGCGTGCTCGGCGCAGTCCGGCTTGGCGATCGGACAGCGCGGATGGAACAGGCAGCCGGACGGCGGGTTGATCGGACTGGGGATGTCGCCGGTGAGCTGGATGCGGTTCTTCTGCCGCCGTCTATCGATCTCCGGGACGGCGGACAGCAGCGCCTGCGTGTACGGATGACGCGGCCGGTTGCAGACAAGGTCGGTCGGCCCGATCTCGATCAGCTTCCCTAAGTACATCACCCCGATCCGGTCGCTGATGTGGGCGACCACCGCCAGGTTATGCGCGATGAACAGGTACGTCAGTCGCAGCTCCCGCTGGAGGTCCTGGAGGAGGTTGAGCACCTGCACCTGAATGGACACGTCTAAGGCGGAGACCGGCTCGTCGCAGATGATGAACTGCGGGTTGAGCGCGATCGCGCGGGCGATCCCGATCCGCTGCCGCTGCCCGCCGCTGAATTCATGCGGGTAGCGGTCGATGTACTGCTGATTCAGCCCGACCATGTCGAGCAGGGCCCGAACCCGCTTCTTGCGTTCGTCCTTCGTCCCCACCCGGTGGATGTCGAGCGGCTCCTGCACGATATGGCCGACGGTCATCCGCGGGTCGAGCGAGGCGTACGGGTCCTGGAAGATCATCTGCATCTTCCGGCGGATCGGCTTTAACCGGGCATCGGAGAATCCGGCCAGGTCCTGGCCCTCGAAGACGACCCGTCCCGCCGTCGGCTGGTAGAGGTGCAGGATCGTCAGGCCGAGGGTCGATTTCCCGCACCCGCTCTCCCCGACGAGTCCGAACGTCTCACCCTCCTGAATGGCGAACGACACCCCATCCACCGCACGGACGACCCCCCCATCGCCAGGACGCCCCAGGGTATGTTCCAGCGGGAAGTGCTTGCAGACATCCTCAACGACGAGTATTGGCTCGGGCACCATAACCTCCTCTTCAATACAACCAGCACGCGCACGCGTGGCGGCTCGCCACTTCTTTGAGCAGCGGCTCTTCGTCACACTTCGGGAACCGGTGGCCGCACCGGGGGCTGAACCGGCAGCCGGACGGCAGGGCGATCAGGTTGGGCGGCGCCCCCTCGATCGGGTCGATCCGTTCCTTGACCGTCGCGCCCAGCTTCGGCACCGACCGGAGCAGGCCGACGGTGTACGGATGCTTCGGATGGTCGAACAGCTCATCGACGGGCGCCGTCTCCACGATCCGACCGGCGTACATGACGATCACCCGGTCACACAGTTCCCCGACAACCCCCAAATCGTGCGTGATCAGGATGACCGACATCTTCAGCTCGGCCCGGAGCTTCTGGATGAGTTCGAGGATCTGGGCCTGGATCGTCACGTCTAACGCGGTGGTCGGCTCATCCGCGATCAGCAGCTTGGGGTTGCAAGCGATGGCCATGGCGATCATCACCCGCTGCCGCATCCCGCCGCTGAACTGATGCGGATAATCGTCCAATCGTCTCTCCGGACTGGGGATGTTGACCAGCCGGAGCAACTCGATGCTCCGGTCCCGCGCCGCCCGCTTGCTCAGGCCGAGATGGATCTGGAGCGGCTCCCGCAACTGCCACCCGATCGTCAACACCGGGTTCAACGACGTCATCGGGTCCTGAAACACCATCGAGATCGCGTTGCCCCGGATCTTCTGCATCCCCGACTCGGACACCGTCCGGAGGTCGACATCCGACTGGCCGTTGCCCGGCGTGAACACAATCCGGCCGCCGACCGTCCGGCCAGGCGGGTGGGGGATGAGGCGCATGATGGAGAGGGCGGTGGCACTCTTCCCGCACCCGCTCTCCCCCACGATCCCGATGCTTTCTCCCTCGCCCACGCTGAAGCTGACGTCATCGACCGCTTTGATGACGCCCGCGCGCGTGAAGAAGTGAGTGGAGAGATTCTCGACTGCGAGCAACGATTCCATGCGATCCCTTCCCTGGATTCCCGCGTTCCGTGGCTCCTTCCCCCCGCTCCCCTGCCCCTCTGCGCGGTGTTACTCGTCACTCGTCACTGGTCACTCGTCACTGATTAAAACAACCTCACCTTCACACCCTTCGTCCGGATGTGCTGCAACAGGCTGTCCGTACTCTCGATCATCCGCTGCACGCGCAGATGGAGGACATCGTCCCGCATCAACTGCCCCACCGTCCCATTCCCGTTCGCCACCCGGTCGTTGATCGCCTGGACGCCGACGAGGACCTTGCGGAGTTCGGTCAGGACCTGCGGGAGCTGCGCGGTCATGGCGTTGACGTTGGCGAACGTCGTGTCGATCGTCCCCCGGTTGTCATGCAGAAGGCTGTTCACCTGCTTCGTGAGAGTGTTCACCTGGTCGAGCACCGCCCGGACGCTGCGGTCATCGTCACTCAAGGTATGATTCACGCTGGTCATCACCGTGTTGACCCCGTCGAGCAGGCGCTGGGTCTTCTTCAGGGTGACGACGACCTCCCCCGGCCGTTCCCCGCTCGACAGGAGGGTATCCACTGAAGCGGTAATGTGCTGCACGTTCTTCGTGATCTGGGCGACGGTGGCCAGGAGTTCCTCCATCGCCATGCCTTCTTCCCCGATGAGGATGTCGCCCGGCTTGACGAGCGGCGCCTGGGGAGACCCTGCCGAGATGTCGAGGTACTTCGCCCCGCCCAGCAGCCCGACGCTCTTGATCGTCGCCCGGGAATTCGTCTTAATGGCGACGTCCGCGTCGACCGTGATGCGGATCTCGACCTGATCCCCGTGCACATCCACCTGTTCGATCGTGCCGATTGGAGCCCCGGCGAACCGGACGTCCGCCCCCGGGTTGATGACTTCCCTGCTGCCCCCGCGCGGGAACTGGACGTTCAGCGATTTCCGCGTCTTGAAGAGATCGCCCAGGTTCCCCGCGAAGAACACCATCCCGAACAGCGCGATCATAGCGGCGACGATGACAAGCCCGGCTCTGATCTCCGAACGCTGATACTGCATGACCCGACGACTCCCAACTGATGGTCAGTGACTGTTTCGGTTTTACCGACCACCGACCACCGATCACCGACCACCGACTTAATTCCCCAACAGCGACCGCTCGTACTCTTCCCGTGATTTCCGCAACTGGATTGGCCCGTCCGGGTCGCCGTTGAGGAATTGCCGGACGAGAGGATCCTCGGCGGTGGCCAGGTCATCCGGCGTCCCCTCGATCAAGACGCGTCCCTGATGGAGCAGCACCACCTTATGGGCGATCTTCATCGCGCTCCTGATGTCGTGGGTGACGACGACGGAGGTGATCCCCAGCACCCGGTTAAGGTCGACGATCAGCTTGTCGATCACCGCAGCGGAGATCGGGTCGAGCCCGCCAGACGGCTCATCGTAGAGGACGATCTTCGGGTCGAGCGCGATGGCGCGGGCAAGACCAACCCGTTTCTGCATACCCCCGCTGAGTTGTCCCGGCATAAACTCCTCAAAATCACTCAGCCCCACTTGTTCTAATTTCATCTTCACGATGATTTCGACGATATTGTCATCCAGGGTCGTGTTCTCTAAGATGGGGAGCGCCACGTTCTCCCCGACGGTCATCGAATGGAACAGCGCCGCGTGCTGGAACAGCATGCCGATCTGCTGGCGGACGGCGTCCAGCCCCTGCTCGTTCAGCGTGCGGATATTCTTCCCATCGATCCAGATGTCGCCCGCATCGGGCTCGACGGCGCCGATCAGGATCTTCAGGAAGGTGCTCTTCCCCCCGCCGCTCTCGCCGAGAATGGCCGTCACCTTCCCCCGCTCGCACTCCAGCGTGACGCCGTCGAGGACTTTCAGCGGGCCGTAGACTTTTTGGAGATCGAGAACGTTGATCATCGGGGGTCGACCCTCACTATCCCCCGGCCCCCTTTCTCTCCCACACGGGGCGAGAAAGGGGGAGCCTCCAGCAAGAACAGTTGTCCCCCCTTCCCCACTTGTGGGGGAAGGGGCCGGAGGATGGGGGTCACAAGAATCGGTAGAACATCACCGAGAGCAGTCCATCCACGACGATCACCATGATCGTCGACGTGACGACTGAGGTCATCGTCGACTGGCCGACGCCCTCGGCGCCCCGTTCGACGGTGATCCCCTCGTAGCACGCGATGAACATGATGAGGAACGCGAACACCAGGCTCTTCAACAGGCTGAAGACGATGTCCGTGAGCGTAAACGCGTGCAGGGTGCCGTCGAGATACTCCTGGAAGCTGAGGCCCAGCCCCGCCGTGGCGACGACCAGCCCGGCGGTCAGCCCGACCACGTCCGACAGGATCGTCAGACACGGGAGCATGACGACCATCGCCAGGAACCGGGGGACGATGAGGTATCCGACCGGGTTGATGGCCATGACTTCCAGCGCCAGGATCTCATCCGACACCTTCATCGTCCCCAACCGAGCGGTCACGGCGGCTCCGACCCGTCCGGCCAGCACGATCCCGGTCAGCAATGGGCTCAACTCCCGGACGAGGAAGACGGTGATGACGCTGGGCATGTACTGGGTGATGCCGAACGTCCGGAACTGCGGGCCCATGAGGACGACGAGGACCGCGCCGAGCGACAGGGACATCACGCAGGTCAGGGGCAACGACTGGACCCCGATCGACTCCATCTCGTGGGCGATGCTGTGCCGGCGGAGCGGCCGTCCCCGCCAGGGCGCGATGCACAGCCAGTAGAGCGTATCGCGGACGAGGTACGCGATGTTGCTGAGATGGACGAGGAAGCGGATCGCCTTGCGGCCAATAAAGCCGAAGAGCTGGAGGATCGAGACAGACCCAAACACGTCACCAGATCACCTGTGTAGGTTTTCAACCCGCGATTGGTAGAAGACCCTTGTGAAACATAGGACGAGACGGGGGAAATGTCAACGTAAATTAATCTGGACGCGCAGAGACGCGCCAGAGCGCATACACCGGGAAGCCGGTCGCCACGAGCACCAGGCCCGGCCATGTCGTGGAGGGTTGATAGATGAAGAGCACCACTAAGATCACGGCCGCGCCCAGCATATAGAGCACCGGAATCACCGGATACCCGAAGGCCCGGTACGGCCGCTCAGCCTCTGGGCGTGTCCGCCGCAAACGAAAGATGCCCGCGATCGTCAGGATGTAGAAGAGCAACGCCGCAGAGATGACATACGTCAGCAGGTCGTTGTACAGGCTGCCGTACCGGAGCTGGCCGGTCGCCCCGTCCACCCCCGTCACCGTGCGGGGCAGGACGAGCAGCGCCGCCCAGAGTCCCTGCACCCACAGCCCCCACATCGGGACGTGCTTGTCGTTCAACCGGCCGACGGAGGCAAAGAACAGCCCATCGCGGGCCATCGCATAGTACGCCCGGGCGCCCGTCAGGATCAGACCGTTGTTCCCCCCGAACGTGGACACCATGATGGCCACCGCCATGATGACGGGGCCGTAATTGGACACGATCACATCAGCGACGGCGGAGGCGAACCGGTCGTTGGGATACGTCTGGATGGTGTCTAACGGCAGGGTGACGATATAGGCGACGTTGGCGAGCAGGTACAGGCCGATGACCAGACACGTGCCGAAGACGAGCGAGAGCGGGATCGTGCGCTTCGGCTGTTTGACCTCGCCAGCGGTGAACGTGATGTTATTCCAGGCGTCGGCGGCAAAAAGCGAGTTGGTCTGCGCGACGCAGATTCCTACAAAAAGCCCGAACGCCGTGGCGGCGGTCAGCCCGCGTCCGACGTCTTGCAGGTGGCCGTGCGGACTCCAGAAGTCGCCAAAATTCACGCCAACCGCGAGGGCGTTCCGTCCGACGATCACGCCCAGCACGATGAGGGCCAGCAACGCGCCCGTCTTGGTGATCGTGAACACGTTCTGGACGAGCTTGCCCAGTCGCAGACCGCGCGTGTTCATCCACGTCAGGAGCGCAATCATCAGCATGCCGACGAGCTGCGCGGTCGACAGGGACACTGCGTACCCCGACGTCAGGTGAAGAGGCGAGATGAGGTAATTTTGCTCGGAGACGACCGGCCAGAGGACGCCGAGATACTTGGCGAAGCCGACGGCCACCGCCGCGATCGTTCCGGTTTGAATCACTAAGAAGAGCGTCCAGCCGTACAGAAACCCCCACAACGGGGAAAACGCCTCGCGCAGGTAGACGTACTGCCCCCCGGCGTTGGGCATCATCGCGGCCAATTCGCCGTAACTCAGCGCCGCCGTGACCGTCAGCAGCCCGGTGATCAGCCAGACGACGAGCAGCCAGCCGGGCGAGCCGACCTGACGCGCGATGTCCGCCGAGACGATAAAAATGCCAGAACCGATCATCGAGCCGGCGACGATCATCGTGGAGTCGAGCACGCCCAGCTCGCGCAGAAACCCGACGGATGACTCCTCAGCCTTGCTGCCGATGTCTGTCACGGGGATGTGTTCGATGGCAAAATCCCTCCTTTCACGTTGTCATTCTGAGCGCAGCGAAGAATCTCGTCGTTCAGGGGACCCTTCGCTTCGCTCAGGGTGACATGTTGTTAGTGGTTCTTATAGCCGCGCCCACGCAGCACGCGTCCCGGCAAGGCGTCCGTCGGTCGTCCCTCTTTGACGACCGCCTGGCCGTTCACGAAGACATCACGGACGCCTGTCGAGTAACGCTCCGGGTCTTCAAACGTCGCATGATCGACGATCGTCTTAGGATCGAACACCACGATGTCAGCGGCCTTGCCCACCGCCAGCACGCCCCGGTCGGTGAGGCCGAGCGTCTCCGCCGGAAGGGAGGTCATCTTGCGGATGGCGTCTTCCCACGTGACGAGGCGGTCTTCCCGGACGTATCGCCCCAACCACCGTGGATAGGTCCCCAGGTAGCGAGGATGGACGAGAAACTGGGATTGGAGTTTTTTATCCAAATCCACCGCCGTGCCATCCGTGGCCAAGGCGACATACGGCTCGGCCAGGACCATCTTGAGCGACGCTTCCTCATTATTCTTGCTGAACGTCAACCCCTGACCTTGTTGTTCCACCACCAGGTCCATATAAACTTGATCGGGCGGCTGCTTGCGCATCGCAGCGACTTCCGACACTAATTTCCCTCTCAGGACCGGGTCGTCCAGGCACAAACGGACCGCATCCCATCCCACGACCGCGATGTACGGGGGCTCTGTCGTAAACCCCTTCGCGATCCGTTGCCGTTGCGCCGGGTCGCGGAGTCGGGCCACGATCGCCTCTGGCCCCCCCTCCTGAGCCCAGACGGGCAAGAACCCCGTCAGGGAGTAAATTCCCCACGTATAGGTATAACTATCGCCCGTCACCCGCTGGCCTCGCCGCCGGGCTTCCTTCACGATCCGGAGGAATGCCGGAGCATTCGTCGACGCCATCGAATTCAGATGAAAGAGATGCACGGGCAGGCCTGCGCGTTCTCCGATGGTGATCGCCTCGCTGACCGCCCCCGGGTTCTGGCCGTAATCCGTGCGGATATGGGTCGCATAGATGCCCCCGGCTGCGGCCGCTTCTTTCGCCAAAGCAGTCAGCTCGTCGGTCGACATATAGGCGCTGGGGGCGTCACTCAACGCGCTCGACAGCCCCAGCGCCCCTTCCGCCATCGCTTCCCGCACCAGCTTCTTCATGGCCTCCAGTTCCGCCGGAGTCGGCGGACGGTTCTCGTACCCCATCACGTACGCCCGGATGCCGCCCGACCCGACGAAGGAGCCAAAGTTGGCCGCAACCCCCTGTCTTTCCAGTCTCTCAAGAAACCCTCCTAAGGTACGCCAATCGACCGTGACCCCTGGCGGAAGAGAAGGTGTGAGGATTAAGGGCAGATCGTCCTTGTGTTGTTTGCCGCCGAGGGGCCCCATCGAGGAGGCTTCCCCAAAAATCTCGGTGGTGATGCCCTGGAGACTGAACGACGGACCATGCCCGTCAATCAGCCGGGCTTCTTCCGAGTGACTATGGATATCGATGAAGCCAGGGACGACCATCAGTCCCTTCGCATCGATCGTCACCGTGCCCGGCTCACGCACCATCCCGATCGCGGCGATCCGATCCCCACGCACCGCCACGTCCCCGATGAACCCGGCTTTGCCCGTCCCATCGATCACCGTGCCGCCCCGGATGACGAGGTCGTAGGGCTGCTGGCTGGCCGTGTGGTGGTGAGCGACGACGAGCACACTCATCACGACGAGCAGGCTGACGATGATGCGGAGAGACACTCGTCCCGCACTCTGCCCTCTACGGGTCGTCCTCAAGGACATGCTGTCACTCGTCATCTGGGCCTCCTTCTGGAGAACGATCAGACACCGCGCGAGCGGAGATGGCCGGAGCGTACAAAACTCAAAGAGGTAGCTGATAATATGCGGTGGGTCGAAATCCCTGTCAATGCGAAACTTCAGCGGAATTCGTTGAGATGTGGAGAGATACCATGATCTTCCTCATAGTCCTGGCCTTACTGACGCTGACCAACCCTGGCTTCTCGCAGAACCAGCAGGATGCGCTGAGCCTCTTGATTACCGTGAGCGAGACCTACCAACGCCTGCCACGCTATTATGTTGAAGGCATGATCGTGGTCGAGATCGAGATGACGGCTGAGGGGAGTCGCATCGGAAAGGGATGGAAGCCAGGAGAGACGAGCAGGATCGAAGTGTCGTTATGGTGAAGGCACGGTCGCCGCGTTGTACCGTGTGGAGGGCATCCCTGCCGTGATCGTGATCGACAGAGCGGACACGATCCGAGCCTCTACGATGGGGCTGCAGAGCGAGGTGGCGTTGCGCGTCGCCCTGAAGCAGGCCGGGATCAAGTAAGGGTGAAGTCTTTTAGGGGAACCACGCACACGATCTGAAAATTCCATTATTCCACAGGATCATGACTTCGTCTTTCTCACCGCCTGATCGATAGAACCGATCAACCGGAACATCTCTTCAGACACCTCATCGTAGTGCCCTTCGAGCAATCCCTTAACACCTTTCACCGTCTCCTCGACTGTGACATATTCCCCTGGGATCCCGGTATACAACTGGGCCGTAAAGAACGGCTGGGTGAAGAAGAACTGTATTCGGCAGGCTCGCGTTATCAGTTGACGGTCTTCTGCTGACAGACGCTCTCTGTCTTGGTGCTCGAGGCTATCGCGTAACGCTTGTGCGCGCTGAAGTATCGCTCGAACCTGACGGGCCACCTGAACGTGAGTTTCTCCACCTGCTCCGGTGTCCAGGAGCCGGGAACGGGACTGCACAGGATCCACAGCCGGATAGATCTGCTGGTCAAACAGCCCCCGACTCATCACAATCTGGCTGTCTCCCGGTTCCGCACTAGACGTTGCGCCGGCCACCAGGACTGTCGTGATGGCCCCGTTCCCGGTAGTGCCGCCCCATTGCTTCAGGTCTCTTGGTTCGCCATTCAAGACTCGTTCATCCACGATCAGCAAGACATCCAGGCCTTCGCGATCTCGAAAATACTGGGCCAGAGTTAGGCCAGTCCACAGGGATCTTCCCCGCGCCTCTGTAGGATCACCGACTTGGGCATACACGAATACGAAGTGATTAGCCACACCGGCTTCCCGAAATGCGAGCATCAGTTCATGTAATTCCCCGGGCCGCTCCTCGACACTGACGAACACGGCACACCCTCTTCTCCCGACCGTCATATTTCGCACCAGCTCCGACACCAAGACGAGCTTCCCCACTCCATACGGCCCCACCAAGCTCATCGTGCCCCCGCGTGCCATCGGGACCATCAGATCCACCACTTTTATCCCTGTCTCCAGCATCTGATCCGGTACCGACAGTCCACCGGTAGCTGAAATGGACTGGATCACCGGGACTCTTGGGGCATCAGTGACGGGGCCCATCTCATCCACGACGTCCCCATCGGCATTGAGCCATCGTCCCAGGAGGGTGCGGCCCACCGGAACGGTCCAACCTTGAGCGTTCATCGCGGTCCTCCTTGTTTGTGCATCTTTCTACGTGCTACTGGGCACGAAGCCGATCGACGATCTCGCCATGACCATTTTGGGTTGCCCAGACCAGCGGAGTCCGGCCTGCGCGGTCTTCGGCCTCCATATCCACGCCGTGGGCGAGCAGCAGATTGACGATGTCCAGATGTCCACTGATAGAGGCCCAGTGCAGAGGGGTTAAGCCTTTCGCATCTCTTGCATTAGGATCCGCCCCCTGGACCAATAGCAGCGCAACTACCTCTTTCTGATCTGTTGATACCGCCATGTGGAGGGGGGTTGCGTCACCGGTTCCGGAGTTCACCGTGGCCCCCCGAGCGAGGAGGAATTCCACGACACCGCGAAATCCATACCAGGCCGCCCAATGGAGCGGGGTCTTGCCAGTCCAGTCGCGAGCATGGAAGTCCGCGCCATGGGTGACCAAGAGGGCAACGAGCTCCGTCTGGCCGCCTGCCACCGCCCAGTGGAGCGGAGTCCATCCATCGCCGGTTCCGCTGGACAGCTCTCTCATCTGGGCTAGCCGCTCCTCCACCACCTTCACACTTAGACCAGGTGTCCGATGCAGGATTGTCTCGTGTCGATCCTCCCGGACATGCACCAACGAAGCATCGTGCTGGAGGAGGGCCTGTACTCGCACAACCTCACCAGCCCTGATGGCCAGGAAGAACGCCACTCGCTTGGCAAACTGATCGCTCCGCGAGGGACGATAACCAACGAGGTACTCTTTAGCAACAGCATCCATCTGCTTCCGCAATCGCCGTCTGGCATCGTACAGCCGTTTTTTGACCGTGGACACTGGCACCTCCAGCCAGGTAGCCATCTCCTGATGGGTATACCCGGTAAGGTAGAAGAGCGACAGGACGAGTCGGTCCTGCTCCGGCAACGCGTCAAGGGTACGGTGCATCAGGGCTCGCAGTTCATTAGCCTCCAGCGCATCAGCCGGATCTGGATCCCTCGAGGGGACTTCAGCCGCCGCTTCAAGCGGCATGGACGAGAGCAGTCGCCGCCGGATGAGCCGATCACTGTGTTTGACGATAATGCGCCGGAACCAACCTGGGAATGCAGCAGGATCTCGAAGCCTGGACAAGGTGAAATACGCCTCAATGAAGGCTTCCTGAGCCGCATCCTCGGCCAGGTACCGATCCTTCATCATCGCATACGCCAGTGAGTACGCCATATCCTGAAACCTGCCAACGATCCGGCGAAACGCCTCCGGATCCCCTTGCTGTGCGGCCATCACCAGGTCTTGTAACGCATCCATAGGCAATCCCATTCGCTGTCAAATTGACAGAGGCGATGCCCTCAGGGTTCACCCTCCGAGGCTTGCTATTCAGAAGTCCCGTTGAGTCAGAAAAAAGTTACCAGCTGCAGAGAGAGCAAGATGCGGTAAAAAAGTTTTTTAGGATTTTCTCTATCGGAGCCACTATAGTATAGACTGACAGGGTGAGGTCCGATGGGAGAGTCAGACCGTCGAGGAGCGAGCGGTCATGGCAGACATTGACAGTGCCGTGGTCAGACGCGTCCTATCCGGTGTCCACTTAGGGTCTCTGAAGAAGCCCGCCCAGTTCCGGGATTAGATGTGGTCAATCACGACCAATCTTTCAAATGAACGCTTGACGCAATATCATGCCCTAATTCTCCTCTATGATTACTCATGTTACGCAGTAGTGAGGTGATAAGCGTATAATACGAGTAGGAAGGAGGCGATTGCCCATGGACAAAGCCCTGCTCGATCTCTACGCGGATTACCTCATCAGTTCGTTCAGTGCTACTACGGCCACCGGCTTAGCCGACGTGCTCGATCAAGCCATCAGCCACGATCAGATCACCCGGTTTCTCGCGGCCAGACCGTTGACCTCAGCGGACTTATGGCACCTCGTGAAGCCGTTGGTCCGCCAGGTGGAGTCCGCCGAGGGCGTGTTGATCGTCGATGATCGTATCGAAGAGAAGCCCTACACCGATGAGAATGAGCTGATTACGTGGCACTTCGACCACAGCAAAGACCGGGTGGTCAAAGGGATCAATTTTCTCACCACCCTGTATTGTGTCGGCGCGGTCTCCTTGCCCGTGGCCTACGAGTTGGTCACCAAGACCGAGACCGTCGTGGACAAGAAAACGGGCAAACCCCGGAAGAAAAGCGCCGTGACCAAGAACGCGCGGTATCGCACGATGTTGCGGGCCTGTCGGCGGAATCAGATCCCGTGTCGCTTCGTGCTCAATGATGTCTGGTCTGCCTCCGCCGAGAACATGCAGTTCGTCAAACATGACCTCCAGCAAGACTTCATCATGCCCATCAAAGCCAATCGTAAGGTGGCC
Source organism: Candidatus Latescibacterota bacterium (assembly GCA_016209865.1). Lineage (GTDB taxonomy): Bacteria > JAAXHH01 > JAAXHH01 > JAAXHH01 > JACQVL01 > JACQVL01. Next base: position 7,856 of record JACQVL010000356.1, on the reverse strand, counting down.
CTCAGTCTTGCGGACAAGCACTGCGGCGTGTATGTAGCAGTGGAGGCCCTGGCCCTGGAAGCGGACACCCTGCAGGAGGTCTACCTTGACGAGGTGGACTTCCCCTTACTACTGACCAAGCACGTCTTCACAAACGAAGACGGGGGCACCGGGGTGCTCTATCTGGTGACCAGTGACGTGACCCTCACCGCCGAGCAGATCGTCACCTTCTATCACACACGATGGAAGGTGGAACAGTATCACAAATCGCTGAAGCAGAATGCATCCTTAGCGAAATCGCCGACCCGCACGGTGGTGACCCAGAGTAATCATTTCTTTGCCGCTGTGTGTGCCTTTATCAAACTCGAGTCGCTGAAGAGGAAGACTTCGCTCAATCACTTTGCGCTCAAGTCCAAGATCTATCTGGCGGCGCTGCACACCGCCTTTGGAGAACTCCAACGTCTGGCACCAACTGAGCTGGTTCACCCAGCTACTGCGTAACATGAGTGAAGAATAAACCCCACTAAAAATTTTCCTCTCTCAAAAAAATCCTCTTGACAATTGTCGTTGAAACGACTATATTGGTATCATCATGACGACACGATTGAAGAAAGCGGTCAAACCGCAGAAACCCGCTCCCTCGTTGGAGCACGAAGTGTTCTTGAATCTCCAGCAGGTGGCGGATGGGCTGTTGCAGGGTGTCGTGGCGCTGCTCAAGCCGGCCGGTCTGTCCCCCGCGCAGTATAACGTCTTACGAATTCTTCGCGGGGCCGGCCCTGACGGGCTGGCCTGTCGGGAGACCGCGGAGCGGATGATCACCCGCGACCCGGACATGACCCGGCTGTTGGATCGCCTGGAAGCGCGTGGGTTGGTAAGTCGATCCCGCAACTCCGATGATCGTCGGGTGCTCACGACGCGGATTACGGAACAGGGGTTACAAGTCCTGCAACGCCTGGATGAACCGATCGAGGAACTGCACACACAGCAGTTGGCCCATCTGACGAAGTCGCAACTGCACGCGCTCGCAGAACTACTGGAGTTGGTGCGAACCCAGGGAGGCTAACCGCACCGTCGTTCGATCTGAACGGCGTCTTTTTTTGGCTCTATATTCGTTTAAACGAATATCGTTCAAACAATAGAATGGGACGGAACACGCGAGAGGAGGTAAACGACGAGACGGGCACTGTCGCCTCATCCCCGTTGTCATACGGGAAGCTGGACCAATCCAGCATAACAGCGTGATGTTCATGGCAGAGTCTCACTATTCTTTATTCCCTGAAGGAGGACTGACGATGATGTTGACACACGCAAAGCGTATGGTGATGGCCGTGATCTTTGTCGTCTTGGGGATCGGCCTGGCGCACGCCACGGAATACACGATCGACCCGACGCACAGCACGGTCATGTTCAAGGTCAAGCACCTGGGGATTAGCACCGTCACCGGGCGGTTTGACCGATTTTCCGGGACGTTTGGGTTTGATCAGAAGAAAGGGACCGCCTCGAAAGCTGCCGCAACGATCGAGGTCGCCAGCATCAAGACGGATATGAACGACCGGGATGCCCATCTCCGGTCGGCGGATTTCTTCAATGCGGAGCAGTTTCCGACCATGACGTTCGTTAGCAAGGCGATCACGAATGTCACCCCGAAAGGGTTCAACCTGACCGGTGACCTGACGATCCACGGGATCACCAGACCGGTGGTGTTGAACGTCGAACTGGGGGGAGCGGTCAAAGATCCTTGGGGCAATGAGCGCGCCGCGTTTACGGCCTCCACGACGATTAACCGGAAGGATTTCGGGCTCACCTGGAACAAAGTCCTCGAAACCGGAGGATTGCTCGTCGGGGAAGACGTGCACATCATGCTTGAACTTGAAGGGGTCGCTCAGAAGAAATAGAGGGTTCCGTTCGGGTATCGTCTTCACGGGGGAACGCTCATCACGATTACACCGTTGATTCAGTCAAATCTGGCTTCGTCAGCGCTGGCCGGCCTGGTTAGCGCTGACGAGCCGATAGTGAGGGCCCCTGCGGCCTAAGAGGAGGCTCCAATGATCACGAGACGGCCAAGCCAGGAACGCGGTCATGCGAATCATGGCTGGCTGAACACCTACCACACGTTCTCGTTTGCGAACTATTACGACCCGGCGCACATGGGGTTTCGTGCCCTGCGGGTGATCAATGAGGACTGGGTGCAGCCGGGCAACGGCTTCGGCACCCATCCCCACCGCGACATGGAAATTATCACGTGCGTGCTGGAGGGTGCGTTGGAGCACAAGGACAGCATGGGGAATGGGTCGATCATCTCCCCAGGGGACGTGCAACGCATGAGCGCCGGGACCGGGATCACCCACAGCGAATACAACCCGTCCCGCTCCGAGCCGGTCCATCTGCTGCAGATCTGGCTCCTGCCTCGGGAAAAGGGGCTGACACCCAGTTACGAGCAACGCACGTTCACGCCCGACGAGAAACGAGGGACATGGCGTCTGATCGCCGCCCACGACGGCCGCGACGGTGCCGTGACGATCCATCAAGATGTGGATCTCTTTGCGACGATCCTGGAAACCGGCGAACACGTGACGTACCGGCTGCAACCCACGCGCCATGCGTGGCTCCAGGTCATCCGTGGGCCGCTGCGGGCGAACGGCCTATCCTTGCAGGCAGGGGATGGCGCCGCAGTCAGTGACGAAGAACGTCTGGACATCGACGCCGGCGAGACGGCAGAACTCCTCCTCTTCGACCTGGGATGAGTGAGAAGTGAGGATCAGTCAACAGGGAGGGGCTGGAATGCTACGGGGCAAGAAAGTCGGGTTGGCGAGCGCACACTGCACTCTTACAGATCACTCGTCGCCTCTTCGGTCGTCGGGTAGATGTGAAACAGCGCGGTGAGCCGTGCGAGCTCGAACACATCCCGGACGGGCGGACTGAGCGCGCTCAGGCGGAAGTGAATCCCCTGCTTCATCGAATGCTGCAGCCCCTCGACCATCGTGGCGATGCCGGAGCTGTCCATGTATTGCACCTGGGAGAGGTCGATCACGACCGCCTTCCGCCCTGGCCGGAGCAGGGGTGTCAGCGCGTTCCGCACTTCCGGGGAACTGCTCATATCGACTTCCCCCTCCACCGACACCACTGCCACCTCTCGCCTCGGCTCGTTGACTGTGATGTGCAGGCTCACCGCAAACCTCCTCTTCACTCCGGCTTGCTGGAATACTTCACCAGGGTCAGGGCCGTCCCCACCGCTGGACTGGTATCGTAGGTCACCTCATCCATGATGCTCCGGATAAAATGGGTGCCGAGTCCCCCCGGCCGGATATCAGCCAGGTCTCGTGGGGCAATCTTCTCCACGTCCGGCTTCTTGCCGAAGTCACGGATGGTGATCGTCAACCGGTCCCCGATACACGTGAATTCTACTATAATGGATTGTGTCACATCCCCGTCATAGGCGTACTTGATGACGTTCGAGCAGGCTTCATCGACGGCCAGGACGAGGCGTCGTGTGTCTTCGTCCACGAATCGGAGATCACGCGCACAGGCTTCCACGATGCGCCGGATGACACTCAAGTACTTCGGGTGGCTCGGCACGGTCAACGAAATCGTCTCTGGCCGGCGCGCAGCCTGGCTCATGGAGAGACTCCGACACAGAGGAGCGTGATATCATCGTGCTGAGGGCTTCGCCCCATAAATCGGTGCAGGGCATCGTGGACGGCTCCCAGGAGCGGCTCCGGTGCGGAGGGAGCGGAGTGGAGCACCTGCTCGAGCCGGGCGTACCCAAACTCCTGTTTCATGGGGTTCCGCGCTTCGAGGACGCCGTCCGTGTACAGGACGACCGCATCCCCCGGCTCCAGCAGCCGGGTAAACGACTGCACCGGAATATCCGGGATGATGCCCAACGGGGAGCAGGAGGGCCCCGCCAGCTTGATGACCAACCCGTCCCGTCCCTGGCAGATCAACGGCGGGAGATGGCCGGCGTTGGTCACGGTCATCGTCCGGCTCTCCAGGTCGATCAGGAGGTAGACGAACGTCACGAACATCCCGCGCCGGCTCCGGTCGACTAAGAGGTTGTTGACCCGCGACACGGCGCGCGCCGGTTCTGGCTCCGAGAGGGCGAAGAACCGGAAATCACTCATCAGCTTCGCCATGTATAGCGCGGCGGGGACGCCCTTCCCGGACACATCCCCGAAGACGACGCCGAGCCGGCGGCCGGAGAATTCGATGAAATCGTAAAAGTCGCCGCTGACCTGCCGGGCGGAGACGTAGACCGTGGCGAAGCTGTACCCCGGGATGTCGGGCAGGAGCTGCGGCAAAAAACTCTGCTGGATCGTCTGGGCAAACTGGAGGTCCTGTTCCAGGCGCTGTTGCTCCAGCAGCGCCTGGTGCATCCGGGCGTTCTCGATGGCGACCGCCGCCTGCGCGCAGAACGCCTCGAACAGCTCCAGGTCGTCGTGATCGAACCTCTCCCCGTCCAGCTTATTGATCACCTGCGAGACGCCGATGATCCGCTCTTTCGACTTGATGGGGACGCAGATCATCGACTTCGTGTGGTACCCGGTCCGCCGGTCGTATTCAGGAGAGAACCGGGAGTCCTGATACGCATCCTCGATCAACTCTGACCGGCCCTGCTGGGCGACCCATCCCGCGATCCCGTGTCCCATCCGCAGCCGGGGGGCTTCTTTGAGTTTCCCCCCGGCGCCCCCTTCGATGATCATGGGGATGAGTTCTCCCACCACTTCGTCCACCAGAAACAGGCTGCTCGCATCCGCGTTGACCACTCGCTTCGAGGCGTTCATGATCCGGGAGAGAAGGTCTTCCAAGACGATCGTGGAATTCATGAACGAGGTGATCTCGATCAGCCGGGCCAGGTTCTCTGTCTTCCGTCGGAAGTGCTGTTCCGCTTCCACCAGCGCACGGTCAGACTCCCGGCGGGCGGCCGCCCGCCGCTCCTGATCAGTGGCGGATGAGGAGGACGGGGTCGTACGAATGTGAGAGGACTGTCTGGCGGGTGACTTCACAGGGGCTTCCTCTGGATCAGCCGCGTTACTCCGCGGCCTGCGCCGCCTTGGCGTCAGCGATCACTTTTTCCTCGACCTCTCGGGGCATCTCCTCATACCGGACGAAGCGGCGGGTATGGCTGCCGCGGCCCTGGGTAAAGGAGCGCAAGATTGTCGAATAGCTGTAGAGCTCTGCGAGGGGCACCTCGGCCCGAATGACCTGGAGCTTGCCCTTCGGGGTCATCCCTAAGATACGGCCGCGCCGGCTGGACAGGTCCCCCATCACGTCCCCCATGAACTCGTCCGGCACGACCGCTTCCACCTCCATGATGGGTTCGAGGAGGACGGGCTTGGCCTCCAGGACCGCTTTCTTGAAGCCCATCGAAGCGGCGATCTTGAACGCCATCTCCGACGAGTCGACCGTGTGGTACGACCCGTCGTACAGCGTCGCGCGCACGTCGACGACGGGATAACCGGCCAGGACGCCCTCTTCCAGCGCCTCACGGATGCCCTTCTCGACCGCCGGGATGAACTTGTTGGGGACGACCCCGCCCACGACCCCGTCCACAAACTCGAACCCCATCCCGCGCGGAAGCGGCTCGATCCTCAGCCAGGCGTCCCCGTACTGGCCGCGGCCGCCCGTCTGGCGCTTGTACTTCCCCTGCGCTTCGGCCCGGCCCCGGATCGTCTCCCTGTACGGGACCCGCGGCTTGGTCATCATGACCTCCACCCCGAACCGGCGTTTCAGCCGTTCGACGATAACATCGAGGTGCATCTCTCCGGCCCCGGCCAGGATCATCTGCTTGATCTCGCCGTCGTACCCGATCGTAAACGTCGGGTCCTCCTCGTGCAGCCGGGACAGCCCGGTGCTGATCTTCTCCTCATCCTCTTTGCTCTTCGGCTCGATCGCCATCCGAACGACCGGGGAGACAAAGGTGATGCCGGGGAGGAGGATGGGGGCGCGGCGGTCGCTGAGCGTATCCCCGGTGTGGGTGTTCTTCAGCTTGACGACTGCGCCGATGTCCCCGGCGGTGACCAGGCCGACCTCATGCCGCTCTTTGCCTAAGGTGGCGTAGATTTGACCGATCCGTTCGGTGGCGTCCCGGTTGACGTTGTGGACGTCCATCCCGGTCCGCACCGCGCCCGCGTAGACCCGGAAATACGACAGTTCCCCGATATGGGGTTCGGAGATCGTCTTGAAGACGAACGCAGCGAGGGGTTCGGCGGGGTCGGTCTGCCGGGTCATCTCTTCCGCGCTGCCCGGCCGGGTGCCGGTCGCGGCCGGCTGGTCGAGGGGGGACGGGAAGTAGCGGACGATCGTGTCTAAGAGGGAGGCGGTGCCGACGTTGAGCAGGCCGGCGCTGCAGAGCACCGGGAAGACCTGTTTCGTCTGGACGCCCTTCTTCAACCCCTGGACGAACTGCTCAGACGTGAGCGTCCCCTGGTCGAAATACTGTTCGAGCAACGTTTCATCCGCCTCGGCCGCCGCTTCCATCAGCCGTTCCCGGTGCTCGGCCGCCTGGTCGTGCAGGTCGGCCGGGATGTCCTGCTCCTGGTACGTCCCGGGGCCGTTGCGGGTGTAGACGTGGGCTTTCATCGTGACCAGATCGACCACTCCGGTGAAGCTGTCGCTCGTCCCGATCGGGAGGAAGAACGGCAGGGCCGACGTGCCGAACCGTTCCTGGACGCGGGCGAGCGCGTCGTAGAAATCCGTGTGCTCTTTATCCAGCAGGTTGACGACGAGCATCCGGGGCAGGCCGTACTCGTCCGCGTACTCCCAGGCCCGGTCGGTCTCGACTTCCACCCCTTCGATCGGCCGGACGAAGATGACCGCCCCGTCGGAGACGCGGAGGGCGCACTTGACTTCGCCCGTGAAGTCGGTGTAGCCGGGGGTATCGATCAGGTTGAGCTTGTGGTCGTGCCACTCGCAGTACAGGGGGGTAGCGCTGATGGAGATCTTATGGGCGATCTCTTCGTCACGGTAATCGGACGTGGTCGTCCCGGCGGCGACGGCGCCCATCCGTTTGATCGCGCCCGCCGTAAACAGGAGTGCTTCGGTGAGGGAGGTTTTGCCGCTGCCCCCGTGTCCGACGACACTCACGTTGCGTAGCTGATCGATGCGATACTCCTTCACGACAGTTCTCCTCTACCAGACTGCGGGGATAGGTCGTCGATGGTCGGTCAAGACCCAGAGTCAGACGGTTTCACGGAAATGATGGGAAGAGAAAACCCGTTTTCCCACAATTGTACCATAGGGGACTGGGGATGTCAAGACTTTCACGCGGCGGGCTGGCACAAAAAAGCCGAATGGCCTGGAATACGCGTTCCAGACCATTCGGCGTTGAATCTCCCGGCAGTGACCTACTCTCCCACACGGTGACCCGTGTAGTACCATCGGCGCAGGAGGGCTTAACGACTCTGTTCGGAATGGGAAGAGGTGTGGCCCCTCCGCTCTGACCACCGGAAGAACAGAAAAAGACAATCGCACAGGGGAAATGACGAGAGGGATCGAAGAAGGGGAACGTCGGTCAAGCCGCACGGCTGATTAGTACCGGTCGGCTGAATGGCTCGTCACCTCGCCACTTACACCTCCGGCCTATCGACCTTGTCATCTCCAAGGAGCCTTTAGGAGCTTTTCAGCTCGGGACATCTCGTCTTGAGGGGGGCTTCCCACTTAGATGCTTTCAGTGGTTATCCCGACCGAACATAGCTACCCAGCGATGCGGTTGGCACCACAACTGGTATACTAGAGGTTCGTCCACTCCGGTCTTCTCATACTAGGAGCAGCTCCTCTCAAATGTCCTACGCCCGCGACGGATAGGGACCGAACTGTCTCACGACGTTCTAAACCCAGCTCGCGTACCGCTTTAATTGGCGAACAGCCAAACCCTTGGG
>JACQVL010000353.1 GCA_016209865.1 Candidatus Latescibacterota bacterium | reverse complement strand
GTCGCGCCGGATGAACTGCACGGGGTGCTCACCGCCGTCTACCACGGGCACGAGGGACATGCGTTCTTCGGCGGTGCCGGGGTTGACACGTACCAGGATTTGGTGACACGACTCTCCGAACTGGCAGTGGCTCATTGAAAGCAGCGATGAATGATGAATGCTGAATGAATGGATTCCCGCTTGCGCGGGCATGACAGCGTGTAGATTTTTCATTCATCGTTCATCATTCATCGTTCATCATTTCCAGGAGGGAAGAGACGATGCGGACGACGTTGAGTGTGATCAAAGCGGATATCGGGGGGGTCGCGGGCCACCTCATGCCCAGCCCCCAACTGGTCGACTGCGTCCAGACGCACGTCCGGCGGCACGGCGGGGGGCTGCTCACCGATGCCTACGTCGGGGCCACCGGGGATGACATCGCCATCCTGGGCACCCACCCGCGCGGCGTCGGGGATGCCCGCGTCCATCAACTCGCCTGGGACGCCTTCGTCGCTGGCACCGCCCTGGCCAAAGAGCAGGGCCTGTACGGGGCGGGCCAGGACTTGCTGAAGGACGCCTTCTCCGGCAACGTCAAAGGCCTGGGGCCGGCCGTGGCGGAGTTGGAGTTCGAGGAACGTCCCAACGAGCCGTTCCTGCTGTTCATGGCCGACAAGACCGACCCCGGCGCCTACAACCTGCCCCTGTACCTCACCTTCGCCGACCCGATGCACAACGCCGGCCTGCTCCTCTCCCCCAAGATGAGTCACGGCTTCCGGTTCGTCATCCTGGATGTCGCCCACACCGACGGCGACCGGGTGATCGAGCTGAACGCCCCGGAAGACCTCTACGACATCGCCGCCCTCCTGCGGGACAACCAGCGGTTCGTCGTGGAGGCGATCTACTCCCGCACCGACGGGGAGCAGGCCGCGGCCGTCTCCACCACCCGGCTGCACAACATCGCCGGCAAGTACACCGGGAAGGACGACCCGGTGCTGCTCGTCCGCACCCAGGGCGGGTTCCCGGCCACCGGCGAGGTCGTCGCCCCCTACGCCATCGGCCATTATGTGGCGGGGTTCATGCGCGGGAGTCATGTCGGGCCGCTCATGCCGGTGAAGAAGAACGGGACAACGTCCTACTTCGACGGGCCGCCGGTCGTGTCCTGTTTAGGCTTCTGCGTGCATGCCGGCAAGCTCACCGACCCGGCGGATGCGTTCGATCATCCGTTCTGGGATTACGTCCGGGAGCACGTCGCGCAGAAGGCCATCGAGATCCGGCGGCAGGGGTTCTCCGGGGCGGCGATGTTAGGGAAGGACGAACTGGAGTACACCGGCATCGTCGAGAAGCTGCGCGCCCTCGACGCCCGGTTCGTCGTCCGCGACGAGCGCCTGGCGACCGCGGCGGGCAGTTGAGGGCTGAATCGTTGTAACGTTCGAGATGATCGTTCGTCTAAAAGGTGGACGAGGTCATTACGCCGGGTACCATCATCAATGGGGCGGTCAACGAGGTCAACCCGGCTGGACGGATGAGTCACAAGGCCTCGATGACTCTGACGTTCGACTCCATTACGCTCGTGACGGGAAGAGCACCTTAATCGGAGCAGCCGCCGGCGGTGCTGCTGGAACGGGGTCGTCCATGGCAATGAAGGACGGCGAGAAGGCATGTCTCATGAACGCGACTCTGGGAGGTTTGCGGAGCCTTCTCTCAGCCGTGGGCCATTTCCTTCTTGCTCTGATGGCCGCGGCCACGCCGGTGGCCTGCAACACCGGCAACACCCTTCCCTTGAGCAAGGTCCCCGTCACCTTGTCGTTCAAAGCCGCGACGAGTCCGAGCAGCGGAGGCCAGGACCGTGCCACTCTGTCCATCACCGACGGGAATCACAACGTCGTGCAGATCGCCACTGTCGAGCTCGTCCTCCGAACGCTCAGCTTCAAGCGTGCCTATGACGATAGTGCGAAAGACCACGTTGAGATGGAACCGTTCTTAGTGTGTCTCCCGCTGGACGCCACGAAGCCAGTGATCGCCTCAGTGGTCTCTCTCCCGGCGGGGTCCTGGGATGAGGTCGAGTTGGAGGTGTATAACAGGCGCGAGGCTCCGATCGACACAGGGTTCCTCCAGACCACGGACTTCCCCGATGGGGTGAGCGTCCGGGTGACGGGGACTTGGACGTCCGCCGGGCGTCATCCTGTCCCGTTCACATTCACCACCGACCTGAACGAGAAACAGCAAATCATGTTCGATCTTCCGATAGTGGCGGTGCATGACACGGTGAACAATGAGACATTCATCGTAGACCTGAACCGTTGGTTCCGTGACGCCAGAGGAGTACTGGTCGATCCGAGGTCGGCCAATACGGGGGGGCGCAACGAGAATCTCGTGAAGGACAATATCCGCGCCTCTATCACGGGCTTTGAGGACGACAACCGGGATGGGATAAAGGATTGAGGGATAACAGATAAAATGCTCTTCACATCAGAATACTTTTGACCGACACGGGGAAAGGGCTCTCTTATTTTTCTCACATTTTGATCTTGACAATGGGGTCAATCTCACTTCAATTTCGATATGCCCACGACCGTGTACATCGCCAGGCATTGAGGAGTGATCCCATGTCCGCCATCGCCCCACACCGGCCGCGCTTCTCCGAGGGGGATGCCGTCCGCATCGCCCGCGCGTTGTACAACCTCATCGCCGCCGCCAGGCCTTTGCCGAGTGACCGCGACCAGAATTTCCATTTGACCACTACGGCAGGCGAGGGGTTCGTCCTGAAAATCGCCAACTCCGCCGAGCAGCGCGAGGTGCTCGATTTCCAGAACAAGGTGCTCGAACATCTCAGCGCCCGCCAGGGAGATGGCATCTGGCCTCGGGTGTGCCCGACGACGACGGGTGGGCTGATCGGTGCCGTGAACGGGCCGAACGGTTCGGCGTTCTTCGTCCGGCTCCTGACGTACCTGCCGGGGAAGCGGCTGGTCGATGTCAGGCCCCACACCCCCGACCTCCTCCGGAGTTTAGGGGAGTTCCTCGGCCGGATGAGCCGGGCGCTCGAGGGACTTTCCCATCCGGCCGTCCAGCAGGAGTTGAAGTGGAACCCCGACAATGCCCCGGCCGTCATCCGGGATTACGCCGGGTCGATCCCCGACTCGCAACGGCGGGGCTTAGTCATGGCCGCCCTGGCGCGCTACGAGGCGCACGTCGTCCCCGCGTTGCCGTCCCTGCGCCGGAGCGTCATCCAGGACGACGCGAACGACTACAACGTCCTCGTCGCGGCTGCGGAGCCGGACGACCCCCGGTCGTGGGTGAAACGAGCCGTTGGGCTGATCGACTTCGGGGACACGGTGATTTCCTTCACCGTGTGCGACCTGTCGGTCGCCTTAGCGTACGTCATGCTCGGCAAGGCCGACCCGTTGGCGGCCGCCGCGCCGGTGGTGAGCGGGTACCATGCGGAGTATCCGTTGACCGAGCAGGAACTGGAACTCCTGTACGACTTTATCTGCATGCGGCTGTGTTTGAGCGTGGCCATCTCCGCCCGCCAGCAGCAGGATGAGCCGGAGAACCCGTACCTCTCCGTGAGCGAGGAGCCGGCATGGGGGCTGTTAGAACGGCTTCGTGACCTCCATCCGAACTTCGCGCACTACACGTTCCGTCACGCCTGCGGCCTGCCGCCCTGCCCTCAGACTGCGGGGGTGGTCGACTGGCTCAAGACCCACGCCGGCCGCCTCGGCGCGGTGATGGGACCGGATGTGGATGTCACCAACGCCGTCGTCTTCGACCTGAGCGTGGGCAACCTCGACCTCGCCTTAGTTGAGGATCGGTCTGATACCCAGGCGTTCACCGACTTACTATTCCGCCGGGTTCGTCAGGAACAGGCCGCGGTCGGCATCGGCCGGTACGATGAACCCCGGCTGATCTATGCGAGCGACCAGTACCGGGTCGCCTCCGACGAACTCCCGGAGCGGCGGACGATCCATATCGGCCTCGACCTGTTCCTGGAGCCGGGGTCGCCCATCTTCGTCCCGCTCGACGGGATCGTTCAGAGCTTCCAGAACAACGCCGCCCCGCTCGACTACGGGCCGACGATCATCCTCGAACACCGGGTCGCGGACGACATCCCCCCGTTCTACACGCTGTACGGCCATTTAAGCCTCGACTCGCTCGACGGCCTGTCCGTCGGGATGCCGGTGAAGAAGGGGGATCGGATCGCCCGCATCGGCGACCCGTCCGTGAACGGCGGCTGGCCGCCCCATCTGCATTTCCAGGTCATCACCGACCTGCTCGGCAAGTGTGGGGATTTTCCCGGCGTGGCCGCGCCGGGCCAGCGGGACGTCTGGCTGAGCCTGTGTCCCGACCCCAACCTCATCGTCGGCGTCCCGGAGAGCCGGTTCCCGGCCAGGGGGCGCAGCCGGGACGACACCCTCCGGCTGCGGCGGCGGCACATCGGCAAATCCCTCAGCATCTCCTACCGGACGCCGCTCAAGATCGTCCGCGGGTTGATGCAGTACCTGTACGACGACGCCGGCCGCGCGTACCTGGATGCGGTCAACAACGTCCCCCACGTCGGCCACTGCCATCCCCGCGTGGTCAGAGCCGGACAGCGACAGATGGCGGTGCTCAACACCAACACCCGGTACCTGTACGACCACGTCGTCGACTACGCGGAACGGCTCTGCGCGACATTCCCGGAGCCGCTGCGCGTCTGCTTCTTCGTCAACTCGGGGAGCGAGGCGAACGACTTAGCGCTCCGCTTAGCGCGCGCGTACACGGAACAGCGGGATATCCTCGTCGTAGACGGCGCGTACCACGGCAACCTCACCTCCCTCATCGAGGTCAGTCCGTACAAATTCGACGGCCCCGGCGGCTCAGGCGCGCCCCCGCACGTCCACACCGTGATCATGCCCGACCCGTACCGCGGGCCGTATAAGGGGACGGACCCGGAGGCGGGGACGAAATACGCTCGACACGTCCATGAGGCGATCCAGCGGGTGCGCGACCAGGGCCGGGGGGTCTGCGGGTTTCTGGCAGAGTCGTTGTTAGGCTGCGGTGGTCAGATCGTCCTGCCGGATAATTACTTCAAAGAGGCGTTCCGGCACGTGCGCGACGCGGGCGGGGTGTGCATCGTCGATGAAGTGCAGGTCGGGTTCGGCCGGGTCGGGACGCATGTCTGGGGGTTCGAGACGCAGGGGGTGGTGCCCGACATCGTCACGCTCGGCAAGCCGATGGGCAACGGCCATCCGTTAGCGGCCGTCATCACCTCCCCTGACATCGCCGACGCGTTCGCCAACGGGATGGAGTATTTCAACACGTTCGGGGGCAACCCGGTGTCCTGCGCGATCGGGATGGCGGTGCTCGACGTGATGCGCGACGAGCGCCTGCAGGAGAACGCCCTGAGGGTGGGGGCGCGGCTGAAAGCCGGGCTGGAGCGACTGATCGGGCGGTATCCTCTGATCGGCGACGTCCGGGGGCTGGGCCTGTTCATCGGGGTGGAGCTGGTGCTCGACCGGACGACGCTGGAGCCCGCCGGCGACCAGGCGTCGTACATCGCCAACCGGATGAAAGACCACGGCATCCTGATGAGCACCGACGGGCCGCTCCACAACGTCCTGAAAATCAAGCCGCCCCTGGTGTTTACGGAGGAGAACGCGGAGTTCCTCGTCCACACGTTAGAGAAAATCCTGCAGGAGGATTTTGTCCAGCTCCGTTGACGCAGTTTTGTGCCCTCAACCCCTTGCTTCAGCGGGCTTTTTTTATCATCCCTTAATTTTTATCTTGACAAATCCTCGCTATCTACTATACTACAGTCAACTTAACATTGATTGAGCGTCCCCATTTATGAATGTTGATGAACAAATTCGGTAATCGGTTGGTGAATGGCACGGCTGTAGGGGCGCAGCATTCTGCGCCCCTACTTCTGCATGTCCCTTCCAGACCGTGCGATCGGACGCTGAACGCGCCATGCTACGGAATGACGTCATCAAGATTCGAGCCACTCAGCACGGGATCGTCATCGTGTTCGATGCACGACCGCCGCTCTCAGAATTGACCTCCGTGCTGCGGGTGCGACTCGCGTCCGCGTCCAATTTTTTTACTGACGCCCCTGTCAAGATCGATGTGGGTGATCGCGCGTTAAGCCGGGCGGAATTCGAGTCGCTGCGCGCGATCCTTGAGGATGAGTTCCGTCTCCGGCTGTCCGGGATCATGTGTAGCCAGACTGCCTTGCTCCGCAGGGTGTCTGAGGAGTTCGGCCGTCCGGTCGAGGTGAGCGAGGACGGGGTCGCCGTGCCGCCGACGCCGCCCGCGACGAGTCATCCGCCAGCCGAGACGCTCCTCATCCGGCATACGTGCCGGTCGGGGTTCAAAGTCGACTATCCGGGCAACATCGTCATCGTCGGGGATGTCAACCCGGGCGCGGAGATCATCGCGCAGAACGACATCGTCGTCGTCGGGGCGCTCCGGGGCAACGCTCACGCCGGGGCGGGCGGGGAGACGTCCGCCCTCATCGTCGCCCTCGCCTTAGAACCCAAGCAACTCCGCATCGCCGGGCATCTTGCACTACCGCCCCCGACCGAACCGCAGGCCGACCGGTCGAGGCTGGTGTTCACGTCTGAAGTCGCGTACGTGGAGGGGGACCGCATCGTCATCGAACCCTACAGGGGCCGGTTTCCCTCCCCCTGATCCCAGCGGTTCGCACTCGATTCGTCTCGCCCATCCACCCTGTGGGGTGGGACGCACGTCACATCTCTGAGGGAGGCATCGATGCAGGGAAAAGCTATCGTCATCACGTCGGGCAAAGGTGGGGTCGGGAAGACCACCTCGACCGCCAACATCGGGACAGGACTTGCCCTGATGGGCCGAAAAGTGGTGGTGATCGATACCGACATCGGGCTCCGGAATCTGGATGTGGTGATGGGACTGGAGAACCGGATCGTGTACGACCTAGTGAACGTGGTCGAGGGAACGTGTAAACTCCCGCAGGCGATGATCCGGGACAGGAAAGTGGAGGGGCTGTACCTGATTCCGGCGGCGCAGACGCGGGACAAATCCGCCGTCTCCCCCGATCAGATGGTCGAACTCTGCCGGCAACTGCGGGAGGAGATGCAGTTCGATTACATCCTCCTCGATTCGCCGGCCGGGATCGAGCGGGGGTTCCGCAACGCGCTCGCGGGGGCGGACGAGGCAATCATCATCACCACCCCGGAAGTGTCCGCCATCCAGGACGCCGACCGGGTGATCGGCCTGATCGAGGCGGATACCGGTCTGCGTCCCCGGCTGATCATCAACCGGCTCCGGCCGCAGATGGTCGAACAAGGGGACATGATGAGCGTCCAGGACATCCTCGACCTGCTCTCCGTCGACCTCCTGGGCCTGGTACCTGAGGACGAGACGATCATCATCTCGACCAACCAGGGCGTGCCCATCGTCCACAACCCGCGCTCGATCACCGGGCAGGCGTACCGGAACATCGCCGCCCGGCTGGACGGAGAGGATACCCCGTTCCTGACGCTCAACGGCCACCAGGGGTTCATCTCCCGGCTGAAGAAACTGGTGCGGCTCTCGTAACGACGACCTGTGAGCGCGGGTGTCAGATGTCAGGGGTGACAGGTCTCTGGCCTCCCTGACTCCTGACCCCTGACCCCTCTGAGAGATTCAAAGGAGCCAGTGGTGAACATACTGAGATGGTTTCAACGCCACGAGACGCCGAGTGATACCGCGAAGCGTCGGCTGCAGTTCGTCTTAGTCAACAACCGGGCGGGCCTCTCCCCTGACCTGATGGAACAACTGAAGAACGACATTATCAAGGTTGTCTCCCGCTATTTAGAGATTAACGAGGACACCACCCGGATCGATTGGGAACGGTCTGACGATGCGATCGCCCTGGTCTCCAGCATCGAGGTCAAGCGGGTGCTCCGGGTATCAGAACGGGTGTCTGGGTAGGCGAATAAATTTGGGATTTTAGATTGTGGATTTTGGATTAAAGATTTTCAACCCGGCCCTCCGTTTGGAGCCTGATTGGTCTTTTCAGTCAATCCAAAATCTAAAATCCCAAATCCAAAATGGAGTGCCCGTGGAGGAATCGGTTCCTATGGAGCGGTGTCAGGTGGAGGGATGTCTCAACCCCAGGAAGACGAGGGGGTATTGCAACAAACACTACATTCAGGTCCGGCGCCATCATCGGTTGATGCTCGACCGCGAGTACGGGCCGCGCGGGTTGCACACGGTGTGCATCGTCCCGGACTGCCAGGGCAAACATCGGGCCCATGGGTATTGCGGCAAACATTACCGCCAGATCCGCATCTACGGACGGTTGACCCCTGAGCGGGAATACCGGACCCGCCGATGCTCAGTCCCGGACTGCGAAGGACTCCACTACGTCAAGGGATACTGCCAGACGCACTACGAACACCTGATCAAACCGACCATTCCCGCGTCAACAACGGTGGCCTCTGTCTCGTAACCGACCGTATGCAGCCTCCGAATCCGGATAGACGTTTTTACCGACCACCGATCTTCAAAAAGGTCTTGACAGATCGCACGAGAACGGTATATTGAGCGTGATATCAGTTCTTCCGACCCACAGCATACCGACGCGGGTCCCCGTTTAGCGTTGCCTCATCCTGATTGACCGTCCAGGTTCTTCGATCTGCCAGGGTTCTGGGAGTCTCTTCCGCTCCTCTCCCGTCTAATACCGATTGCCCCTTCAACCACCATGTTTTGCTTGTGATCACTTGGGCGTTAAGAGGCTTTCAATCCGCAATCGGCAATCCGCAATTGGTACAACACGTGTCACCGGTCATCGTACACCTTCCTCTCTCAGTCGTCCTGTCCCACTCATCACGCAGCACATTCGGCGTGTTGCGTCCTCATGAGGTGATCGCGACATGCACATTCTCGAATTGAAACAAAAGACGTTACCCGATCTGTACAAGATTGCCCAGGAGCTGGGCATCCAGGGGTATACCGGACTGCGGAAGCAGGAGCTGATCTTCGGCATCCTGCAAGCCCAGACGGAGAAAGAAGGGGTCATCTTCGGGGAAGGGGTGCTGGAGGTGTTGCCGGATAACCGCTGCGGCTTCCTCCGATCCCCGGACTACAGCTATCTGTCCGGCCCGGACGATATCTACGTCGCCCCGTCCCAGGTCAAACGGTTCGACCTGCGGACCGGGGACACGGTCGCCGGCCAGATCCGGCCGCCGAAGGACGGGGAACGGTTCTTCGCCCTGTTACGGGTCGATTCGGTCAACGCCGAGAACCCGGAAGTGGCCAAAGAGCGCGTCCTGTTCGATAACCTGACCCCCATCTACCCGCAGGAGCGGTTCCTCTTAGAGTATGACGCGACAAAACTCTCCACCCGGGTGATGGACCTGCTGGCGCCCATCGGCAAGGGACAACGGGGACTGATCGTCTCCCCCCCGAAAGCCGGGAAGACGATGCTCTTACAGGAGATCGCCAACGCCATCACGACGAATCACCCGGAAGTCGTCCTGATGGTGCTGCTGATCGACGAGCGGCCGGAGGAAGTGACGGACATGGAGAGGTCGGTCAAGGGAGAAGTGATCAGTTCGACGTTCGACGAGCCGCCGGAGCGACATGTCGCGGTCGAGGAGATGGTGCTGGAGAAGGCGAAACGCTTAGTCGAGCATAAGAAGGACGTCGTCATCTTGCTGGACAGCATCACCCGCCTCGCCCGGGCGTACAACGCCATCACCCCCCACAGCGGGAAGATCCTCTCCGGTGGGATCGACGCCAACGCCCTCCAGAAACCGCGCCGGTTCTTCGGGGCCGCCCGGAACATCGAGGAAGGGGGCAGCCTGACGATCGTGGCGACCGCCCTGATCGAGACGGGCAGCCGGATGGATGACGGGATTTACGAGGAGTTCAAGGGCACGGGCAACATGGAGTTGGAACTCAGCCGGAAACTGGCCAACCGGTGGGTCTTCCCGGCGATGGACCTGAGCACCTCGTCCACCCGGAAAGCCGAGCTCCTCCTCGAACCGGACGTGCTGAACAAGGTCAAGATCCTGCGAAAATTCCTGGACGGTCTGGGGCCGGTGGAGGCGATGGAACTGCTCATCGAACGGATGGCCCGGACTAAGACAAACCGGGAATTCCTCCGGTCGATGAATGAGTAATCTGGTTGGAAGGTCATAAAGTCGGAAGGTCGGAATCTGACCTTTCGACCTTCTCCCCTATCCGTGGATAATCAGCTTGATCTCTTCCGGCAGTTTGCCCGCCACCTCTTGAATGACGTTCCCCCTCAGCAGGTGCACCAGCCGGCTCCGGGCCGAGGTGCCGAGGATGAGATAATCCACGCCGAGCGTCGCCGCCTGGTCGAGGATCATCCCGGCGGAGTCATCACTCACACAATACAACGGGATGACCGGGACGCCATCGGCTAATTGTCTGGCCGCAGAGAAAATCGCCTGAGCGGTTGAGTCTTGATCGAGGGTGAATTCCGCCGTCCCCCGGATGGCGATCTCCCGGACGAACAGGACGTACAGGGTCGCGCCACGCAGCTTGGCCTCTTCGACCGCAAACCGGAGGGTCTCCGTCACCCCCCGGACCGCCACCATCAGGGCAGCGGCGGGCACTTCCATCCCTCGCAACAGAGTTTCGATATCCACCCGGGGCGCCTCGACCACGACCTCAGGCACTCCCCGCTCGACCCGCCGGGCCACCCCGCGGACGGTCAGCCCGACCCCCATGACCGTCGCCGCGAAGATGAGCGCATGGTGCTTCTGGTAGGCGATCGTCAACTCGACGACCGCCAACAGGGCAAACGTGGCCCCCATGATCAGCCGTTCGTATTTCCTGAGGTTGAGTGTCTTGTTGGTCGCGCAGGAGCCTAAGTTGATCGTGATCGCGCCGATGACCCCGATCGCGTACAGCGCGGCTAAGCGCTCTAAGTCATGTTCGATCGCCAGGACGATGACGGGCAACGCGGTCGCCACGATCAGCGGCAGCCACGGCACTCCGAAGGTGTTGAGCTGGCTGAAGGAAAACGGCATCTCCCGGTCACGGGACATCGAATACATCATGGCGACCAGGGCGACGATGGCGGTGTTGGCGGCGGACAGCAGGAGTAACGCGAACACGACGCTCACGATCTGGCCAAACCAGGCGCCGAGGTAGTACTCCCCTAAAAACCGGACCATGTCCTCCGTATGTTCCTTCAGGTTGGGGACCGCATGCATCGCCAGGCCGAGCAGGACGGTCATGACCGTGACTTCGAACATGACCGGCACGATCGCCCGGCGGGCGGTCTTATGGACGGAGGGACGGTCGTCCGTGCTGCCCGGGTCGAGGGGCATCACGCCCGTCATGTTGGCGACCGCTTCCACCCCGGAGAGGGCTAAGATGATCCCGACGAACGTCAGCCACGTCTGTTTGACCCCACCGCTCGGCGGCAGGACGGTCGCTGCTCCGTAATGAGGAATCGCGACGAAGACGAGGGTGAGCACGACGACGATGACCGGCGCGGCAAGGAAGACGGCCAGGCCGCCGCTGTGCTTCGGGCCGACGACGTTGATCAGGCCGATGAGGATGAGCGTCCCGATCGCCCACCACGCCGGGTTGGCGACGCCGAGGTAATGGAACGCATCTAAGGAACTCAACGCCGCAGTCACGACGTAGTCCGCGATCAGGAGCAAGCCGCCCACGACCGCCAGCGTCCGTGAACGGTTCCGCACCGACGAGTAGACTCCCCCGCCGTCCGGGTAGTACTTGCACACCCAGATGTAGTTGATCCCGACGATCGTCGTCAGGATCGCCATGGCGACGATCAGGGGGAACGAGGCGTACCCGGCTAAGGTGAACGCAATCCCGGTGACGTACGCCTTGCTCGTCCCCCAGTCCCCGTACAGCATGGCTGCGGCCCGCAACGAGTTCACGTTCCGCGGCCTCTTGGCCAGCATCATCATCGTCTGTATCTACTCCTGACCTGCGCTCGACGGCGCGCTGTCGGCGCACAAAAAAAACCGCAGAGTCCATCTGCGGCTACGGCACGCGCGTGGCGACTCCTTTCCGTGCCGACGAGGTTAGTTGACGGGTTCGGACGAAAGGTATCCGTCCTGCGTCGTTGACGCGCAGGATACACCCCGGTCACCCGGCCTGACCTGCCCGCCGGGTGTGCACGATCCCCCGCTCCGGGCGTCTGCCCGGATTTGGCGACTGTCACATCCGTATTGTCGTCGAATGTCGGCGTAATATACGAGTGTCCGGTCGGGATGTAAAGGAAATTTTCTACGGTCACACCCCCTGGACTTCGAGCTGATCACCTGCCTATTTGAGACGTTTGTAGAACTCCCGGAATTTCCGCTCCGACACGGCCTTTTCCTCCGGCGTCATCGCCTGGTAGTACGCACACGAATTGGCGAACGACGGCCGGAGAGACGCCTTCTTCGGTACCCCGTACCGTTCGTACTTAAACGTATACACCTCGCACGTCACTTCGTCGCTGGTGAGCGCGGGCAGGACGTGGACGCAATCGAAGCAGGTCTTCGAGTGCTCGCCCAGATGGCCCCTCGTCCGCTGCTCCATGAGGGATTTGAGTTTGCTCATCGTAGAGTCACCTCGTGAACGCGGTGGTCGGTAGTCGGTGGTCGGTGTAGAATAGCTCCTTTCCGAGTATTTGTCAAGTCGGTGCAAAAGGTATTGACACGCTCCCGCGTTTGGCGCATACTCTCTGCCGGATACCCGTACATCTCTATTCGTGGTGGTCTTTTCTGACCACTGACCACTGAACCTGTCTGAGAGCCGTGATCAAAGGGGGGGCCATGAGTCTGACCTGGACCCACCGTCCGGGCGTGGCGCTCGACTGTTTCGTCGATGACTGTCTGCTCTGGCGGTACAACCTCCGCCGGGATGTGCCCAAGACGTTCTTCCATCCTGTCTACACCCCGTCCGGACGGCTCGTCACCTGCGCTCAGCCGTGGGATCACCACTGGCACTACGGCATCTGGTTCTGCTGGAAATACCTGAACGGGGTGAACGTCTGGGAACTCCCGGAGGCCGCCGGGCACACGGACCGCGGGGGACGGGCGGAGATCATCAGCCCGGAGTACGTCAACCTGAGCGGGGAGACGGCGGTCATCACGATGCAGTTCCGGTACGTCGCGGACACGGACGAGGTGCTCGGCAAGGAGACCCGGACGGTCACGTTCCGTGGGGTGCGAGCAGACGGCAGTTACGCGCTCGACTGGACGGTCGCCACCTCCGCCCTGGATCAGCCGCTGGAGATTGCGTGCACCCGGTACGCCGGGATGTCCTACCGGGCAGAACGAGCCATGGCCCTACGTCATCTGAAGAGCCACGACAGCGAGGGACGGATGCATCCGGAATCGGAGCGACAACAAGCACGCTGGGTAGACTATGCGTCCGGAGTCGATGGCGGCCCGCCTCATACCGCGGGTGTCGCCATCTTCGACCATCCCGCCAACCCCCGCCACCCGAGCACCTGGCACTACATCGGGAATGACGGCTTTGGGTTCATCAATCCCACGTTCTCATTTAACGACCCGTATACCCTCGACCCCGGCAAGACGCTCCTGCTCAAGTACCGGGTGCTCGTCCACGACGGGGAATGGAGCCGGCCGGCGCTGGATGCGGAGTTCGCCCGGTTCGCGGAGGACGTGAAACCATGACTCCGATCCGAACGCTCATCCTGAGCGGGGGTGTCGCCCACGACTACGCGACCACCTCCCCGATGCTCGTCGATATCCTGAGCGAGGCGGGAATTGTTGCCGAGATGACAGACAAGCTGGCGGATCTGGCCAGGCCAGACCTGCATGAGTTCGACGTCCTGACCCTCAACTGCGTCCGCTGGCCGACGGAATGGGCGACCGGCCCGGACGGCCCGTACCAGCTCGGCGAGGCGGAGCGCCGGACTGTCCTCGATTTTCTGGCCTCGGGCAACGGCCTCGTCGCCCTGCACGCGGCGACGATCAATTTCGACGACTGGCCAGCCTATCGGGAGATCGTGGGCGGGTACTGGGAGTGGAATGTGACCGGCCACGGCCCGTACCAGCCCGGCTGGGCGATGCACATCGTCGACCGGGAACACCCGATCACGCGAGACATCGAGGATTTCAGCATCCATGATGAGCTGTACCATACCCTGACGATCACGCGGCACGTCCACACCCTGATGACCACGCTGTGGGACGGCCGGCTGCAGCCGATGGCATGGACGACGACGTACGGCCCGGCGCGCGTCCACTACAACGCGCTCGGTCACGGACCGGATACCTTTCGATGCGAACCGTTCCGCCGTATGCTCCAACAAGGGGTGCGATGGGCAGCGGGGAAGAAACGGTGACGAGTGACCAGTGACGAGTACAAACGAGAAAGGATGAGGTATTCCTTTTTCCCCTTTCGCCTTTTCGCCCTCTGTAGAAAGGACGCCACCCATGCTCGTCGATGCCCACAACCATATCTGGGATGTCCCCTGGCCGCCCATCGGCCCGGATGTGATGGCCGGGAACACCTCCCGGTTCCTCCACCAGATGGACGAGAACGGTGTCCAGTACGCCATCGTCGTCTGCCATCTCGACGAACACGACCCGAACAACAACGCCAACGCGCTCGCCCGGGCGAAAGAGTTCCCCGACCGGTTCCGTATCTGGGTGAACGTGCATCTGTACAAACCCGATGCCCTTGATCGGGTGAACGAATTCGCAGGCGCGGACGGATTGGTGGGAGTGAGCTATTACAAGCCGTTCAGCCCGGAGGATGAGGGCGCCTGGATGCAGCCAGGGCCTTTATTTGACCGGATCGCGGAACTCGGTCTGTCCGTCAACCTCGCCCTCGCCCCGATGGATCAGCCGAAACTCCGGGCGCTCGCGGCCGCCTATCCCTCCATCCCGTTCTTCGTCTGCCATCTCGGCGGGCCAGCGCGGAACGGCCAGCCGGTCGCGGAATGGGAGGAAGTGCTGCGATCCGCTGAAGTCGAGAATATCCACATAAAGATTTCCGGGTTTGCCTATTCTACACTGCACACCTGGGAGTACCCGTACCCGGACGTCCTGCCGTACATCGAGCGGATTTACCGGGCGTTCGGCGCGGGCCGGATGCTGTGGGGGTCAGACTACCCCCCGACGATGCGATACATGACGTACCGGCAGAGCTTAGAGGTCATCCGCACGCACTGCACGTTCATGCCGGACGCCGACCGCGCCCAGGTCTTAGGCGGCACGGCCGCGCGGGTGTTCAAGCTGGATCACTGATGACACGGCTCCGTCCCACCTTCCCCCTGACGTTGATCGCATTCCTGCTGCTGGCCATCCTGTCGGTGAGCCATCCGCCTCTCCTGGGCAACAGCCGGTACGTCAACCGGCTGGGCATTCCCCTCCCGCCCGATGCCGCGCCGCCTGAGGAACAGGTCCTCACGATGTTCACTCTGGACAACCCGTACATGGAATGGTTCAAAACGTCGTACAAAGTGGCTTCCCCAGCGGTCTTTCTGGTCAGCGAGCCGCTCATCCGGGTCGATCACAACTTCGACCTGCTCCCGGCGGCCGCCGAACGGTGGGACGTCTCCCCGGACGGCCGGACCTGGACGTTCCGCATCCGCCGCGGGCTGGTCTGGAGTGACGGCACCCCACTGAACGCGCACGATTACGTCTATTCCTTCCGCCGGGCAGCCGACCCCAACACCGGCTATGACTACGGGTGGTATTATCTGCCGATCCAAAACTGGGACGCAGTGTCCGCCCGGAGAAAGCCGCTGGAAGCATTAGGCGTCCGGGCGCTCGACGACCTGACCTTCCAGGTCACGACCGACGCCCCCGCGCCCTATCTTCCCGCGCTGCTCATCTACTCCTACGTCTCCCCTAAGCGGGCGATCACCCGGTATGGGGATGCCTGGTCGACCCGGCCAGAGACGTCGGTGTCGAGCGGGCCGTTCTTGCTGAAGGAATGGTCGAAAGGGGAACGCATCGTCCTGGAATCGAACCCGGCCTACCGGGGTCCGTTCCGGCCCTACCTGGAGCGGGTGATCTACAAAGTGTACATCGTCGGGGTTCCACCGCCCGTTCTCGCGGCCTACGAAGGGCGCGAAATCGACTCGACCGACCTGACCACCCAGGCCGAGGTGGCCCGGGTGTACAGCGATCCGCAGCTCCGGGGGCAGTTGAACAATTACACGGACTTTATGACCTACTACCTGACGATGGACACCTACCGCAGCGTGTTCAAGGACAAACGGGTTCGCCAGGCATTCAGTCATGCGATCGACCGGGACGCGCTCTGCAACTCGGCGCTGAAGCATTTCGGGGTGCCGGCGTACGCGATGCTGCCGCCGGGGTTTCCGGCGGCCTCGCAGGAGCGGCTCGCCTCCATCCAGCGGTACGACCCGGCTCTGGCGCGCCGGCGTCTGGCGGAAGCGGGGTATCCCAACGGAAGAGGGTTCCCCGTCCTGGAGATGTGGCTGCGCAACGAGGGGACCGTCCCGCGCACGGCCGCCGAGGCCATCCAGGCGATGCTGAAGCGCGTCCTCAACATCCAGGTCGAGATTCGGAACATCGAAGCGAAAGCGTTCATGGACGCGCTCAACACCCACCGCATCGTCCTGACGATGGTGCCCTACCAGTACGATTACTTCGACCCGAGCAACCTCCTCGGCCTCTGGATGTCCAACGGGCGGCACGCCTGGAAGAATGACGAGTTTGATCGCACCGTCCAGCGGGCGAATGCGCTGATCGGGAATGAGAAAGAGCGGATGCGGCTGTACCAACAGGCCGAGCGTCTCCTGGTCGAGGACGTGGGCGGAGTGTTCCTCTGGCACCCACGGGTCAATCAGGTCTGGCGGCCGTATCTGATCAGCCCGGCGCTGGGGGTGAATCGGTATGGGCAACGCTTCTGGCGCACCGACAAGCTGCAAAACATCTCCACCACCCTGTATGTCCGCAGGAAGGACCACGCCCTCATCCGGGCGTCTCGCTGATCACTCAGTATTAAGGAGCCCCCATGACCCTGAATTATCCTGTCACGATGCGGCTCGACGTGAAAGTCCCGATGCGGGACGGGGTCAACCTGTCCGCCGACCTCTACCTGCCCGACGCACCGGGGCCGTTCCCGACCGTGCTCATCCGCACCCCGTACGACAACAACACCGCCCCGCTCATCACCCGCGCCCGATTCCTGGCCAGCCAGGGGTACGCCTGCGTCCTCCAGGACTGCCGGGGACGGTTCGACTCGGACGGCGTCTACTATCCGTTCCACGGCGAGGGGCAGGACGGGTACGACACCCAGGAGTGGGTCGGCCGCCAGCCGTGGAGTAACGGGAAGATCGGCATGGCGGGCGGGTCGTACGTCGGCCTCACGCAGTGGACATCTGCCCCCCTGCGAAGCCAGCATCTCACCTGCATCGTCCCGCGGGTGACGGTCAGCGACTACTGGGATTCCCCCAACTACACCCAGGGGGCGTTCCAGCTCGGCGTCCTGGCCACCTGGGGGATGCGGACGAACGGCCGCACCGCGCAGAGCATCGAGTACCATGACTGGCCATCCCTGTTCCGCACCCTGCCCATCCGTGACGTCGCACGGGCGGCGGGCCGGGACGTGCCGTTCTGGAAGGACTGGGTCGCCCATCCCTCCTACGACGACTACTGGCGGGCGATCTCGAACGAGGACAGGTGGGGGGAAATCGCCGTCCCCGCGCTCAACTTAGGCGGCTGGTTCGACCTGTACTCGAAGGCGGCGTTCGTCAACTTTAACGGCCTGCGTCTACATGGCCGGACGCCAGCGGCGCGGAAGAGCAAGCTCATCTGCGGCCCCTGGCCGCATTCCCTCAGCGTGTCGACGAAGACCGGGGACGTTGACTTCGGGCCGGGCTCGCTCGTCGACCTGGACGCGGAGGAGGTGCGATGGTTCGAATACTGGCTGAAGGGCATCGACAACGGCATCGTCGATGAGCCGCCTTTGCGCCTGTTCATCATGGGGACGAATGTCTGGCGGGATGAGCACGAATGGCCGCTCGCCCGGACGGACTGGCAGCGGTGGTACTTCCATTCCGCCGGCCGGGCGAACAGTCTGTTGGGGGATGGCGTCCTCTCGACCGACCCGCCGGGCGACGAGCCGGCCGACCCGTTCACGTACGACCCCACCTACCCGGTCCAGACGATCGGCGGTAACAACTGCTGCTCCCCGCACATCGTCGCCTGGGGCCCGTACGACCAGCGTCCCGTCGAGCTCCGGGGGGACGTGCTCTGCTACACGAGCCCTCCGCTGGCGCAGGACCTGGAGGTGACGGGGCCGATCAAAGTCATCCTGTACGCGACGACGGACGGTCCGGACACCGACTGGACGGCGAAGCTCGTCGACGTCCGGCCGGATGGGTACGCAATGAACCTGACAGACGGGATCATCCGGGCGCGGTACCGGCCGGATCGCGCGACGCCAAAGCTCCTGCAGCCTGGCAAGGTGTATGAGTACGAGATCGACCTGTGGGTGACCGCCAACGTCTTTCGGGCCGGGCATCGCATCCGGGTCGAGGTCGCGTCGAGCAACTTCCCTCGATTCGACCGCAACCCGAATACCGGCCACGAGTTCGGCATCGATGCAGAACTCCGCACGGCGCACCAGACCGTCCACCACAGCCGGGCCTGCCCGTCGCATATCGTGTTGCCGGTGATTCCGGTGTAACCCCTCACCCCCGGCCCCTCTCCACCGGGGCAGTAGGCAGATGGGCAGTAGGCAGTAGACGGGGGAACGGCTTCGACTGCCCACTGCCTATTGCCCACCTGCCCGGCGGGGATGGGTTGAAGGGGGAGGCCAGTAGGAGGAGCTCGCATGGACACGATACTCGTCGTCGATGACGACTCGGATCTGCTCCTCTACATCCAGACGGTGCTCCAAATCAAGGGGTATCAGTGCCTGACCGCCACGAACGGGGTGGAGGCCCAGACGCTCATCACCCAACGGACGGCGCGGATCAGCGCGGCGCTGGTGGACTGGATGATGTTCCCGATGAATGGGATTCAATTGCTCAAATGGATCAAGAAGCAGCCGGGCTTGGAACATATCCCGGTCATCATGCAGACGGCGATGAACAGCCCGGAGCATATCAAGGAAGGGATCGAGGCGGGGGCGTTCTACTACTTAATCAAGCCGACGAACCATGAGGTGTTGTGGTCGATCGTAAGGGCGGCGATCTCTGATTTCAAGTATAAACAGGAATTATTGGACAGGGTCCAGGAGTATGAGAATCCCTTCCGGCTGCTCGTCGAGGGAACCTTCCATCTTCGAACGATGGATGACGTGGAAGACTTAGCGCTCAAGATCGCCAACATGAGTCCCGTTCCTGAGAAGGCGGTCGGGATCGTGGAATTGCTCGCCAACGCCGTCGAGTACGGCAGCCTGGGCATGCAATATGATGAGAAGACCGACTACATCGCGAAGGGAACATGGCGGGCGGAGATCGAGCGACGATTGGCGCTGCCTGAACATGCGGGCAAGTACGTGGAAGTCAGACTCGCACGAGAGCCGGACAGGCTTACGCTCCTGGTCACCGATCAAGGCCCGGGGTTCGATTTCGAGAAATATTTGGAGCTCGACCCGGATCGTGTCTTCCACAACCATGGCCGGGGCATCGCCATGATTAAAGCAGACGTAGACCTGCGCTATCTTGGTCGCGGCAACCAGGTGCTGGTGACGATTCCGGTCTGACTCCCTGATCTCCCTACCCTGCCGGGCAGTAGGCAGATGGGCAGTGGGCAGTGGACGGGAGAACGGCTTCTCTCTCCCCATTTCCTATTTTCCGTTTCCCATTTCCCATCTTCTATTTCCCATGATCGTGGTCATGATGGTGAACGAGAGGATGGTTCGGCTGTAACGTGCAGTACAGCCCGTTGGGAGTGCAGTCGAGACATTCGACCTGCAGGGTCGTATGCCAGATGCCGAATTGCTCCTGGAGCCTGTGGTTGACGGCAGTGATGACGCGCGCGCCGTCGCTCAGGGCCTGGTCCTCGATCAACACATGGGCGCTCAACATCGGCATCCCGGAGGCGATCATCCAGACGTGCAGGTCATGCACCCCCTGGACGCCGGGCACGCCGCGCATCGTCTCCACTAAGGCGTCCATATCCATTTCCAGGGGACTGCCTTCCATCAAGATATTGACCGTCTCTTTGAGGATGCCCCATGAACTCCACAGGATGAACACCCCGATGAGGAGGCTCACGATCGGGTCGGCGGCCAGCCAGCCGGTCGCCAGCATCACCAGCCCGGCCACGATGACGCCGACGGAGAACAGCGCATCCCCGATCATGTGCACCACCGCGCTCCGCACGTTCACGTCCTGCATCCCCCCGCGTCTCAGCCAGACCGCGATCACGGTGTTGACGATCACCGCGACACTGGCCACGGCGACCATCGCTTCCCCCTGTGCGACCTCCGGCCGGAGCAGCCGATGGGCCCCCTCATAAAAGATGGCGAGCGCGATCACGACGAGCGACGTCGAGTTGACGAGCGCCGCCAGAATCCCGGCCCGGTGATACCCGAACGTCTTCGCCTGGCTGGGCGCCCGCTGGCTGATCCGGAGCGCGTACCAGGAGAGACCCAGCGCCGCCCCATCCGCTAAGTTGTGCCCCGCGTCCGACAACAACGCCAGGCTGTTCGCCCACCAGCCCGCGAGCGCCTCCCCGGCGACGAACAGGAGCGTCAAGATGAGCGACCACTTGAACCGCCGGGTCATGCGATCTGGGGAAGTCATGGAGTGGGAATGGGTGTGCATGGATGGTGATCCTGTAAAATCAGTGACCAGTGACGAGTGACGAGAAACAGCATGGATTCCCGCCTGCGCGGGAATGACAACGTGAGACACCATTAGGCACCATCGTCACAAAGCATCAGGATTAGTTTGTGTCTTACTCGTCACTGGTCACTCGTCACTGCAGTTATCTCACCTTCCCCCGTCCTGCCACCGGCCAGATGGCCTCGACTATGCCGTCCCGGACGCCGACGAGTTCGTCGTGCAGGTTGAGGGTCATCTCCTGGTGGAGGGGAATGACGGACAGCCGCTCGCCGACCCGGAACCGGTGCGAACACCCGCTGACGTCCACATGGCCGTGTTCGACCGACATCCCGTAGATGTGCGCGTCCGGGTGTTCGATGATGTGACCGTACGGGGTGGGCGGATAGCTGGCGAACGTCTTCATCCCTCCGTCGATGATGATCCGGTCCGCCGTCGGGAGGCTCACGACGGTGACGACCACCCGGCCCGCGCACCGTTCCGGGTTGAGCATCGCCGACCCGCCGATCCGCGTCATCCCCTCCCAGATATACGACCCGCTCCGGGTCTCGGTGCAGCCGAGCTGCTTCGAGGCCGCCTCCGCGCCCGTCCCGCCCCCGCTGATCATCCGGACGGGAATGCCCGCCGCGCCGAGCAGCTCCAGCGTGCGCTCCAGGAACGGCCTGGCTTCGAGCCGGCTCGGGTAGAGCATCAATCCGATGAACTCCAGTCCGGGCATCTCCACGACCGTCTTCGCCAACGCCAGCGCCGCTTCAGGGGATTGGACGCCGCACCGCTTCGTCCCGATGTCGAGCTCGACGATCACCCGGACGGTACACCCGTCCGCACGCGCCCGGTCGGAGATTCCACGGGCGGTGTCCTCAGAATCGACCGCGACGGTGATCGTCGCCCGTTTCGCCAGGCGGGTGAGCCGTTCGACCTTGAGCGGCCCGACGATGTTGTAGGGGATGAGGATGTCCGTGACCCCGGCCGCCACCATGACTTCCGCCTCGCCGAGCTTCTGGCAGGCGATCCCGATCGCCCCGGCGGCAAGCTGTTTGTGGGCAATCTCGGGAATCTTGTGGCTCTTCGTGTGGACCCGAAGCGGAATCCCGACCTCGCGGCAGTGCGCGGCCATCATGGCGATGTTCCGCTCCATGACGGCCAGGTCGGCGATGACGGCCGGCGTATCCAGAGCGTCGAGATGCATGCGGAGCCTTCCCTCTTTTCAGAGCGTCCCCTTCGTCGACGGCACACCCGACACGCGCGGGTCGAACTCCACCGCCTGCCGGAGCGCCCGCGCCGCCGCCTTGAAGGTGGCCTCGACCTGGTGATGCGCGTTCGTGCCGGAGAGCAAGGTCAGGTGGAGGGTGATCCGGGCATGGTCGACGAACGCCTTGAAGAATTCGCGCACCAGTTCGGTGCTGAGGCGGCCGACGTCGGGCCGGCTGTACGCCACGTCGAACGACAGGAACGACCGGCCGCTGACGTCCACAACCGCCCGGACGAGCGCCTCGTCGAGCGGGACGTGGCTGGAGCCGAACCGGGCGATCCCGGATTTATCCCCCACCGCCTGAGCGAACGCCTGTCCGAAGCAGATCCCTACATCCTCGACCGTATGGTGGTCATCGATGTGAAGGTCACCCCGGCAGGCCAGCGTCAGGTCGAACCCCGCGTGTTTCGTCAGCGCGGCGAGCAGATGGTCGAAGAAGCCGATGTCGGTCGACCCGGTGAACACACCCGTCCCGTCGAGGTTCAGCGTCAGGTCGATCTGCGTCTCTTGAGTTGCGCGGTGCACCGTCGCCGTTCGCACAGTTCCCATCCTTTACCGATCACCGACCACCGACCACTATAATACAGATGAAGTATCACTGTCAATCATTAATCAGACCTGACCGATTTTTCTCTTGCCGTGGACAACCCACGCCCCTACCATACATCACCATGACTCGTCCCCGCCGCATCGCTGTCTGGCTCGCTGGTCTATTCATCCTCTATCTGCTGATCGAGTACGCCACGCTGCCGAACGTGTCCGTCCTCAAGGAGAAGAACCCAGAAACGACCGCGTTGATGGAGATTCGAACTGAGGAAACGCGACAGGCCGGCCGGCAGCCTCGACGCGTGCAATCCTGGGTGGCCTATGCCCGGATTTCCCCGTCCCTGAAGAACGCGGTGCTCGTCGGCGAGGACATCAATTTTTTCAGCCATCACGGGTTCGATGCCGAGGAGATCAGGGCAGCGTTCCGGGAGAACTGGCAGAAGAGGCGGTTCGCTCGCGGGGCGAGCACGATCACCCAGCAGCTCGCCAAGAACCTGTACCTGTCCCCCTCGAAGAGTCCCATCCGCAAGCTCAAAGAACTCCTCATCGCCCGCCGGCTGGAGGGCGAGTTGTCGAAGGGGCGCATCTTCGAGCTGTACCTCAACGTGATCGAGTTCGGCGACGGGATTTATGGGGTGGAAGCCGCGTCTCGCGTCTATTTCGGGAAATCGGCGTCTGCCCTCTCCCTCGACGAAGCCGCGCTCCTGGCCGCCACCATCCCCAACCCCCTGCACACGAACCCCGCCCGTCCGACGCGGGGCTTACGTTGGCGCCAGAGCCTGATCCTCAAACGGCTGGAATGGTACGGCGCTCGTAGCGATCCGTCGACGCGCCCGCCTGTCACCATACCCGCCGACAGCCTGTCGGAGTTCGGGACAGAGGAAGCACCCCCTACCGAGACACCCGCCGCGCCTGACAGCACGGAGAAGAGCAGTGACCAGTGACGAGTGACGAGAAAAATCGTGGATTCCCCGCTTGCGCGGGAATGACATCTGAAAGGGATTTCCATTCATCGTTCATCACTCTTTCTTCTCCGGTTCCGGCGGCTTCCTCAACGAATCGATGTTGGTCGTAGTGATGATGCGCGGGGTGATGAAGACGATGACCTCGCTCTTGCGTATGTCGGAGGTCGATTGACGGAAGAAATAGCCGAGGAGAGGGATATGGCCGAGCAGTGGGACGCGGGTGACCTGGCTCGTCTTGTTCGTCTGCAGGAGCCCGCCGATGACGATCGTCTGGTTATTCTTCGCCATGACCCTGGTCTGAGCCGTGCGTTGCTGAGTGTCAACCGCCAGGGCGGGGAAGAATGGGGACTTCTGGGCGGAACTGACCGTCGGCGTGATGTCCATGACGACCAGGCTGTCTCCGGCCACGTACGGGGTCACGTCGAGGGTGACCCCGACATCTTTGTAGATCGGCTCCGTGATCGATTGGCCGAGGCCGCTGGCGCTCTGTGAAATGCGGGTGCCGACGGCGATGTTATCGATGATTTTGATCGACGCAGCCCTCCGGTTGACCGTCATGAGCCGTGGGCTGGCCAGGATGTCGACGAGGCCGTTCCGTTCGAGCGCTTCGAGTGTCACTCGCAGGTCTTTCTGGCCGACGCTGGACACGAATTTGCCGAACGTGAGTTTGAATTTGCCTTCCTTGTTATCGAACATCGATGTCCCGATCGCCGAGCCGACCGGAGAGTCGGCGTCGATCTGCCCCAGGAAGTCCCAGCTAATGCCCAGTTGCCGGTTGGCCGTCCGGTCGATAGAGGCGATTTCCACCTCGATCAACACCTGGGGGGCCGGGACATCTAAGGCGGTGATGACCTGCCGGATGTCGGCGATCCGGGCCGGGGTGTCGGTCACGATAAAGCTGTTCGTCCGTTCGTCGATGAAGTAACTGCCACTCCCCGCCGTCCCTTTCTTGACGACCTCTTCCAGGGGTCTGGGTTCCCCGAACAGGATCGGAATCCGTTCGGTCACCCGTCCGGAGAACGACACGTCCGCTTGTTTGATCAGGTAGACGTTGCCGGTCGGGTTGACCTCATACCAGAAGCCATTGGCGCGCAGGATCGCCTCGAACGCCTCCAGAACCGGGAGTTCGCCCAACTGGGCGGAGATCTTCTTATCCTCAAGGCCGGGCTGGATGAGGATGTTGACCCCGATCTTGAGGGCGAACACCTGCATGGCGTCCGCTAACGGGAGGGCTTCCATGCTGGCGGTAATCGTTCCCAGGGACGCCGGAGAAGGAGGGGCCAGTTGTTGGGCGGCGATGCGCACGGGAATCTGGAGAGCGACGAGGACGAGGAGCAGACGGCGTAAGGTATGAGCCATGCGACGTTCCTGAGAGAGAGGGCCTTATCTGAATTTTACCGACCACTGACCACCGACCACCGATTACCGACTCCCTGCTACTTCAGTTTGACTGTGATCGTCTGGCCTTGCCAGGTGAACATCACGCTCGTCCGGTTGATGGCGGTGATCCTCGCTCCGCGAACCTCAGCGCCCACCTGGTAGGGTTTCCGCCACATCAGGACGATGGGGTTTTTCTCGTCCCAGAAGATTCCCGTGATGTCGGATCGGGTAATGGGAAACTTGGTCGGCGCGGCGGGCGCGCGGGCCAGGATGGTGCGGCTCTGCGCGTCAGCCGGGATCATCGGGATCATCGGGTCGCGTTCCCGTTTGCCTTTGCCATCCGCGGCCAGGGTGTCACTCGTATCCGCCGTGGCCCGGCCGAGCAGGCGGGAGAGTTCGGCCAACGAGGCCGCCTGAGAAGCCGTCGAGTCGGCGGCCCCAGCCGGCATGTTCTTGCCGAGCAGTTTCCCCACTACGGGGAGGAACGACAGTACGCCCGGTCCGGCCCCGGACCCGGACGCCGGGTTGGGCATGAGCTGGGTGTAGATGAAGTAATAAATCACGGGGACGAGCAGAGCCATGATGAGCTTTTTCAGGAGCCTGTTCATGCCAATCACCCTCTTCAGCCGTTGCGGACTGACGTCACCGTGCGGGACGGTTCCGGGGAATTCGACCCGGTCCCGCGCCGGGGCGGTTCCCGTTTGAGTTCCGGTACCGTCAACACCCGCAGGATGAATTGCGCGCGAGCCAGGCCGGAGCGGTTGTCCGTCCGGGCGATCGTCAGACGCGTCAGCAGGTAATAGTTGTTCGTGTGCTCGAGTGCGGAGAGGAGCTTCGTGACCTGATGATAGTTCCCCTCGACCGTCACCTGAAACCCCTGGAGCAGGAATCCAGCGTCGAGCGTCTGGGCGGCGGAATCGGGCGCGACCGAGACCACTTTCACGTCCGCCGGGGCAGCCAGGGAGTCGAGGGTAGCCCGGAGCGTCGTCGCGCGGTTGAAGACGGCGAGCCGGCTCTTGAACATCGAGAGCCGGGTCGCGTTATTCTTTAAGATCAGATACTCTTCTGTCACGGCATTCTCCGCCTTGACCTGCTCCACTTTGGCGAACAGCGGGCGCAGGAGCAGCAGGTAGGCGAGGGAGATCGCCACCGTGTAACTGGCAACGGCCACGAGCGTCCATGACTGTGGAGGAAGGTAGCGTTTAAGTATCAACCCTGATTCCCTCGGCGACCGTGCAGATCAGCCTGAAGAGGGCGACCTCACGCCGGCCGATCCCCTTCCGCGCGACGACCTGAAGGTCGACCTTCGACAGCCCGGTCATGAAGACCTTGTCCTCGCGCAACGTGGCCACATACTCCTCCAGGGGCGCTGTTCCCATCCCCCCTTCAGGGACGAGGAGCATCCCTTCCACGATGAATTCTCCCGCAGACAGGACCGGCGGCTGTTCCCCCGGCTGGCCGCCGGGCGGGGGTTGTCCCGGCGGCGTTCCCCGGCAGGAGAGCCGATCGAACCAGGCGTCTTTCGGGAGATGGCGGCTGAGCAGGCGCAGTTTCGGCCCCCAGCGTATCGTCTGCCGCTGGATCGTCTTCAACACGATCGCCGAGGCGTCGAGCTGCCGGCCCAACGCCTCCACGTCGTTCCGGGTCAGCCTGGACGGAAGGGCGTTTCGGGCGCCGATCGTCTGGACCGCTTTCGTCGATTCCTGGATTCGCGCGTTGTTGGTGATGACGAAAAACGCCATGACGACGGCAGACACCGCCCAGAGCAAGAAATACAGCGAGACCAGACTCAGCCGCTTCCGCTGTTTCCGGACCGGGATAATCTTTTCGTGAATCAGGTTAATATTGTACATGGAAAAAACGCGCCGCGTGGGTTGAGGTCAAGTCGAATTTGGGCTATTGGGGAAGAAACGCAAAGAGCGGACTGAGGTCAAGGGATTTTCTGAGAGGGTGTCCGAGAAACCGTGATCGAGGCCATCACCCCGCCCGTTGCTGGCGGGCGAATGGGACCTTCTCGGGCGCCCCTCTACATCGGTTCCTCGCGCATCGCCAGCCCGACGGCCACGGCGAATGCGTGCTCATACTCCTGCAGTCCCGGTCCTAAACCGCCCTCCATCGTCTCAGACAGGGGATTCCATGATTCGACTTTGGTGTCGAGGAGGACGGACAGCCGGCCTTTCAGGCCGACCAACTGGGAGGTGCCTCCACAAATCTTCACGATCTCGGGCCGGGCGCCCTCACCCCGCTCTTCACGTTTCTCATAGTACTGGAAGGACAGCATGATTTCTTCCGCTAAGCGCTCCGTCACAGAGACCGTCGCCAGCTCCGCGTCCGGGTTCGGCTGGAATCGCAACCGGCGCTTGACCCGCTCGGCTTCCGGGCGGGTGACGTCGAGCGCGTTCATGATCTCGCGCGTGTAATCCTCCCCGCCGATCAGGATGTCCCGGACGAACGGCACCCGGCCGTCCGCTCCGATGGCTAAGTTGGTGTACTTGGCGCCGATGTCGATCACGGCGAACGTCGTCCCCTCCGGCTTGGAGGGCCCGGCCATGAACCCGTTCAACAGCGCGGTCGAGTCGGTATCGAACACTCGGACCTCAAGCCCGCAGTTCTCGACGATCTTCTGCTTCCGGTCGATCAACTCTTTGGGGGCGGCAACGAACAACACTTCCAGGGAGGACGCTTTCTCGTTGACGGCGATCGTCTCGAAATCGTGGTACACTTCCTCCATGTCATACGGGATGACCTGTCCGCCTTCCCACCAGACCGCGCCCGGCAGTTCATCCTTCGCCATCCGGGGAAGCATCAGCCGCCGGACGGCCGTCGACGGCCCGGCCGTCGAACAACAGACCCGCTTCCCCCGCACTTCTGACGCCTTCAGCGCAGACAGAATCGCCTCCCGGATCGAATCCTCGTTGCCCGCATCCTCGATGTCCGCCTTCGCCGCGTGGATGACCATCTTCCGGCCGTCGATCTCCTGCGTCTGGACGACCTTCACCGCGCTCGTCCCGACGTCAAGCCCGACGAGCGG
>JACQVL010000349.1 GCA_016209865.1 Candidatus Latescibacterota bacterium | reverse complement strand
CGCTTACGCTTGGGCGCGCATCCGCTGATCGGCCAGGGGAACTACTCGACCCTGAAGGTCGACGGGGGCTACCGGGAGTACGCGGTCGTCGTCCCCGAGCACTGCGAGATCATTATCACCCGCCTCACCGTGCCTGGCGAGACCCGCGAGACGGCCATTCAAGAGATGCACGACCTGATCGCCTCGCTCGACCTGCCCTCCCGGGTGACGGTCGAGACGCCCCCGCCGTATTACGACCCGTTCTTCCTCGATCAACGAGCTCTCGTTCTCACCGCGTTTCAGGAAGGCTACCAGACCGTGTTCGGGCGAAGCCCACTGCTGGCCGGGCGGCGTGGGATCATCGACGGCAACATCTACGTCACCGAAGGCGGCATCCCAACGGTGACGTTCGGGCCGGCCGGGGCCGGACTCCACGAAGCGGGCGAGTACGTGGAGATCGCCACCCTGGAACCGGTAGCGCGGGTGTACGTGGAAACCGTACAGCGATTCTTCGCCGTCTAACTCTCCTTCCTCGACCTCGGTCAGATCATCCCTCACAGATGAGCCGCTCTGAATTCCTCGAAGATCGCGTCGGGGAGGGGATTCAGCACGGCGGCGACGTTCATCTCTAATTGGTCGATCGTCAGGTTGCCGAGTGGATTGCCATGGATCCGGCCTTCCCGGAGGCAGAACTGCAACGCCAGCCGGATCAGACTGATCTCGTGCTCAGCGCACCACAGCCGCATCGCTTCCGCCCGTTCCGGATCGGATCCCGGCTGCCAGGTGTCGCGCGGGACGACCTCTTCGACCGGCCTCCCCGTCAAGAGTCCGCGCTTGATCGACCAGCCGTTGAGCACGCCGAGACTTTTGTTCGCCGCCGCGGGCAGAACCTCGTCGGCCGCCGTTTGCCGGAACAGGTTGTAATCGTTGAACGTGAGCAGGACGTCGATGTCCCCCTCGGCGATGGCCTTCAGATGGAAAGGATGCGGGTTCATCCCGTAGCCGACGGACCGGACGAGGCCATCGGCCTTCAGCCGCTTCAGCCCGTCGAGACACCCGTCCGGCGCTAAGGTCGGCTCGATCGCGGTCGGGTCATGGATCAGCATGGCATCGAAATAATCCGTCCCGAGCCGCGCAAGCTGATCCTGGACGTCGGCGATCGCCCGTTCAGCGGAATAGTCGGCCTCCCCCTTGCCGTACCCGCCCCACTGCGCCGCGCTGTGGCAGCACAGCCGGCCGCTGATGATGACCTCATCCCGCTTGACGACACCCTGCGTGATGGCCAGTCCCAGCTTGCGCATCGAGTCGCCATAACACCGCGCGCAGTCGAAATGATTCACGCCTAAGTCGACGGCGCGGCGGATGAGGGCGATCGCCTGCTCATCGCTGACCGGCCCGAAATTGTTCCCGAACCCTTGCGTCCCGAATGGGATGACCGGGATGGAGAGGCCGGTGTTGCCCCACCGGCGTCGCGGACAACACCCCGGCGTCAACGGCGCTTCTGGCATGGCCATGCCCCCCATCAGTTACCAGTCGCCTGCTGATTCGCCTTAAACCCGGTGACGACGATGTTGTTGTACGGGTCGTTCGGGTTATGCCCGGTCGGACGCATCGCCGGATGATGGTAGCCGAACCGGACTGCCTTGCGCCATTGCTCCGTCCGGTTGGCGTCCGACCAGTGGATCGTACAATAGCTGAAGAAGATCACATCCCCGGTCTTCGCCGGGATGGGGATGGTTTTGACTTTGGTCGGATGGTACACGTCGGGCGGCAGGTGGGGCGCGGTGTGCGAGCCGGTGATGTGCTCTAACGGCCCGTTCTTGTGGCTGCCCGGCACGACGCAGAGACAGCCGCTCTCTAAGGGCGCATCGTCGAGGTGGAGGAGACAGTCGACAAAATCCAGGCCGTCGTGCGGGTAGAACGGATAGTCCTGGTGCATCGGGAAGGGAGTGCCTAATTCGGGCGGTTTCCCGTGCAGCACCGTGTGATGCCATTGGACGCACGGGCCGATGAGGTCCTGCACGCACCCGATCAGGCCCGGATGGAAGATCACACGTCCCCACGCGGAGGAATAAAAATGCGGGTTGTGCATGAACACCGCTTTGGTGTTCTGGCGCTCCTGCTCCGGCAGGTAGCGGTCCCGCCACGGCCCGTGCCACCCGATCGTCTCCTGTCCCCACTCTTCGATAATCCGGATCATGTCAGACGACAGCTCGCCAACCTCTTCCGGGGTGAACAGGCCTTCGACTTTCAGGTAGCCGTCTCGCTGATACGCCGCCACTTGCTCGTTCGTTAGCATCGTTCGCCTCCTTGTAAGGGTATCTGTGTGTGTCGTTGTGGTCACGGGTCTGCGGAGTTGATTGGATACCAAAAAGGGGAGGAGTTCAACAGATGTCAAGAACATTTGAACCGGTGACGAACACTGGTTGAATTTCTGACCGCATTGCCATCCCACGGCTCTCTCCTGAGAACCGCGATTCCCTCGTTGACTTTTTCTCCATTGCAGCGTTTTTTCTGGATACGCGTGGGGTGACTGCTGACAATTTCTCACAGGAGGGCTTGATGGGGATGTATCGCACGGCGATCGTGGGCGCCCGCCGCGGGCTGCATCATGCCAGAGCGTATGACGGCGTAGAAAACATGCAGGTCGTCGCGCTCTGTGAGATCGACGAAGAACGCCGGAACGCGGGGGCACGGGAGCTCGGGGTGAAGGGCTATGCCGACTACGAGGACATGCTCGCCCACGAACGCCCCGACATCGTGCACGCGATCACCGCTCCCGCCCTCCCACGGGCCCTGTGGGTCGAGCCGGCCGCGGCGGCGGGGGTGAAAGCCCTCGTCATCGAAAAGCCGATCGCGTGCCGGCCCGCTGAAGCCGAGCGCCTGGAGCAGGCGGTCCAGCACACCGGACTCAGAGTAATCGTCAACCACCAGATGCGGTACATGCCCTTTGCGGCGACGCTCCGGGCGTTCCACGCGGCGGGCACGCTGGGCGCGATCCACTTCGTGCGCGCCACCACCCAGGGCGGCCTCCTGAATATGGGCACGCACCTGATGGATCTGGCGCTGCTGGCCGTGGATGATGTGTCGCCGACGGCGGTGTGGGCCACGGTTGACGGGGGCGCGCCCTACGCCAGTCCCGATGCGCCGTGTCCGGAGAACGTGCTGGCCGCCTACACCGTCCCCGGCGGCCTCCGGGTCTTGTTCGAAGCCTCCCCAGAGGCCTGTGGTGCCGCAGACGACCCTGGGGTCGAGGCACCACCCATTCCCGCCCGCTGTACCCTCGACCTCTGGGGGACGAACGGACGGTTCTGGTGGCGCGATTTTGGGTCGTGGGGGTATCAGGTTGAGGGGATGGCGCAACCGTTCAGGTCGCCGACGAATTTTTTCGCGGACGACCTGCCAGCTCAGCGCGCGTTTACGCAGGCGATCGCTGAGTGGCTCGATGATGATCGTCAGCCCCACCAGTGCCGGTTCGAGCGTGCCAAGCTCGGGTTTGATCTCATCATGGCGGCCTACCGATCCGCGCTCCACGGCCAGCGCGTGTCCTTCCCGCCGCGTCTTCAGGATGCGGAGTGGGCGCAGGTGCGGGAGAGACTGACGCACGAGCGTGGATGAGTGCCAGCAAATCATGGACACCATAAGGTGTCGCTCGGCTACGGTCCGTCGATCAAACGGCGCAACGCGGGAAGATCACGCTTGTACTGAGCCAGGGCTGGACTCTCGCTGATGTTGTCCTCGGGGTGCGGCCGGAGGTCATGCCACCTCTGGTATTCCCCCCCGAAGAGGTGCCGGAGTCCGGGCTTCGTCCCGCGCTTTCCGGTATGCCACAGAGCCGAATCGAAGATGACCGCCGAGCCGGGCGGGGCGACGACGTTGACCTGGCCAGGCCAGTCCGCCCGCCGGTCCGAACATGGCTGGTCGATCGGGTCGTTCAGACGACGTGGAATCAGGATGAGCTGGCCGATCTCCGGAGTTGATCCATCCACGTACACGTTACAGAAGATGCGCTCCGGCTGCTGACGGTTCAACCCGTCGGGTGGAACTTCCCACTGGTAATGGGTGTGCCAGGAGATGATGAACGGGTTGGCGTATTCGTTTGTGACACTCGCCCCGCTGTGGGCCAGGCGCGGGGCGTCCTGCAACACTTCGGCGAACGTCTCCACCAGGTCTGGACGGCCGAAGAACGGCGCCATCTCGGGGGCGAGCTGCAGGAATGGGACGAGGCCGATGTAGGAGGTGTTCGGGGACAGTCCACCCTTCTGCTCGCACAGACGATCCATGATGGCCCGTATCTGCCGGCACTCCTCCTCATGATAGCATGCTTCGAGGACGCAATACCCGCGTTCATTGATCTCAGTCGCTACCGCTGTTCTATCGATCATGATGCGACTCCCCCATCCCAGCTCTTCCAGCATGATCCGCCGCAGCGATCATGTCATGGGCCTCTGGGAGCGTCAACGCAAACGGCTTCTCCAGGAGCACGTGACAGCCGGCTCTCAGCGCGTCCCTCGTGATGGAGTAGTGGAGGTGATGGGGCACCAGGATGAAGACTGCCTCGACATCGCTGAGTCCCACGCGGTAATCTGAGAGCAGCCGAATCGTGGACGGAGCGATACCGGCGGTTGCTCCGGGACTGAGCCCCTGCAGGTCGGCTGCCAGCCGCTCGGCCCGTCCCACATCCGGATCGGCCACCCATGCCACGATGGCTCGCTCACGGAGCTGACGCAGCGCCTTCGCATGGAACGGCGCAATCCATCCACAGCCGATGATTCCTACGATCCATCGGTGCATCACGCGTTCATCCTTTCCGTGATGGTCATACGACGCCTCCCTCCTTCAGGGCGTCTATGAACTCGGTCCACATGGTGTCGAGTTGCGCGCTCGCCTGGGGGAATTGGCCGATCTTACGAATGACCACCCGTGCTCGTCCCACCAGCGGTTCCTGGGGGCGCAGGTGGCCACTGAACGTGAAGTCGTGGGCCGTTTCCACATGATGATGTTGTCCTCCCAGCAGGGTGCAGACCTGTGGCTCGACTAAGGTGACCGCCGCCAGGCCGGTGGATTCCTGCATGGCAAGTAAAATAGGACGTGCGTAATACCAGTCCGGTTCCAGGCCTTTTTCGCGAGCGTTGCCGCCCAGATGCCAGCGTCCGTCCTCCAGGTACTGTCGCGCCCGTTCATCCCTGACGATGAAATAGGGGGGGCCATAGGGTTTGGTCTTGCGGTTATCCAACCATTGCCAGGATTCCCCGTCCGGCAACGCAGCCGAGACATAGGTGCGTTCCATCGCCTCGTTGATGTAGGAAGCAAAAAAGAACTCAAAATCATCGATGGCGCTGCCGGGCACGAGGGTGCAACTGAGGTCGATCCAATCCGGGCCGGGCGCGTAACGAAAGGTCACATCGATATTCCACTCCCGCGTCTGCGTCGCGGGCACATGGAAGACGACGCCTTCCCCCTCCACCCGGACATCCGGCCTTGCCCAGCAGGGATTCCAAAAAATGCCTTCCCGCCTCTGGCCGGGCCGCATCAGCCATTCCGGCATGAGGAGCGCATGGAGGGGCGGCTCCGGCAGGAGTTCGAACCCGCTCGGCTTGTGCCGGCACAGCACCACTCCGGCCTTGGGCAGGTCGGGACGGATCTCTCCGATCAGATAGTCTGTCTCAAACCGATAGGTGATCGTAGGGCGAATCATGGGCGCAGTCCTTTTTATCGCTCGTTGACATACCGTTCTACTTCCGGCAGAATATCGCGTCGGCTGACGTAGGGTTTGTACGCCAGGCAGAGAGACCAATCATACGGGACTCCAACTTCCACGTCGTCGAGGTGGAGGAAGTAACTCCCTCTTTTTCTTGGCATGAGCAGCCGTTCCCACTTTGTATCACTCTAGACCAATTTCGATGATTCTAGACCTCTTCTGGACACCATTTGGACACCAAAACGCTGCCGAATAGCACTCCTCATAGCCTGATTCAGCGTCCAGTCTTCACGCTCTCTTCATATCCCACATCTCCCTCAATCCCTCTCGGAATACCGCATTCAACTCGTCAATCGGAGCGGTACGTACCTCCGTATCTGAGATCAGGCATTCCAATCTCGGAAGGGCTTCTTCCAGATAAAGACTGATTGGGTCGATACGTGGTCCAACGGCCAGTTCATCGCCTGCTTTCTTTGCTTCCAGCAGTTGATCGATGGCCCATCGTAACGTCCGATCCTCAATAACTGCCTCGATGAGACGCTCGAATTCCATGGGGACAGGTCCCAGATCACGGATAATCCATTCGATCGCCAGGAGAGGGCGCAGCACATACAGATACTTCTTCAGCCACACTCTGGCTCCATGCAGGTACTCTCGATAATTGCCCTTCGCCATGTGCAGATAATGGTATGCGCAGGCGCGTGGCGAATAGTACCTGGCTTTTAGTTCACGTAGTCGCTGAGGAATAGCAGAGTATTCTCGATACACGATGGGCGAAGCAAGCCACTCCAATAATGGCGGGTTCGACTTACGTAAAAGCCAGAGTGCCTTGCGCAGGTCCCAGCCGTTGAGATCCAGGTGGTCATTGATTGGACGCTCGATGACATCCCGTTTCCGCTCCATGTCGACAGACAGATACCACTCTGGTGGATGGATAGAGAGAAACCGCACATCGTAATCACTATCGGTCGACGGAAATCCCCATGCCCGGCTCCCTGATTCGCACGCGAAAAAAATCCTAACGTCTTCTTCAACCTCAATGTGATCCAGGCGTGCTACGATTGTATTGTGGATGTGACGCGGAATCGTGCTATCCATATGATGATGAAGAAGAATTTTCCTGCGAATGTATAGGTCAACGCTGGGTAGCGGTTTTATAAAATTCCATTTGTAGATTGATCTAACGGCTCAGCTCAGCGGTGGCCTCGCATCGGAGCCTCTGGTACGCTTCGGAAGCCAGCCAAGCCGTGACGACCTTTTGGAACGCCGTATCGTTCATGAATCGAACGAAGATCTCTTCATTCTGGTCCATGCGCTCCACGAACATCATCTCCAACAAGTTCTTGAACACCAGCGCAAACTTGTCACCGGGATTCACCACTGCCGCCTGCCTGAGCGTCTGGTCAGTCATCGCAGCTTCGATGATTTGATCGAAGAAGAGTTGGTCGGCCTGGTTGAAGTCCGTCCCGAATCGCTCGTTCACGATGTCAATCAGACGCGACAGCGCGACCGACTCCTCGCGCACCATGCCGCTGCCCACTTCGGTGGGACCATCCAGCGTACGGGCTGTGCCTTCTTTCAGGCTGATGGAGCCTTCGTTGATTTTCTGGAGACGGTAATAGTCCAGCCGCACCTCGTCGTCGAACTGGTACGCCAATCCGCTCCGTCGTCGCGGCAGTTTGGCGCCGAGATGGCGCAGAAAGACGTAGAGTTTTTCGAGGTCGGAATCCTGATAGGGAATGATCTGGCTGAGAAAGCCGTAGAGATTGCGAAGCGACTGCAGCTTGCCGCGCCAGAGCTCTGCCTCGTCTTCGTCCTGCTGCTGGGTGACGGTGAACCGTGCGACAGCCGGGTCCAAAGCCGCATTCATCGCCTGATGGTCTGCCGCGCTCTGATGGTGCTTGGGCTTGAAATACACCTCGCAGAACCGTTGCACTTCCTCAGCAAGATAGATACCCGATGCGTCCAACTCGGCCTTGAGCTGATACAGGCGCGCCGGGTCTACTTCCTCGCCCATCTTGGCGCCTTCATAGTAGGCCTTGAACGCCTCGCGGATCTCCTCTCGATCGTTCACAAAATCGAGGACGAACGTGTCTTCCTTGAGCGGATGCGTCCGATTGAGACGTGAGAGCGTTTGCACGGCCTGGATGCCGGCCAGTCGCTTGTCCACATACATCGTATGGAGGAGTGGTTGGTCGAACCCCGTCTGATACTTCTCTGCGACTAAGAGCACCTGGTACTCTACGGTCGCGAACTTCTCCGGCAATTCCTTCTCCCTGATGCCGTCATTCATCTTCTCTTCGGTGTAACTGACGTCCGGGATTTTGTCGTCCTGTACGATACCGGAGAAGGCCACTAAGGATTTGATGGGATACCCCTTCTCTTTGATATAGCGGTCGAAGCTCTGCTTGTAGCGCACCGCTTCCAGCCGCGAACCGGTCACGACCATCCCCTTGGCGTGCCCCCCGATCTTGTGACGGGTGACGGCATGAAAATGCTCCACCATCACCTCGGTCTTCTGCGCGATGTTGTGTGGATGGAGTTTAAGAAAGCGTGCCAGCGCCTTCGCGGCCTTTTTGCGTTCGACGTGAGGATCGTCTTCGCACGCCTTGAGCAGCTTAAAGTAGGTCGCGTAAGTCGTGTAGTGCTTCAGCACGTCGAGGATAAAGTCCTCCTCGATAGCCTGCCGCATCGTGTAACGGTGGAATGGATCACCGTTCCGCCCGAAGACTGCCAGCGTCTTGTGCTTCGGGGTGGCGGTGAAGGCGAAGAAGCTGAGGTTCGCCTGCCGCCCGCGCTTGGCCATGCTGCGGAAGAGTTCCTCCATGTTGTCCAGGCCCTCTTCGGTGGCCCGCCGTTGCGCCTCCTGCTTCAACCCCTCGCCGCCCAGCACTTCCTTGAGGTCGGTCGCGGTTTCTCCCCCTTGCGAGCTGTGCGCCTCGTCGATGATCACCGCACATCGTCGCGTCACGAGTGTACCGGTACTGCTTGCGCCTCGCTCCTCAGCCATCTTGAGCAAATGCCGCGAGACAAACGGGAACTTCTGCATCGTGGTGATGATCACCGGGACTGCGTTCTCCAGCGCCTCCGCCAATTGACGCGAGCTTTCGTCGATCTTCTGCACGACGCCGTGCTTGTGCTCGAACTGGTAAATCGTATCCTGCAACTGCTGATCGAGCACCACGCGATCCGTCACCACGATCACGCTATCGAACACCCGATGGTTCTGCGCGTCGTGCAATGATGCCAGCCGGTGCGCCAGCCAACCGATAGTATTACTCTTGCCGCTGCCCGCCGAGTGCTCGACGAGGTAATTGTTCCCCACACCCTCCCGACGGGCAGATTCCACCAGCGAGCGCACCGCCTGAAGCTGGTGATAACGCGGGAAGACCATCGTCTCCTTCTTTACCTTCCATCCTTCTTCTGTACGCTTCTCCTCGGTTTGCAGGTGAAGGAACCGCGCCAGCAGGTCAAGCAGGCTATCA
The DNA here is from genome assembly GCA_016209865.1 of Candidatus Latescibacterota bacterium. Taxonomy (GTDB): domain Bacteria; phylum JAAXHH01; class JAAXHH01; order JAAXHH01; family JACQVL01; genus JACQVL01. The sequence goes on along the minus strand of JACQVL010000349.1, from coordinate 5,932 downwards.
CGCTGCAACACCTCTTCCCACAGGTAGGCCGTCCGGTAGGTCCGCCCTGCCGGGTCGGGCGGATTCCCCGCGCCGCCATCGAAGCCCCGGTTGAACGGCAGGAAATGGGTCGCCGTGCCGGCCAGCCGTGTGGTCATGAACACCGCCTCAGTGTCTACCGCGAAATGCACCAGCGTCCGCCGTTTGAACTCGAAGATGACCTCGCGCGGGTCACGGTCCTGACGGTATTGCCGGAGCGCGTGCTCCACCGTCTGGCCCGTCAGGGGGTTCTTCAGTTCCGCCGTGACGATGGGGATGCCATTCAGGCTGATCGTGACGTCGAGCGACTTCTCCGAGCGTGGCGAGAAGTGCAATTGCCGCGTGATGCCGACCCGGTTGGCCGCGTAGCGGGACTCAAGCTCCGGGTTCAGCTCATGCGCCGCCTTGAAGAAGGCCACGTGTAAGGGCCGGCCGTAGCACTTGAACCCGTGCCGCAGCGTGGCCAACGAGCCATACGTGTCCATCCATTTGCACAGGTCGCCGATGACCTGCTCGCCAGTGCGCTCCCCGTGCAACGCCTCCAGTTTGGCCCACTCGTGAGGTTGGGTTTCGCGGATGAAGGCGAGCACCGCTTCGGGGAAGATCGCCCGCTCGCGGTCGAAGCCCTCGCGTGCGACGGGCGTGTAGCCGTTCTGAAGGAGGTGGGCTTCGATGACGGTCTCGAAGGAGACCTCCTTGTAGTTCGCGCCCATGACCTTTCCCTTCTTCCTGCTCAGGATGCCTAATGGGTGACGGTTTCCTTCGCGACGGTCGTCCAGCGGCTGACCCTGTCCAGCAAATCCGGGGCAAGGTTGTCGCAGAAGTCGACCAGACGGCATCGGTCCAGCAGTATCCCAGCCTCCGTGCACATTTCCTTCCATCGGGAACGGTCTGCCGCTTCGGAAATGCAGAATGCCCGGATGGGATCGACGAGGACGGGGTCCTTCATCCACTTCTTGATAAAGGCGTCCGGTTGAAGCTGGGTCACCGTGTCGCGCCAATTCGTCCCTGTTTTGCATTGTGCGAAGACGATCAACTGACCGGGGAAGGAATCCGAAAACGGCACCCAGGCTACCGCATCGAGCTTGTCGTCCTTCGCATGCGTGTGAGCATCGTCTGGACTCCGGAACCCGGTGCCCTCTCGCAGTTCGCGGCACAACGCATCGACTTTGTCTTGAAAGCCACCGGGCGCCGCAGTCCCGAAGACCCGAGCGTGGGTCCGTCCGCCTCCAAGGTAGTTCTTCAGTGCGTGCGCGGCGACTTCTTCGAGCAGGGCCGCTCCGTCAACTCCGGCGTGGACACGGTTGTCCACCATGTCGAGCCGCGTACTCAGCAGCAGATAGCGGTACACGACCGCTCGATGGTCGTCCCTGTCCGCGTCGTGTCGAAGGACCGTCCCTTCGAGATCGAGCCGAAAGGGATAGCCGCTACCGCATGCCGACGCACGACGCTCAATCTCGTTCATCACCTCGTCGAGGAACTCGGAGTTCTCGTCATCATCGTCGTCACAGCCGATATTGTTAGCATTCTCGTCGCCCCGACCGAGATCGGCGACGATCTCGCGCTTCGACGCCAATCCGCGATCCCAGGACAAGACCTCTGCAAAATCCGCTATCTCATGTGTGGCCGCCTTCGGTGACGGAAAACCAGGTAGCTTGTACACCTCACTCCTCCGTCAGACGCGTCTTCTTCTCGGGATTCTGTTTACGCTCCAGCTCGGTGTATATGTCGTCAGCCATAACGGCGATGGTTCCGGCGATCCTCAGGAGCGCTTCCGACATGTCGTAGCCAGTCGTCAGGTATGCCCGGACGGTCGTCAGCTCACGTTTGGCCGCCAGAAGCGCCTCCTCGAACACGGCTTTGGGAGGTCGGCTGATCTCGAATGCCTTAGCGAGTTCCGTCCCGGCCCGTAGGGCGGCTATTGCCTCCCGGCTGCTCAGGGCGTCATTGAGGCGTCTGAGGTCGGGATTCTGCGACTCGACGACTGGAGGGCGATTGTCCTTCTTGCTGCCATACAGCCACACGCACAGTTCACCGAGTTCCTTCACCTTCTCCTTAGGGACGGGATCCTTGGTCTCCTCGTCCTCGGCCTTGAGACTGATGAATGAGCTGACGCCGTCGTAATCGAGGCCAGTGTAGAGATGAGAGAAAGCGAACCGCTGCCGGAACCTGTCCTCACGATCATAGACCTTCTCACGCTCGGCCTGCTCAATGACCATCAGGCCACGGTAGAGGCGTTGCACGGTGCGATGCCGGTCGCCAATCTGATTGGCGATGTCCGTCAGGGGGATGTGGTAGGAACGATGGACATTGGCAATGTATTCCGCCTTGGCGTAACTGCTCCACTTCGCCGGTCCATTGACGTGCTTGAAGCCGAGATAGCGCCAGAATTTCTGACGATCCGAGATGATCACGGGGAGGCTTTCCAGTTGCTTGCGTGCATCCGCAGAAAGCGTCGGAACTTCCCATCCGTTCTTCTTCGCGACCTGATCGTCGAGCAGCACCATGACCGCCGCGAGGCGGCGGTTGCCTTCGATGACGATATTCTTGTTGTTCTCGCGGGTGACGATGAGCGCCTCGTGCGGGAAGAAGCCGCTGGCCGCGATGGATTGGACCAACTCTCGGACATCCATTGTATTCCAGAGGATGGCAAGAATCTCCTCATCGGTCGATTGATCCGAGATACCATACTCGGCCAAGCGGGGATTGGCCCGGTCGAAATGGAGGTTCTCCACGGGGAGTGCCGTCGTTTCCTGTGTGGTCGTCATGGCGACGTCCCTTCATGATGGGTGGCCTGCAGAAGACTCTCATGGCCATGAACACGGCATGCCTGCGGGCACAAACAGGTGATGCGGAGCGATGATCAACTCCCTTGTGGAACGCTTCTTCTGAAGCGTATAGCGGATCGGCATCAGGGCGATCTTGTGCCCGGCGTACAACTCATGCACCAGCTCGCTGTCGTCGTAGGACATGACCCACGGAAGCACGTTCTGTGCGTCCAGGTACTGCGCCAACTGGGCATGGTCATCGGGCTTGTAGGCGTTCAGATAGAGGCGCTGCCCGTTGTTGACGTAGGGCGGGTCCAGGTAGACGAAGACTCGCTCACGCCCACGGCCACGCGGCAGGTTGCTCTTCAAGAAGTCAATGGCATCCTCGCACGACACATGGATACGGTTCTTCATGCGTGAGAGGGTCAGAATACGTTCCGCCAACGCATCACGGTTGAACCGCACATCTATGCGCCACTTGCCCGCTTGCTCATAGCCGCCAATAGGACCCGAGCCGGTCAGAACCCCGGAGCGGTTGCAGCGGTTCATGAAGAAGGTGGCGAAGCCCACATCAAACTCGGCATGCGACCCCGGACGTGCGCAGATGTCATGCTGGCGATGCCATTCCTCAATCGTCAGCGACACGGTACGGATGCGCTCCACGAAGTGCTCGCTCGCATGCAGCGCAGAGCGCCAGAAGGCATGCACACATCTGTCGGCATCGTTGAGGTAGAATTCGGAGACGACCTCCTGCTTGAGAAGGCTCAACGCTGCCCCCGCGCCGCCGGCGTAGGGTTCGTAATAGACGCACCCCCGCAGATCGTTCAGATCAATGACGTCAGAAAGGAAGTCAGTCAGACCGGCCTTGCCACCGGGGTACCGCAACGGACTTGTGTATCTCATGAAGCCATCTCCGAATGAGTGAGTCCACCCTTGCCCTCGACAGCCGCAGCGATAAGGGCTGCGCGGCGCTCCTTCAGCAGCCCGATCGTCCGCTCTGTCACTGCGCGTAGGGCATCCAGCTTGGCTGTCTCGCTTGCGATATAGGCGATGATTGTCTTCTGCTCTTGCAGAGGCGGCACGGGCAAGCGAAGATCATTCAGGGTTTCACGATTGATCTTCGGCATCGCGACTCGATCTGACTCCAAAACTGCCCATACAGAAAAAGGCTCGGACAAGAGAAAAAACAGGAGATATTCCGCATCAAGCCCCTGACGGGGACGTAACGGGTACATATCAGCACTGCACAAACACTCTCCGGGTGCCAGCGTTGCCTTTCTCAACGCGGGTCGGATTTTGGAGTAGATGACGTCACCTGCCTGGCAAAGGTACTTACCGCTTATCGCTGTTTGCACGGCCGCAGTCTCTCGGCTGATCAGCTTGCCCGTACCAGATTCAATGTGATTCGGAGCAATCAACAACATGCTCAAGTATGGCTCGACTTCTGGATCGACTTGACCTTCGGCGATGGAAACACTCCATGAAAATTTTGATGTACCCCAATGCGCCGGAATCTGGCCGAGCCACAAGAGGCCGGAGTCGCGGAGGAGGACGTTAGGGGCGAGGCCGCGGGTGACGGCGCGGGTGATGAGCGCCCGACGCTTCTCCGCCAGCAGCCCCAACAGCCGCTCCTTCGCCGCCACGAGCGCATCCAGCCGCGCCGTCTCCCGGTCGAGATAGTCCGCGACTGCCCGCTGGTGTCGTAGCCCTGGCAAGTGGATCTGAATGTCACCGAGATCGGAAGCGTTGATCGCGGGGTAGCTCACGCCTACTGAGCGCATCTCAACTTCCGCGAGGAAGGCCGGCTCGCGCAGTGCATACTTGCAAAAACCTGCATCGAACACGCTTGCCCGCGGGCGGACCACCGCAAAGCCCGTGGAGACAATTAGGTTATCCGGGGGCTGCTGTATCGGGGCGATGGCCTGAAGATACGTCCGAACCGTGGAGATAATGACGTCACCATCACGGACTTGCCTTCGGGCTCGGCTCGGAGCGTCTGCGAAGCGGTACGTGGCGATCTCGTGAACACTGCCGGAGGAATCGACATTCCCAATGTCCACATATTGAAGCTCGTAGTCGGGTTCTGTGTCTTCGGCTAGGGCATCATCGTTGATGGTCGCCGCGTACTTGAGCCGGCGTTGTTCAACCGCAGTAGGGGTGCTCACGCCGTCACCTCCCGCAGCAGCCGCAAAATCTCTTCCTCCGCCTGCTTCAGATCGGCGTCGATCTCCTCCAGAGGCCGCGGCGGGGTGTAGCGGTAGAAGTGGCGGTTAAAGTTGATCTCGTAGCCCACTTTGTCCTTGCTGCGGTCCATCCAGGCGTCGGGCACGTGGGGCAGCACCTCGCGGCAGAAGTATTCGTCGATATCGTCCTTGAGCGGAACGTTCTCGAAGTCGCGCAGGTCGGCGTCGGGGTCATAGCCCTCGTCGCGGCCACCCTTGAGCACCGGTTCGGCGTCGGGGTCTTTCTGGGTGAACACGTCGCGGAAGAGCTTATGCTCTGCGGCCTTCCATCTGGAGCGGCGTTCGTGGAGCAGATCAAGGATGCGTTCCAGCACGGCATTCCAGTCGCGCTGCGGAGCACGCCCCAGCTCATTGTCGATGGCCTGTACGTCGTCGGGTAGATGCGGGCAGGCGTCGAGGAATCGGGCCTTGTCCTCGATGGTCATCTGGTAGCGAAGCCGCAACGGACGCTCGACGGTGACACGGGTGTAGCCGAAGTCGGCGTTATCGAAGATCTTCGAGGTATTCGTTTCGGCAAAACGGCCGTAGAGTTTGACGATATCGGCGATCTGGTCGCGCCCGTCCTCCTTCTCACCGATCTTCCGGCGCTTGTCGCCGAGACTGCGGCGCATGGGGACGTAGAACTCGCGGGCGTCGAGAAGCTGGATCTTGCCCTTGCGGCGCCTGTCTTTGCGGTTGGTGACGATCCAGACGTAGGTGCCGATACCGGTGTTGTAGAACATCTGCTCCGGCAGGGCGATGATCGCCTCGAGCCAGTCGTTCTCGATGATCCACTTGCGGATGTCGCTCTCGCCGGAACCCGCGCCGCCGGTGAAGAGTGGCGAACCGCTAAAGACAACGGCAATGCGCGAGCCGTGCTTGTGCTCCGCAGGACGCACCGGCTCGAACTTGCTGATCATGTGT
>JACQVL010000347.1 GCA_016209865.1 Candidatus Latescibacterota bacterium | reverse complement strand
CCCCAAACCGACGGCTCCGGCGCCTGCCAGCCCGCCCCCTCTTCCCCTGCCCTCCCCCGCTCCCGCGTCCAGTTTTCTCGCCCTGGAAGACAATGGTCTGGGTATCCCCCCGGATACGTACGGCACAGTCGGGCCGGATCACTTGATGGTGACTCTCAACACCCAGGTACGAATCCAGGACCGCGCGGGTGGAGAGATCAGCACGGTGTTCAGTGAAGACTTTTGGGCGCCGCTCGGTCCTTTCGACCTCATCGGGGGGTTCGATCCCAAAGTGCTGTACGATCCCTACGAGAACCGATGGATCTATGTCGCCCTCGCGGATCCTTTCTCACCGACTTCTTCGATCCTCATCGGGGTCACCCAGGATGGGAATCCGACCGGGGTCTGGAACCTCTACCGCGTCGATGCGGATCCAGACGACATCGTGTGGGCAGATAACCCGAAGGTCGGTTTTAATAAAGACTGGGTCGTCGTCCAGACGAACATGTTCCCGCTCCCCGAGAGCGAAGGGTCATTCCAGTCCAATTTTTATGTCTTCGATAAAGCAGACCTGTACGAGGAAGGGGACGGACAATTCACGTTGCTTGAAGATACGACCGGCTCTGACCAGGCGCCGGTCACCACCTACGACCCGGCGCTCTCCACGATGTACCTCATCGAAACCTGGAGCGGCAACTTAGACGGAGCCGAATACCTGCGGTTGAGCACGATTACAGGGCCGGTGGGAGCCGAGGAGTTGACGCTGGGAGTGGCGTTCCCGACCACACCAGAAACCTGGGATTACATTCCCCCTAATTATGAGAATTTCGGGCCGCAGCTCGGGTCGCCTGAAAAGATCGAGCTGGGCGACGGGCGCATCCATAGCGCGGTCTATCGTAATGGGTCTGTCTGGTGTACTCACACCGTCTTCCTGCCCGCCTCGGAGGACAGGAACTCCGCCACGCGCAGCGCGGTGGAATGGTGGCAGATGAGCCCTGAGGGGGCGGTGCTCCAGCGTGGACGCATCGACGACCCGACCGGCTTCAATTTTTATGCGTACCCCAGCATCGCGGTCAACCAGTACAACGATGTCCTGATCGGGTATTCGCGCTTCTCCGCGTTCCAGTACCCCAGTGGCAACTATGCGTTCCGCGCGTGGAACGATCCTCCCAGCGCTCTGCGCCAGGATACCGTCCTGAAGGCCGGAGAAGCGCCATACTTCAAAGACTTTGGGTCTGGACGGAACCGCTGGGGCGACTACAGTAACACCGTGATCGACCCGACCGATGACACCGGGTTTTGGACGATCCAGGAATACGCCGCCACCCCCAATCCTTTCGATCCTTTCGGGTTCCCTGATCGTTGGGGAACCTGGTGGGGGCATATCCTTCCGGGCGGGCCGGCTCCTGGGGTAATCGCCTTCTCGGACGCGTTTGCCCGGCCGGGCGGCCAGGCGGTCGTCGACGTCGTGGTCGAGTCCAACCAGGACATCGCCGGGTTGCAGTTCAAGATTCAACCGTACTGCGACGGCGACCCGACCTGGCTGGCCCACTTCAACGGCCTCATCAACGACCTCGAACAAGCCGGCTGGACGGCCACGTCCCACACCGATGAGAATGGGGTGACCACCATCTTGTTCTTCAACACCAACGGGGGCTCCCTTCCGTCGGGCCAGCACCACAAGATTCTCGAACTCATCTTCGACATCGCCCTGGACACCCCGTTCGGCAAGTGGATCGATCTGGTGACCTGGGACGTCATCCTCTCCGACCCCGACAGCCGGCCGATCCCGGTCAACCTGGAGTTGGGCACGATCCACATCGGCCATCCGGGGGACATCGCGGGCGGCCAACTGGGCGGCGGGGACGGTGAAGCCGATATCTTAGACATCATCAAGCTCATCAAGAAGATTCTGGGCTTGCTCCCGCAGCCGGAGTGGGGCAGCTTCGACTTCTTCCTGTGTGATGTGAACGGAGACGGGTACATCAACATCCTCGACTTAGTGGGACTCATCCGGGAGGTGTTGGACAGCGGTCAGAGCGACGGCAAGGTCATCGCCGACGGGCCGACGAGTCCGGTGACGGTCAGTCTGGGGAACGTCCAGACATTGACCGGCAACCTGTTGGCCGTTCCGGTGACGCTGAGCGCCAACGGGACGGTCGCCGGGCTGCAGGCGACGGTCACGTTCGACGCGGCGCACCTCCAACTCGGCACCCCGCAATTAGTGGGTGCAGCAGCGGGGATGACTGTGCAGAGCCAGGTGGTGGATGGGACACTGCGGGTGCTCATCTACAGCGCGACCGGGCAGGTGATCCCGGCGGGCGCTGGTCCGACGCTGATCATCCCGGTGACCCTGTTAGGCGCGGGCACGCCAGAACTGAGGCTCTCGGAGGTGCTGTTGGCCGACCGGGGGGCGCAGGCGATTCCGGTGACGGTGGGCACGAGCACGGTGAAGGTGGCTCCCCTGCCGACGGCGTTTGGGCTGAAGGGCGCCCGGCCGAACCCGTTCAACCCGACGACGCGGCTGGCGTACAACGTGCCGCAGACGGCGCAGATCGTCGTAGCGGTGTACAACCTGGTCGGGCAGGAGGTCGTGCGGCTGGTGGATGCCGAGCAGCAACCGGGCCGGTATGAGGTCGTCTGGGCCGGGCGGAATGCGCAGGGGCTGTCGGTGGCTAGTGGGGTGTATCTGTACCGCCTGACCTCCAGCACCGGGTTCAGTCAGACGAAGCGCATGACGTTAGTGAAGTGACGGGGTTCGGGATTCGGGGTTCGGGACATGGGGCAGGTTCACTACCTGCCCCTTTTTATTTGGCGTGACGGTAGCAGTGATCGAACAGCAGTTCCCATTCGCGCTGTTGAACCTGCCGGCAGAGCATCTCGTGAGGAGACCGGCCGGCGCTGGCAGCCTCACAGAGATCGAT
>JACQVL010000346.1 GCA_016209865.1 Candidatus Latescibacterota bacterium | reverse complement strand
TGTCGTAACTCGCGCAGGCGGGGGAGAGGACGACGACGTCGCCGGGTTGGGCGAGAGCGCGGCTCTGATCGACCGCGTCCTTCAGCGACCCACAGTGGACGATCGCCGGAGAGTCCCCGTTTCGACGCTGCGTGATCACCGCTTCGAGCCGGCCTGCGGTCTTGCCGATGAGGACAGCCGCTTTTGTCCGCTGGACGATTTCAGCCGCCAGCTCATCGAACTCCACGTGCTTGTCGTACCCGCCCGCGATGAGGATGATCGGAGCATCGAGCGCGCGCAGGGCGATGATCGTCGATTCCGGCGTCGTGCAGGCGGAGTCGTCGTAATACCGGACACCGTCGAGTTCCGCCACGAACTCGAGCCGGTGCGCCACCCCGCGGAACGTGGTGACGGCGGCCAGGATCGTACGGGCCGGGACGCCGTACGCGGCCGCGGCCGCGACGGCGGCGAGCACGTTGGCGACGTTGTGCCGGCCCGGAATCTGTAGATCACGAATGTCGCAGACCCATTCCTCTCTTCCCTCATGACGAAACACGACGGTATTCCTCCGGAGACACGCACCACGCTCGACCTCACGTTCGAGGCTGAACCAGAACACCTGGCTTCGACAGACGGTGGCCCAGTCACGCAGTCGTGCATCATCGGCGTTCAGGACCGCGATATCGTCCTCTTTCTGAGACCGGATGATCTGCTGCTTGGAGTCGGCATAATCCTCGAACGTCCCGTGCCAGTCGAGGTGGTTCGGGGACAAGTTGGTCACGGCGCTGACGTGCGGGCTGCGGCCGATCCACGCCAGCCGTTTCAACTGGAAGCTGGAGAGTTCCAGGACGACGGTCGTGTCGGGCGGGACGTCGTCGATCTCCTCCAGCAGGGAGCGGCCGATGTTGCCGCCGACGCGCGTCCGGTCGTCGAACGCGCGGAGGATGGCGCCGATCAGGCAGGTGGTCGTCGTCTTCCCGTTACTCCCCGTGATCCCGATGATCCGGGCGGGGCATCGTTCGAACACCAGGTTCATCTCGGTCGTCAGCGGGACACCGTGCTGGCGGGCGAGCCGGAGGTACGGAGAATCATCGTTCACGGCGGGACTGACGACGACCAGGTCGGTCTGGATGAAATCCTCCTCATGATGCTCGCCGAGGACGAACCGGATGGGCAGTCCCCGGAGGTCGTCCATCGACCGGCGCAGCACCGCTTCGGGCTTGAGGTCGGTGACGGTCACCGTCGCGCCGGCCACGGCGAAGAACCGGGCGGTGCTGACCCCACCGGAGAACAGGCCCAAGCCCATGATCGTGACACGCTGGCCGGGGTAGGTTGGGAGCATAATGGTTCCGAATTTCCTTGACAGCCTTTTGACTCCCACGTAAAATACATAGTTACACGCTCGTCGTGAGACGCAGCCGGTCACGAAGCTCTTGCAACTTCGCAAACGTGACCGGCGCCTGATCCGGCTGCAGGGTTCGCATGAGGATTGCCAGGTCGTCCATGGTGTCGATATCGAGGAGGCGCACGTCGTCGAGGACGGCGTAAGGGATGCTCTGGCGCTGTAGCAGGGCGACCGTTTCCCTCAGCTCGGAGCCGGAACTCCACGCAGGGATGGTAAAAATGTTGTGCAGCCGGCTCATCCCCACCATATTATAGGCGCCGTCGCAGGCGGGAACGAGCACGACCTCGTGGGTGTCGAGCTGCCGGTACATCCGGTCGATGATCGACTCCGGCAGGTACGGGAAATCGCTCCCTGAGATGATCACTTTCGCGTACTGAGGGAGCAAGGTGCGGAAGGCCTCACACATCATCTCGCCTAAGTTGCTGCCGGTCACCTGATGAGAACAGACCCCATTCCCCGTGATCGTCCGGAATGCCTCGACCCGTTCCGGCTGGCTCGTTCCGAGGATCAGGTCATACGCCCGGCCGCGGTGCGCGTTGAACCGGTCGATCAAGAAGGCTTTGAACAACTCGGCAGACAGGACGTACGCATCCGCCGCCGGGAGGCGCTCGCCGTTGGCCAGGCAGGCGTCCTGGAGTCCATAGTACTGATTCTCGGACGTCCCGACCACCAGCCGGGTCTTCACCGTCCCCGGTTCCGGGTATTTGGCGAGCAGGACGAGCGCGTGGGACATGGGGTTCCAGGTTCCAAGTTCCAGGTTCCAGGTCAATCACCGACTACCGACTACCGACCACCGATCCATGACCATCGATAAAGATAACATCGCGGAATACCTCAATGCAAGACATCTTTTCCCGGTTCCCCTGGGAACGGAGTATACCGTCGAGGCGCTCGGCGGCGGGTTTCTCAACACGGTGCTCCGTGTGCAGGCCGGGGAGCACGCGCTGGTCGTGAAGCAGGCGTTGGACGCGCTGCGTCTGTTTCCCGACCTGAAAGTCACGACGGACCGGATCGTGTTCGAGCGGAAGGCGCTGGAGGTGTTGAACCGGTTCTTCCCCGACGGGACCGTGCCGCCGATCATCCACTTCGATGACGACAACCGGGTGCTGGTCATGGGCGATCTGGGCAGGAAGCCGTCGGTCGAACAGTCGTTGATCGAGGGGCGTGTCAACCCGGAAACGGCCGAACGCTTAGGGACATTCCTGGCCGAGTTGCACCGGCGAACCTTCGATGATCCCGTCCTTCGGGCTGAGTTCAACAACGAGGGGATGCAGAGTCTCCGGTTGCAGTACTGTTTCTATTTTCTGTCCGACCCCGCCCTGCTGGACGCCGCCAGACGCCTGGGACAGCGGTTCACGCAAGAGAAGCGGGTCCTGCTCCATGCGGATTTCTGGACGGCGAGCGTGATGGCGGATGACACGCGCATCCATGTGTTCGACCTGGAGTTCGCCTACTACGGTCATCCGTCGCAGGACATCGGGTTCATGATGGCGCACTACCTGCTGCATGCCCGGAACACCCCTCATCTGGCCGGGTCTGTCGTGACGGCCGTGCGGCGGCTGTGGACGGCGTACGTTCAGGGAATGGCTCATCGACTGCTGGCTGACGCGGAACGCGCCGCCCTCCAGCAAGCAGGGGTCGAGATGCTGTTCCGCATCGACGGAATCAACCGGGTGAAGTACGTCACGGACGACGCCGCGAGAGTCCGTATTCGGGCGTTTGCCAGCCGGCTGATCCTTGACGATCAGATGACGGTCGAGCGGATGTGTGCGCTGGGATCGTCTTCATCGTAACGGAAGGAGAAGACCCATGGGTGGAGGCAGACCAACTCTGTTGATCATCATCGGCGGCGTCGTGCTGCTCTACATCGGCCTCGGCTTCTGGGCGAACGTGTACGTGGAAGCGCTCTGGTTCGGCCAGCTCGGCTTCCGTGCGGTTTTCTTGACGACCATCCTGGCCAAGCTCGGCGTCGGCGCCGCGTTCGGCGTGACGGCACTGATCATCGTCGGGTCGAACCTCGCCCTCGCCCGGCATTTCTCCTCCCAGTTGACTGAACTCCACCTGTTCGACGAAGGGTTGACCGAGCTCGAACGGCTCCTCTCCGGGTCGAGGCTGATCGACCTGCTCGCGTTCGGTGCGGCCCTCGTCGTGAGCGGGATCCTCGGACTGATCGGGCTGTCCGAATGGGATCAGGTCTTGCGGTACCTCAACCGGGAACCGTTCAACGCGGTCGATCCGATCTTCGGCCGGGATATCGGGTTCTTCGTGTTCTCCCTCCCGTTCTGGAGTTTCGTCCGCTTCTGGCTCCTCCTGGCCGTGGTCGCCTCGATGATCACGGTGTCGCTGTTCTACCTGTACCGCGGGGCGGTGGTCATCGAAGAACGCGGCTTCCATCTCCGGCCGTACGCGAGACGGCACTTGTGCCTCTTAGCGGCCGGCCTGTTCCTGCTCATCGCCTGGGGATACCGGCTGAGCATGTTCCGGCTGCTCTACTCCGAGTCCGGGTTCACGTTCGGCGCGAGCTACACCGACCTGTACGCCCGGATGAACGCGTACTGGATACTCCTCGTCGTCGCCGTCGTCTGCGCGGTGCTGTTCATCGTCAGCCTCTACTCCCGGCGTCAAAACCTGCCCATCTTCGCGGTGGTGACGATGGTCGTGGCGGCGGTCGTGGTCAGCGGCCTCTACCCGATGTTCGTCCAGCAGTTCATCGTCAAGCCGAACGAGTTCGAGAAGGAAATGCCCTACATCAAGAATAGCATCGAGTATACCCGGAAAGCGTACGGCCTGGATCGGGTGCAAGAAGTCCCGTTTCCGTTCGAGCAACGGCTGACGGCGGACGACCTGCAGGCCAACACGACGACGATCCAGAACATCAAACTCTTAGACAAAAACCCGTTGAGACGGACGTACCAGCAGATCCAGGAGATCCGCACGTACTACGATTTCTCCAACATCGATGAGGATCGCTACGTCATCGACGGCCAATACCGCCAGGTGATGCTGGCGGCGCGCGAGCTATCGTACGACCAGATTCCGTCGAAGACGTGGCAGAATGAGCATCTGTTCTACACGCACGGGTACGGGGTGTGTCTCAGCCCGGTCAACACCGCCACCCCCGAAGGCATGCCCGTCCTCTTCGTGAAAGACATCCCGCCCGCCGCGACGACCGAAGACCTGACGATCACTCGTCCTGAACTCTACTACGGGGAGAAGATGGAGAACTACGTCGTCGTCCGTACGAGGCAGCAGGAGTTCGACTACCCGAAAGGGGAAGAGAACCAGTTCTGCACCTACCAAGGGGTTGGGGGGGTTCAGATCCGTTCATTCATCAGACGGGTCGCATTCGCAAAATATTTCAGTGAGCTGAATTTCCTCATCAGCCCACTCATCACCTTGGACAGCCAGGTGATGTTCCACCGGCGCGTGCAGGACCGGGTGATGACGATCGCCCCGTTCCTCCAGTACGACCACGACCCGTATCTCGTCATCGCGCAGGGGAAATTGTTCTGGATTCAGGATGCGTACACCGTGACGTCATCCTATCCGTACTCCGAGCGGTTCAGCGGTCTGCTGCCCGTTCAAGACCAGGACGAGCCAGGAGAGCCGGCGGCCATTCCCGGCCCGAATCAGCCGCCCCGTCGGCGCTTAGTCCGCGCCCAGCCGTCGCTGCGCGACATCAACTACATCCGGAATTCCGTGAAGATCGTGATCGACGCCTACACCGGCGCGACACAGTTCTACGTCGCCGACACGACGGATCCGCTCATCCGGACGTACCAGCGCATCTTTCCGACGCTGTTCACTCCGCTCGACCAGATGCCGCAGTCTCTGCGCGCACACCTGCGCTACCCCCGCGACCTCTTCGCCATCCAGGCGGCGATGTTCCGGACCTACCACATGCAAAACCCGCAGGTGTTCTACAATCAGGAAGACCTGTGGGCGATCCCGAATCAGGTGTATGCCGGGAATCAACAGCAGGTGGTTCCGTACTACGCCGTCATGAAAACGCCGGAGATCGACCGGGCGGAACTCCTCCTCCTGCTCCCGTTCACCCCGTCGAACAAGGACAACATGATCGGCTGGATGGCGGCGCAATGCGACCCGGCCAATTACGGTCGTATCATCGTCTACAATTTCCCGAAGCAAGAGCTGGTTTACGGGCCGATGCAGATCGAGGCGCGGATCACTCAGGATGCGGACATCTCGAAGGAGCTCACTCTCTGGAACCAGGAAGGGTCGGAAGTCATCCGAGGTGATTTGATCGTCGTGCCGATCAAACAATCCCTCCTCTACGTCGAACCGATGTACCTGCGGTCGAGCAAGGCCGGGTTGCCCGAACTGAAGCGGGTGATCGTCGCGCACGGCGGACGTATCGCCATGCGGGAACGGCTCGACCAGGCGCTGGCGGCGGTGTTCTCCTTCTCCATCCCGGAGCCGGGGCAGGGGCCAGCGCGATCACCGGCGATCGCGGCGGAAGCCGCCACCACCGGCACGACCCCGCTGGCGGACCTGGCCAGCCAGGCGTTGACCCAGTTCAATCAGGCCGAACAGCGGTTACGCGCGGGAGACTGGGGGGGATACGGCACCGCCCTCCAGCAACTGGAGGAGTCGCTGAAAAAACTGGCCGAGGCGGCGGGGACACGGAAGGCGGAGGGGGATCAAACCGGTAAACCGTAGTCCGCGCCAGGTCATTCAACCTCGAACGTCATCTCGATCTCGATGGAGATGTTGCCGGGCAGTGATCCCATCCCGACAGTCGACCGCGCCCCTTTCCCGGCTTCCTCGCCGAACACCTGGACGAACAGGTCCGAGCAGCCGTTCATGATCCGGATGTGATCGGTAAACTCCGGGACGGCGTTGACCATCCCCAGGGATCTGACGACGCCTTTGACCCGGTCGAGGTCTCCCACCGCGTTCTTGAGGTCAGCCAGGATCTGCAACCCGGCCGTGCGTGCGGCCTCATACCCGTCCTCCGCGGCCAGGTCCTGGCCGTATTTTCCCCGATGAGCCTTGATGCCCGCCGCAGGACCAGTGCCGGAGATGTGGATGAGGTTGCCGCTTCGACGCGCCCGCACATACGTCCCGGCGGGTCTGCCGGACGGTGGCAGAGTGATGCCGAGGTCAGCCAGACGTTGTTCGATCTTCATCGGAAGAACCTCCTCAGAAAGAGGGCAGGGTTGAAACAGTACCCACAGGACGTGGGACGAAAAAGGTTGTCGTGTGAGCCTTAAAATAGCCTACGAACAGGAACTCGTCAAGGACAAGAGACACTCAAGCACATTATCCATGGATGATCAACCTGATTTCTTCCGGCAGTTTGTCGGCCACTTCCTGGATGACATTCCCACGCAACAGATGAACGAGTCGCCCCCGAGCTGAACTCCCGACGATCAGATAATCCACCCCAAGCGTGGCCGCCTGGTCGAGGATCATCCCCGCCGCATCATCGCTCACGCAGTACAGCGGGATGACCGGGACGCCATCGGCTAATTGTCTAGCCGCGGTGAAGACAGCCTGGGCCGTGGGGTCCTGGTCGAGGGTGAAGTCCACCGCCTCCCGGATGGCGATCTCCCGGACGAACAACACGTACAGGGTCGCGTCCCGGAGCCTCGCTTCTTCGATCGCAAATCGCAGCGTCTCCGTCACCCCCCGGACCGCCACCATGATGGCTGATACCGGCGTTGCCATCGCACGCTGGAACGGCTGGAGTTGCCGGAGCACCGGCGCTTCGAGAGTCATGGCCTGTTCCACCGGTCTGAACCGCCGTGCGAAACTCCGCGTGATCAACCCCACCGTCAGCACCATCGCGGCGAAGATGAGGGCATGGCGTTTCTCGTACGCAATCGTCAATTCGATCATCGTCAGCAGGACGAACGTCCCGCCCATGATGACCCGCTCGACTTTCGGCATGGGCAGATGCCGGTTGGTCGAACACGACCCGAGGTTGATCGTGATCGCGCCGATCACCCCGATCGCGTACAGCGCGGCCAAGCGCTCCAGGTCGTGCTCGATCGTCAGGACGATCACCGGCAGGGCGGTGGCCACAATCAGGGGCAGCCACGGCACCCCGTACGTATTAAGCCGGCTGAAGGAAAACGGCATCTCCCGGTCGCGAGACATCGAGTACATCACGGCGATCAGGTCGACGAGGGCGGTGTTGGAGGCGGAGAGCAGGAGCAACGCGAACACGACGCTCACGATCCGGGCAAACCAGTCCCCGACGTAGTACTGGCCCATGAATCGGAGCATGTCTTCGGTGTGGCCGGAGAGGTTGGGAATGGCGTGCATCGCCCAGCCGAGCAAGACGGTCATCAGGGTCACTTCGAGCAGGACCGGCAGGATCGCCCGCCGGGCGGTCTTGTGGACGGACGGATGCTCGTCCGTGCTGTCCGGGTCGACCCGCATCACCCCGGTCATGTTGGCGATCGCCTCCACCCCGGAGAGGGCGAGGATGATGCCGACGAAGTTCAGCCAGGTGTGGGTGAGGCCGCCGGTTGGGGGCTGGATGGCCGCCTGATGGAGATGGGGGATGGCGGCGGCGACGAGGGCGAGGACGACGAGCACGGCCGGCAGGGCGAGGAAGATCGCCAGCTCGCCGCTGTGCTTCGGGCCGACCGTGTTGATCAGGCCGATGAGGATGATCGCCCCGATCGCCCACCATTCCGGGTTGGCCACCCCGAGGTAGTGGAACGCGTCCAACGAACTCAACGCCGCGGTGACGACATAATCCGCCACTAACAGGAGCGCTCCGATGACTGCTAACGTCCGGGAACGGTGCCGGACGGACGAGTAGACCCCGCCGCCGTCCGGGTAATACTTGCAGATCCAGATGTAGTTGGTCCCGACGATGGCCGTCAGCACCGCCATCCCGATGATGAGGTACAGCGAGGTATAGCCAGCTAAGGCAAAGGCGATGCCGGTGACGTACGCCTTGCTCGTCCCCCAATCCCCGTACAGCATGGCTGCGGCACGCGACGAATTCACGTTCCGTGGCCGTCTCGCATGATGGAGCATACAGACTCCTTCTCAGAGGGAGCGCTACGCCGACAGCATCATCAGGGCACAAAAAAACCGCAGAGTCCGTCTGCGGTTGTCACACGCGCTCCACGGCTCCTTCCTGCGCCGACGGGGTTAGTTGACGGGTTCGGACGAAAGGTATCCGTCCTGCGTCCTTGACGCGCAGGATACACCCCGGTCACCCGGCCGGACCTGTCCAGCGGGTGTCAGTAGTCCCCCGTTCCGAGCAGTGGCCCGGATTAGGCGAGCTCAATTTTACGGAAATTTATCATCGAACAGGACAGCAGGGGAGTCAATAATGCGTCAAAACGAATCGGCATGGAGGCGATAGCCGACTCCTGGTTCTGTCAAGATATAGGTGGGACGTTCCGGCTGAGGTTCGAGTTTGTTCCTGAGATTACTGACCGTCACGCGCAACAAGTGTGACCCGCCTTCATAATCTTCGGTCTTGTTCCAGACTTCACGTAACAGTTGCCGGTGGGTCACCACCTTGCCTGCGTGTGACACCAACACTTTCAACAGCTCATATTCTGTGGGGGTTAACCCCACGACTTGATCCTTCATGTGAACGAGATGCCTGGAGAAATCCACCGTCAGATGGCCGATTCTGAACACCGCCGCTTCTTCCGGCAACGCAAAACGCCGGAGCACGGCTCTGAGCCGCGCCAACAATTCTCCTTCCCGGAACGGCTTCGTCAAATAATCATCCGCCCCAGCATCCAGCGCCATGACTTTATCCGATTCATCTTCTCTCACGGAGAGAATGATAATAGGGGTCGTGGATCGAACACGGATGCGTGTGATGACCTCAAGGCCGTCCAAATCCGGCAACCCCAGGTCGAGAATGATGACGTCCGGATGGGATGAGACCGATCCCTCAAGCCCCTCTTGCGCGTCCTGAGCCTCAAAGACCGCATACCCATGCGAAGCCAGGCTTGCCTTCAGGAATCGACGAATGGAGGGCTCGTCTTCAACGATCAGGACTCGTACCGCCTGGGCTGTTTGCTCAGTTGCCATCGCTCGCGTGCCTCATTGTGTCCTTCTTCGGGAGAGTCATACGAAGAATCGTCCCCCCGCCCGGACGGTTTTCAGCCGTGATCGTTCCGTGATGAGCTTCGATGATGCCTTTACAAATCGGGAGGCCCAACCCGGTACCCGCAACGTTGATGGGTCGTGTCACACGGTAAAATTTATCGAATATCCTCGTCAAATCCTCCTCGGGAATCCCGACTCCTCGATCTGTGACGGTGATTTCCAACTGATCTCCGACTATTCGGGCTTCGATCTCAATCGGGGCATCGGGGCTGGAATATTTCACGGCATTGTCAACGATGTTGATCAACACCTTCATCATCAAGGAAAAGTCCATCTCAACATCAGGCAGGCCATCAGGCATCTTGACATGCACCGGACGGTTCACGAGCGTTTCATCCAACTGTCCCAGCACGACACCGATGACATCTCGTACATCACACGACTGGCGAGACACCTTCAAGGCCCCTGCCTCAACCCGTGTCATATCCAACCAATTCGTCACGATTCGATTGAGCCGGCTGGCTTCTTCGTGAGCCGTTTCTATCAATTCTTTATACGCTTGATTTTCGAGAAGATGCTGGTCGCCCACCAGATGGCTTAACGCCCCTGTAATCGCTACGAGGGGCGTCCGCAAGTCATGTGAAATCGAATTCAGGAGAGCGGTGTGGAGATTTTCTTTTTCTCTCAATAATTCCATTTTCCGGGTTTCCTCAGCCAGCATCACACGCTCAATCGCCAGGCCCGACTGATTGGCCAGGGTTTCAAGAGATTGGATGTTCTGCCGGGTCGGGGGATGCTCTTTGTCATCGAAGCGCACCCCCAGAACCCCTAAGGTTTTCTGACCACTTGAAAGGGGCAAATACATCATGCGGGCGGCAGAAAGAACCTGAGTCCCCCATCCGGCCTTTTGGTTGTGCTCAACCACCCAGTTCGCCACCGCTCCCTCATTGTCATCGACCGTGATCTCTATCGTCCCCTGGACGAGATGGAATGTTTCAGCCTCCCTGATGAACAGGACGCTGCGTCCCTGAAACACTTCGGCGACGTGGTTTTCGATCACATGCTGGACGGACGCGAAGTCCAGGGTATTCGACAGATCACGGCTCAACCGATAGAGAGCGAGTGCTCCGGCTTCCCGTTGCAGTGCCTGAATCGCATGCTCACGCGTTCTGGATGTCAACTCGCTGATGATCAGCCCCACGATCAGCAGGCCGGCAAACGTCATCAAATACTGCGTATCGTACACGGTGAACGAAAACCGAGGGGGCACGAACAGGACATCAAACGCCAGCACGCTGAGGATCGAGGCGAAGATCGAAGGCCCTCGGCCTAAAAACGTGGCAGCGATCACCACCACCGCCAGGTAGAGCATGACAAGATTCGTCGGCTCAAACCTCCGGTGCACCCACTCACCGATCACTGACGCCATGATGACTAACATGAGGCTGATCCCGTATCTTTTCATCGCGTTCCCAAAGAAAAAGGGGCGGGTTTCATCAACCCCCCCCTTCATCCTGCGTCCTGAATCGTGAATGTCCTACAGCCCCAACGCAGGCCGGTTGCATTTGCACAGTTTGGTGACGTTGTGCTTGAACCGGTAGTGTCCGCGCTCGGACTGGACGGGCCTGACGAGAAACACTGTCTGGATGGGCGTGCCGCAGGTCGGGCACTTGGGAATTTTATCCACCACCCCTGCTTTCGCGATCTTCGCCGCAAAACTTCGATCTTTCTTCGCCATCACTCGTACCCTCCGGGACAACGCTGGTTGTTCCTGACTGACCACCGACCACCGACCACCAATATAGCGATCCACCGGGCCGGCCACAACAAAAAAATCACCCTGAACCCACGGGCGACGAACTGGTGTCCTCTTCCCCTGCCCCATAGAATACCTCCACCACCTCTGCAATCTCCTCCGGCCGGCCAAGAATCACGGCGACATCGTCCGCGCAGAGCAGCATCGTGCCATCCGGGTTGGGGATAGTCTGTGCATCGCGTTGAATCAAGAGAACCGTCACCCCGTATCTCGTCCTCAATTCAGCCTGGGCGAGCGTTTTTCCGACAAGAGGAGATCGTCCGCTCACCCGGAATGTACAGATTTCGATATCAGGGAGATGGAGCTTCAAATCAGCCAATGACGTCGACCCTTTGGAGAGACTGCGCAACATCTCATAGCCGTCGGATCGCACTTCCGTGATGAACGCTTCGATATCGTTCCTGGGGATGAGATACCGCTCCAGCACACGGGTGAAGATCTCGATCGACGTCTCAAACTCCTCCGGGATGACCTCGTTCGCCCCTAAGTCATACAACGGCTTCATCTCGCGCAGGTACCGGGTACGTGCGATCAGGTAGGCTTTGGGACTCAGTCTGCGGACGGTGGCGGTAATGCTCCGGGTGGTCACCGGGTCGGCGACGGCGACCACCGCCACCCGCGCCTCGGCGATCCCGACCGCCCCCAGCACCGCCTCCTGTGTGGCATCCCCGTAGGAGATCGGCTCTCCGTTCGCGCGTTCAGTCCGGACGGTCTCCGGGTTCATCTCGATGATCACGTATGGGATCATGGCAATCCTGGCCGCGCGCGCGACATTCCGGCCGTTCACTCCGAACCCGATGATCACCAGATGGTCCTGCAGGTAGTCTTTGGGATAGGTTCCTGTGACTGCGGGCATCTCATACCAGCCTGATTTGATCCGTCCGGGCAGGGGGAACCGGATGATAAGGCCGGCGACGCGCGGGGCCAGGGTCAGAATGAACGGAGCCGCCGCCATCGTCACCACCGAGACGGCCAAAAAACGCTGGTAAATCGCGTCGTTCAAGACTCCTGATTCCACCCCGGCCTTCGACAGGATGAAGGAAAACTCCCCGATCTGGCAGAGCGCCATCCCCACTAACACCGCCGTGCGCAGCGGAAGTCCCAGGAGCAGGACGGCGAGCCCGGCGATCAGAGATTTGATGATCAGCACCCCTGCAGCCGTCAACACGATCACCCCAGGCTGGCGCAGCAGAAACCCGATGTTCAGGAGCATACCGATGGACACGAAAAAGAAGCTCGTGAACACATCCCGGAACGGGATGATATTGCCGAGCGCCTGGTCGCTGTACTCAGACTCTGAGATGATCAGTCCGGCCAGGAAGGCTCCTAACGCGAGGGACAGTCCCAGGCTGGACGTCAGCCATGCGACGGAGAGGCAGATGACGACGATGCTGAGCAGAAAAAATTCCCGGCTTCGCGTCCGGGCGACCTGATAGAGCAGCCAGGGCACCACCCATCGAGCGCTCACGATGACCAGCCCGATAATCCCTATCCCTTTGATCGCAAGGATGAGAAGGGATTCTCCGATCGAGGCGGCGGTTCCTGCCAGCAGCGGGGTCACCAGCATCATCGGGACGGTCATGATGTCTTGAAAAATCAAGATCGCCAGCGAGACCCGTCCGTGCGCGCTGTCTATCTCCGCCCGTTCTTGCAGCAAGCCGAGAACGATAGCTGTGCTGCTGAGGGAAATCAAGAACCCGAGCAAGACCGCAACCCCGACAGGCTGGCCGAGCTTCGAGGCGATGGCAAACCCGGCCAGGCTCGTCAGGATGACCTGCAACGCCCCTCCGATCACGGCCGCTCGCTTGATCTGAAACAGACTGTGCAGCGAGAATTCCAGGCCGATCGTGAAGAGCAGCAACACCACCCCGATTTCAGCCAGAACCTCCACGTCATGCACCGCCTTGACGACCCTGAACCCATGCGGCCCTGCCAGGAGACCGGTCAACAGAAACCCCACGATCGTCGGGATGTGCAGTCGATGACAGAGGAAGAGGACGGCACTCGACAGCCCGAGGATGATGACGATATCCGGCAGGAGTGGGATGGTCATAGGCTTCAGTCGGTGGTCGGTGATCGGTGAAGCACACTCCTTATCGAAGGGACCGGGTCAGGGAGACCCGATGAGCGTCCCCAAGCCGGAGTGACGGGACGTATGCATAATCCAGGCGGTACGCGCGCGCCTGCACCCCGATGCCCGTCGAGAACCCAGCCAGCCGCGTATCCGAGGGGGTGACTCGCTGATCGGAGCCG
This sequence comes from Candidatus Latescibacterota bacterium, assembly GCA_016209865.1. Classification (GTDB taxonomy): domain Bacteria; phylum JAAXHH01; class JAAXHH01; order JAAXHH01; family JACQVL01; genus JACQVL01. Next base: position 855 of record JACQVL010000346.1, on the reverse strand, counting down.
GTCGAGGCATACCCGCCGCGGAGGAAGACGAGGCCGCGAATATCGAATTCCCCACCCAGGCGGGCGGCAACGGTGTGATCGAGTGCCTGCTCCACGTCGGCGGTCAGGAGCAGGGGCAGGTGGGCCGGGATGTAGCTGAGGCCCGCCCGTACGCTGAGCGGCAGGGGGTCATGGCGTCCGGGTCTGAACCCGCTGAGTCCGACGCCCGCATGCTGGAGGACGGCAGCCAGGCTCAGCCGTCGTGAGGGGATGCGCACTTGCAGCCCGGCGTCCACCGCGAACGCCCCGGCCGAATACGACTGGATGCGCTCGTAGAGGCCGGTGAGGTTAACCCCGACCGACAGATGCTCCCCGACTCGCCGGCTGTACGACAGGGTCATCGCCCAGTCGGCCGCGCCGAACGTCCCATGCTGACCGCCCGTCGGGTCGTCGAGCGTCGTTTCCCGGAACGTGCCGTACGACAGCGACTGGACGGCCAGGCCGACGACCTGCATCTTGCCCGCTGGACGGGCATACCCGACGAACCCCAACTGGACATCCTGGAAGAGGTTCGTGTATGCGACCGTGGCCTGAGCCGTATCCAATCGAGCGAGTCCGGCCGGGTTCCAGGAGAGGGCGTTCACATCCCGTCCGATCGCCGAGCAGGCCCCTCCCATACCGGCCTGGCGAGCGCCAGGAGTGATCTTCACGAAGGCAAACGCGGCGGTTCCCGCCCGATCGCTCGCGTCCGCCGGGACGGCCAATCCGGGCACCAGCAGGAGGAGAAAGGCGGAGAAAGACAGTGACGAGTGACGAGTGACGAGTGACGAGAACACAGGGTGACGGTGCATGAGTGTCATTCCCGCGCAACGTGAG
>JACQVL010000354.1 GCA_016209865.1 Candidatus Latescibacterota bacterium | reverse complement strand
TCTTAGGTGTGCTCCTCAGCCAGCGGGGCGCTCGATGGTCGACACACCCGCTGGTGATCTATCCCGTCGCCACGTTCGCCGCGTTGAATTTTTCCGTCAGAAGTCTGAAGACTTTAGCCCCCATCCAACACCACTTCCCCCGGACGCTCGACCCGCTCACCCTGCCCTGCGTCATCTGGGCGGCCGTGTTCCTCGATACTCTGACTCCCCGGTGGCGTGGCGTGGTGCTGTCCGCCACCCTTCTCGCCTCCCTCGCCAACGTCGCGTTGCTCCACGCCGACGCCGGCTACTACACGCAGAACACTCGCGCGGCGTTCACGCAGTATCTCTCGACACTCGATCGGACCTCTCCGATCATCGCGGATCGCCGGACGGTCGCCATCTTCGCGTATCTCTCCGGGTACACGATGAGGGCAACACGGTACGAAGACGTGCCGGATTTTGCCGCGCTCACGCACGCGTACGTGGTGGTTGATGCGCACCAGATCGACAACCTGACGACCCAGTACGGAGACCATCCCCCTGATAGTGTGTTCCATCCGCCTCCCTCGTGGAAAGTGGTCTACCGGACGGTTCCGTCCAAACGCATCTCCGTCAAAGCTGCCTGGGCGCGCGGTGAACCTCTGGTCAACCCGTTTGCCGTCGAACCCGACTCTGCCCATGCCTTAGTGATCTATCGCATCGACGAGGTTCAGAGATGAGAACCCTCGACCCGCCCGACCCGGCGCGCATCGCCGCCGAACGCCGCGCGTTCGTCCGGAACTTGAACGTCGACTTCCCATCCCGGTTGATGGTGATGGAAGCAGCGGGTGTCTCATCCCCGTCCCCCGCCGTCTCCGTCCTCATCCCGACCGCCGACGCGGAACGGGGCGGGTATTTCCGTCAGCTCCTGCGCCAGCTCGAAGCGCAGACGTTTCAGGACTTCGAAGTGATCGTCATCCAGGGCGACTCTCGGCAGGGACGGGCGCTGAACACGGGCGCGGCCGCCGCCCGCGGAGAGTGGTTGATCATCTTAGACGACGACACCCGTCTCGGCCATCCCGAGGTGTTCGACAACTTAGTGCGGACGCTCCGGGCGCACCCGGACATCGGGATGGCGGGGGTGGCCAACACCGTCCCGGATGACGCCCCGTGGCTCGTCCGCCGGGTGATGTCGGAAATCCCGCGCCGTCATTCCGACATCGTCACGGAGATCATCGACAGCGACATGGCCGAGCATCCATGCTGCATCATCCCGAAGCGGGTCTTCCGCCAGATCGGCGGGGAGAACGAGATCATCCCGCGCGGCCTCGACCCGTACCTGCGCCGGGAAATCCGGCAGGCGGGCTACCGGGTCGTCGTCATTCCCGGCACGTACATTCACCATCTCCCGCCCGCCCGGCTGATGATCTTGTTGCGGCAGTTCTTCCGGAACGGCCGTCAGGCGGCGCTCTGCACGAGACTCTACCCGCAGTGGGTGGTCGAACTCACCGAGCAGCACGGAGCGGCGGTTCCAGAGCGGGCATCGCTGGACCGTCGCTTAGTTCGAGCGGGCATGCGGCTGCTCACCGCGCTCGTGACCGGGCGGGTCATCTACTTGATCACGACGGTCGCGTACCAGGCCGGGTTTGTGTATGAATATTTAAGGACGAAGGACGAAGGACAAAGGACGAAGTAAAAACAAGGGACGAAACGAAAAAACACCACAACTACACCAATGTTCCACACCAATACAGCCTCTCACTGTCATTCCCGCGTAAGCGGGAATCCATTCTGTTTCGTCCTTTGTCCTTCGTCCTTCCATCAGGACTCTCTCGCATGTCCCGGTCGGTGTTGTGGGCAAACGATTTTCCCCCGGTGACGAGTGGGATCGCCACCTACTTCGTGAACCTCTGGCGGCATCTGCCGCCCGACCGGGTGGCCGTGATCGCCCCCCGTCTTCCGGGCGCGGCTGAGATCGACCGGACGCTCCCGTTTCCGGTGAGACGAGTCTGGCTCCCCCTGGGCGAGTCCGCCGTCGTGAAAGGGGTCAAGACGCTCCTCACGATCCTCCGAGCCCTGCTCCTCTGCGTCACGGAACGACCGGCACGGTTCCACTGCGGCCAGGTGTTCTCGTCCGGCATCGCCGGACTGGCCGGGCACAAACTGTGCGGCATTCCGTACGTCGTCTACGTCTATGGGTCGGAGACTGTCCGGTTAGGGCAGGGCGGCCTGGCCCGCCGGTTGATGCAGGCCGTCCTGCGGGAGAGCGAACGGGTCGTCGCCTGCAGCACATTCACCGCCTCGGAGTTCGTAGAGTTTGGGGTGAATGGCGATCACATCCTGGTGGTGTACCCGGGGGTCGACACCGACCGCTTCCGGCCGGGCGAGCCGGATCGTGAGCTGGTCGACCGGTTTCAGCTCGACGGCAAGTATGTTCTGCTGACCGTGGCCCGGCTGGACGAACGGAAGGGGCATGACACCGTCATCCGGGCGCTGGCGGCGCTCGGCGCAGAGGGCGAGCGTTTCGTGTACCTCATCGTCGGGAAGGGACGCGAGGAAGCCAGGCTGCGCCGTCTGGCCGACGACCTGGGTCTGCGCGATCGAGTCGTCTTCGCCGGGTACGTCCCGGACGCCGACCTTCCCCGGTACTACACCCTGTGCACGGTGTTCGTCATGCCCAACCGGATGACCACCCAGACGGCGTTAGCGGGGGATATCGAGGGGTTCGGAATTTCGTTCATCGAGGCAAGCGCGTGCGGCAAGCCGGTCATCGCCGGGCGTTCCGGCGGGGCGCAGGAGGCGGTGGTCGATGAAGAGACCGGACTGCTCGTCGACCCGGAGTCCCCCGACGCGGTCGCCGCCGCCCTGCTGCGCGTGTTCCGGGACCCGGACTTCGCCCGCCGGCTGGGGGAGGCAGGCCGACGCCGGGCGGAGGCGGAGTACGACTGGCGGCGACTGGCGAAACGGGTGGAAGAGATACTGTGAGGGTAACGTGGCTGAAAACGTGCGTTCGTTCCACGGGCCGCTGAGCGAGCGCGTCCGCGACCAGACCGTCGCCTGCTGTCAGGGCTTGAGCGGGCGGCTGCTCGACGTCGGCTGCGGGAACGGTTTATTGTTCGACGCGCTGCTCCCCGGATCGACGCTCCACGGCATCGGGGTGGATCGTTCGTTCGAGTTACTGAGTGACGCGGTCCGTCGATTGGACGGCCGGATCGGCTGCGTCAGGGGACTCATCCATCAGTTGCCGTTCCGGGACGGGTCGTTCGACATCGTAACCTGCCTGAATACCCTGCTCAACCTCCCGTCGCTCGACGCGGTGACCGGGGCGCTCGGGGAGATGATGCGGGTCTGCCGTCCCTCCGGCCGGGTGATCGTCGACATCCGGAACGCCCGGAACCCGTACATCCGGGCCAGGTACTGGTGGCACCGGCGGACTCCCTCGTTCCCGACGGTCGCGTACCGTCTGGATGAGATCGCCGCCGTGCTGCAGTCGGGCGGGTTTACGGTCGAGACGGCCGATCCGATCGGGATGACGGGGGCCTGGATGGCCTGGGGGTACGTCATCGTGGCGAGACGAACCTCACCTAACCCCTCCCGCTCCCTCCCCTTCCCTCTCCTTCGCAAGGAGAGGGAAGGGGAGGGCCGGGGTGAGGATGGGTGAGGTCACTCCACCCGTATCCGGACGGCCCGTTCGGGACGCTCGTGCAGGTGACCATGGCCGGGGAGCGCGACGCCAAGCCGGATGGAGGGCTTGCCGCCCGTGGGGAAGATATGATGGAACGTGCGGTTTGGGACGAACACGAAATCGCCCGCTTTGGCGTGGACGGGCTCCTCACGTCCCTCGATCACCCAGTCGATCTCCCCTTCGAGGACGAGCCACCACTCGTCGTAGTTATGACAATGACGGTCGTTGATCTGGCCGGAATTCTGGTAGATGAACACGCCGACGACGTGCTCGGCCAGGACGACGGCGCAGGACGCGGGAGGCGGGCCCAGCTCGCGTTTGATCTCGTCGATGCTGATGGAATTCAGGCCGGCGCTCAGCACAGGATGGGTCAAGGCCATGATACTCCTCCGGAACAGGTTGTTTCGTGTCCCGCCCAGGGCGGGGCCTTACGCGATGCGGTACGTGTTCAGGGTGGCGTCGTTGATCGTCACGCCCAGCCCCGGGGCCTCCGGCACGGTGACGTACCCGTCCTCCACCCGGAACGGCTCGTGCGCGATATGATGGCGGAGCGGGGACTCACTCATACAGTACTCGAACACTTCGGCGTTGGGCAGGGCGGCCAGCCCATGCAGCGAGGCGGCGATCGTGAGGCCGCTCTTGAAGCTATGATTCACGACCTTCCGGCGATGGCGATGCGCGGCCTTGCCGACCGCCACCATCGTGGAGAGGCCGCAGCGTCCGGGGTCGGGCTGGATCCAATCGATCCCCCCGTCCACGATCAACCGCTCGAAGTCGTCCAGCCGGGCTTCTGCCTCACCAGCGGCGATCGGAATCGGGCTGGCCGAGGCCAGCCGGGCGTACCCGGCGACATCATCCGGCTGCAGCGGTTCTTCGAGCCAGAACGGGGCGAATTCCGCGAACTGATGCGCGCGTTTCAGGGCGGTCTTCCAGTCCCACACCTGACCGGCATCGATCATCACGTCCACCGCCGTGCCGGCCCCGCGCCGGGCTTCCCGCACCAGGGCGATATCGTGCTTCTCGCTCTGTCCCATCGAGCCCCAGCCGAATTTGACCGCCGTGAACCCCTGGTCGGCCAGCCGCCGGGCGATCTCGTACGTCTCGGCCGGCGTCTCGCCGAACAGGACGGACGCGTACGCCCGGAAGCGCGTCGCAAACGGCCCGCCGAGCAACCGGTACACCGGCTGCCCGTACGCCTGCCCGATGACGTCCCAGAGGGCGAGGTTGACGCCGGCCATCGCGTGCAGGCCGACCGCCGCGCGCCCGTAGTAGTTCGCCGCGTTCATCATCCGTGCCATGCACTCGTCGAGGGCGAGGGGGTCCGCGCCGACGAGCGCGTTGGCCAGGCCGTTGCAGATCTGATGAGACAGCGGCGCGTCGATGATCGCCTTCACGACGGTCGGGCAGGAATCGACTTCCCCCCACCCGACGAGGCCCTCGTCCGTCTCGACCCGGATCAGACAGGTGTCCTGCGTCCCGTCGCAGACGGCCAAGACTTCGGGCAAGCGCAGGACGAACGCAGAAACCTTCGTGATTCTCATGGCGTCGTTCCTCTCTTTCTTCAGCCTCTTCACGGTACCGACACCCGTTTTCAGAGTCTCTCTGAGGAGAAAATATGCCGCCACTTCTCGTTGTCAAGCCCGATCTGCGATGATAAAAGTCTTGACATTCTTTTCTTTTCTGCCTACACTTGACTGGCCAGTCTCACCGAGGCCCGTTGGATGAGATGCGCTGATTCGTCTGAACCCGTCGCCCGCCTTCGAGACACGATCACGCATGGATGATTCGCACTCCACTTCCTCCACATCGACGGTCGCGGCCCCACGGTTACTGGTGGTCGACGATCAGTGGGAGGTCGTCGTCTCCTTCCGCGACTATTTTGATAGCCTCGGGTACGTGGTGGATACAGCGCTGGACGGGATGACCGCGTTAGACCTCGTCGCACGCACTCCGCCCGATGTCGTCCTGCTGGACCTTTACATGCCGAAAATGGACGGGGTGGAAGTCTGCCGGCGCCTCAAAGCCGATCCACACTATACGGACATCGGCGTGCTCTTGATGACCGCGTTCGATGAACCGCGTCTCCGGCTGGAGGGACTGAGCAGCGGGGCGGACGATTATGTCCCGAAACCGTTCTCGCTGGATGAACTCGCGTTGAGGGTCGCGTTGCAGGTGCGGGCGACCACAGCCCGGCGCGAACTCAAGACCTCCCTTGCCCGGGAACAGCAGAAAGGGGTCGAATTGGCGGTGCATACCGAGCTCTTAGCCGCCCTGAACGCCACCCGCGACATCCAGACCCTCTGCAAGGCGACGAGCGCGCAGATCGCCCGGTTGGTCCCGCACGACGGGTTGACGGTCACACAATACCACCCTGAAACCAACACGGTGAGCTTTCTCTACGTCGAGACCCCGGACGACGCCGTGCACCCTAACGCAACGTATCCCGCAGACCAGATGCCGTACACGATGGAGGCGCTCCGGCGTGGCGTTCCGACAGTGGTCGATGATGTGTTGGCCAACTCTCATCCATCGCAAACCATCATTCAACGCTTCCGCAACCAAGGTATCCGTTCAGTCCTGCACGCCCCGCTTCAACACCGGGATCGCACGATCGGGGTGTTTATCCTGATCAGCCATCGTGTCGGCGCGTTTACACCCGTGCACATGAAGCTCGTTCAACAGATCATGCCCCATCTGGCGCTGGCTGTCGCTCAGGCAGAGCAGTATGAAGCCCTCCAGCGGACGCACGAAACGATCGTGCGCACGGAGCGGGAGAAAGCCGCCCTCGACACCGCGCTGCAGACGGGACTCACCCTCAGTCACGAGATCAACAACCCGCTCACCGCCATCATCGGGTTCAGTGAGTTGCTCTACCGGGAGAACCCCGACCGGCCAGAATACCGGCTGATCATGGAAGCCGGACAACGCATCGCGGATGTCGTGCAACGCCTCAACCAGCTCAAGTTTATTCGGGTGAAAACGTACCTGGCCGACGTCCCCATCCCGATGATCGACCTGGGACTGTCCGTGGCGGGGGAGAAGAAAAGGGACGAGTAGCCGATTGAGGTGTTCGATGACTCTCTCCGACATTAACGACGCGATCGAGCGGCACGTCCGGCCGCAGACCTTCCCGCTCGCCATCCGGATGGTCAAGGAGGGAGAGTCGCTTCCCGCCAGGACACGAGCGCCGGGGCGGGACCTCGGCCGGAAATTCGCCATCTGCCAGTCGTTCACCGTCGCCCGGCGGTACGGCTGGTCGCTCGCCGTCTCGCGGGACGACCTGAGCTGTCCCCTGGCCCAGGTCGCCTTCGGGTTTCAAGAGGAAATGAGCTACTACACGGAAGGGAACCTCTGCGCGGGGATGTACACGGAGACGCCCGAGGCCGGAGCCCGGACGGAAGCGACGATCGAAAAATGGCCGCTCCACGCCTACCGGTCAGTCCTCGTCGCGCCGCTCGGCCGCGCGGAGTTCGACCCCCACGTCATCTGCGTCTACGGGAACTCGGCCCAGGTCATGCGGCTGGTCATCGCCGCGCTGTACAAGAGAGGAGGGCGCATCGAGTCGAGCACCGCCGGTCGGATCGATTGCTCGGATATCGTCATCCGGACGATGAAATCTGGACACTGCCAGTTCATCCTCCCCTGCTATGGTGACCGGATCTTCGGCCAGACGGCGGATGACGAGATGGCGTTCGCCATGCCGCTGGAGCGGGCGGCGGAGGTCGTCGAGGGCCTCGTCGCCACCCAGAAACACGGCATCCGCTACCCCATCCCGTCGTTCCTCCGGTACCAGGGAGAATTTCCGGAGACCTACCAAACATTGGAGCAGATGTGGGAAGGAACAGCGTAAATGGACATTCTCACGTTTACCGTTGGGGATATTCAGACCGGCCTTCCTGTCCATCGGCTTGCGCTGAGCTTCTCTGTCGCGGGCGCGAAGGTATCCGTCGATCATACCGGTTCCGGGTCGATGGATGCGACGTTTCGTGTGGTAGACCTCCGTCGGAAACTCGGACTTCCTGTGTCGGGTCGCGAACAGGACACCCGTCTGGTCATGATCGAGACCGACACCGGACTCCTCGGTCTGATCATCAACACCGCGACCCGGGTGGTCGTCGTGCACAACGCGGCGGTGGAATCGGCGTTCGGGATCGACAACCCGTACGTGCTGGGCATCACCACCTACGAAGGCGATCCCGTCTTTGTGTTCGACTGGGACGCGCTCCTGGCCTCTGAGACGGTGTTCGACCTGAACGAGATCTTCAGCCAGCCGGCGTTCACGAACGGCCTGTCGACCGAGGCGCGCTTCCTGGAGACGGTGCTGCGGATGATCGACGACGCGAACGCGCCGATGCGCGACCAGACCCGGCATCTGGCGGCGACGTTCAACCTGCCGCTCAGCGTCGCCTATCGTCTCATCACGTTCTATTCGCCAACCCCATAACTCTCATGCGTGACGAACAACGTGCACAACGTGACATCATCCCCGCCGGCGTCTCAGGGGTCGTAACCGTAGGGGTTGCCACCTGCAGCCGCACCGCCGGGGCGGACGCCGTCCTGACCGCCGTACACGAGACCCTCACCCGGCGGCCGATGCCCGGAGTGATCGTGAAGACAGCGGGCTGCATCGGACTGTGCTCCGAGGAGGTGCTCGTCAAGATCGCCCGGCCGCACACCCCCGCTCTTCTGTACGGCCGCGTGACCCCCGACCAGGTGCCGGAACTGATGACCCGGTACTTCATCGACCGCCAACCGGTCGCCCATCGGGCCCTCTGCCAGATCCCCGCCAACGGCGCGCGCGTCGAGGACATCCCGGTCATCGATGCGGTCGGGTTCTTCGCCCGTCAGCAGCAGACGACCTCCTGGCGCTGCGGACATCTCGACCCGGAGCGCATCGACGATTACGTCCAGATGGGCGGCTACCGGACGCTCGACGCGGCGTTGAAACGCTTTCCCGCCGAGATCCTGGAGGTGATCAAGACCGCCCGCCTCCACGGGTGCGGCGGCCGGGGAACCGAGGTGAGCGACCGGTGGACGACGGCCGCGACGACGCAGGCGGACACGAAATACCTGGTCTGCAACGCCCTCGAAGTCGACCCGCCGTCGATCAAGGACCGGCGGCTGTTGGAAAGCGACCCGCAGATGGTCATCGAAGGGATGGTTATCGCCGCGTACGCGATCCGGGCGCGGATCGGGTATCTGGTGCTCAACCCGTCGTACTCGCTCGCCCGGAAGCGCCTCGAGATGGCCCTCGCCCAGGCCCGGCGCCACCGTCGCCTCGGCCAGCACATCCAGGGCACGGATTTCAACTTCGAGATCCTCCTCCGCCGGGGACCGGCGACCTACGTCACCGGGGAAGAGACCGCCCTCGTCTCCTTCCTCGCCGGAACAGCCGGCCCGCGGCTCGTCCCCCCGCCGATGGTCGAGTCCGGCCTCCTGGGGAAACCCACCGTCGTGGCGAACGTCGAGACGTTTGCTCATCTGACTACCCTGCCCTTCGACAGCCAGGCCCCGGTGCCCGTCCCGACCCGGCACTGCACCCTGGACGGCACCGCCCACGCGGGCGTCGTCGAGGTCGAACTGGGAACCTCCCTCCGCGATCTCGTCTGTGAGATCGGCGGGACCTCGCCCGACCGGATCAAAGCGGTCAGCGTCGGCGGCCATCTCGGCGGCCTCCTCCCGCCCGACCTGCTCGACACTCCGATGACGCACGACGCGATGGCGTGGCTGGGGGTGTGGCCGGGCACGGGCCGGATCACCGTCATCGACCGCGCGACCTGCCTGATGGACTGGCTCCGGCATCATCTGCGGTTCGCCGCGGCGGAATCGTGCGGCCAGTGCACCCCGTGCCGGGACGGGATGGAGCAGGCGCGCCGCCTCGCCGAACGGGTCTGCGACGGGACGGGCCAGGAGGATGACTTAGCGCTCCTCGACCAGCTCGCGGCGTACATGAAAGGGTCCTCGATGTGTGGGTACGGACAAGCCATGCCGGGGAGCATCACGACCGCCCTCCGGCATTTCGGGTCTGAACTCCGTGAGCACGTCACGGCACGCCGCTGCGCGGCAGGGGTTTGTCATCTATGAGCCGGGTTACTGTGACGATCAACGGCCAATCGTATGAAATCGAATCCGGGACGACGGTGCTCGACGCGGCCTGGCGGACGGGCGTCTCCATCCCCACCCTCTGCCATCATCATCTCCTCCCCCGGATCGGGTTCTGCCGGCTCTGTCTGGTCGAGATCGAAGGTCAGGACCTCCTCCAACCCGCCTGCTCGTTCCCGCTGACCCAGCCCGTCTCCGTCTGGACGCACAGCCCGCGCGTCCTCGAATCCCGCCGGATGACGCTGGAACTGCTCGTGGCCCGCAGCCAGCACAGCCTCGGGGCCTACCGGGCGCGCGAGACGTTCGACCGGCTCCTGTACGAGTTCGGGATCAGCCCGTCACGCTTCGCGTCCCTGGTGCCTCCGTCCCCGCTCGACCTCTCCAGCCCCGCCATGGCGTACAACCCCAACGCGTGCATCCAGTGTGGACTGTGCGTCTCGACATGCGGGGACCTGCAGCAGGTGTACGCGATCAACTTTGAGGGATACGGCGTCCAGCAGTCCGTCCAGCCTGCCCTCCGCCAGCCGTTAGCCGAGGTCGAATGTACTTCCTGCGGACAGTGCACCACCGTCTGTCCGACCGGCGCGTTCGTCGAGCAAGACCATCTGCCGGATGTCTTGGCGGCCTTAGCCGACCAGGCGAAATTCGTCATCGCCGTCGTGTTCCCGTCCGTGGGCACGGCGATCGGGATGGAGTACGGCCAGGATGCGGGGACGGACCTCACCGGCCAACTGGTCAACGGGCTGAAGCACGTCGGGATCGACTTAGTGTTCAACGCCGGATTCGGGCACGATATCGTGGCGATCGAGACCGCGTTCGAACTGCGAGCCCGGCTGCAAACCGGGGAACGGCTCCCCCTCATCATCTCCAGTTGTCCCGCCCTCGTCAAGCACGTCGAACACCTCTACCCGGGCCTTATCCCGTACCTGAGCGTCAACCGGTCGCCCGCGCAGATGTTCGGCACGATCCTGAAGACGTACTACGCGGAAAAACTCGGCCGCCTGGCGTCGGATATCGTCGTCATCCAGGTCACCCCCTGCGTCGCCAGCAAATTCGAACGCACCCGCCCGGAACTCGGCGGGGTGGACATCGCCATCACCACGCGGGAGGCGGCGCGGCTGCTCGAAGTCGCCAGCGGCTGCGACCTGCCCGCCCTGTCCCCACTCCCGTTCGACGCCCCGTTCGGCGACGCGTCGGGCGCGGGCATCCTGTCGGAGATGAGCGGGGGGACGACGGAAGCGATCCTCCGGACGTTCCGCGAACTCCGCCTGGGGAGGGAACAGGGAACGGTGGAGTTCGATATCCTCCGGGGGTTCGAGCCGATTCGCCAGACCGAGATCACGGTGGGGACCGAACGCCTCCGGGTGGCAGTGGCGTACGACTTAGGACACGGCAGCGAGGTGTTGCGCCGGGTGCAGGACGGCCATGAGCAGTACCATCTGATCGAGATCATGGCGTGTCCCGGCGGGTGCGTCGGTGGCGGCGGGCACCCGATCTCCCCCATCGCGTCCGCGCCCTGGACGGCCGCACGGGTCGCTGACCCCCTGTACCAGGTCGACCGGGACAGCGCGGGTCGCAAACCCCGGGAGAACGTCGCCCTCAACCATCTGTACGCCGAATTCCTGAAGACCCCGTTCGGCGAGAAACCCGAGCAACTGCTCCAGACGACGTACATGGAACGGGGACGGTATTAGATGCTCCGCTACATTCTCTGGCGTTTAGTCGGCCTGATCGGCGTCCTGCTCGTCGCCTCGGTCATCACGTTCAGCCTGATGCACGCCGTGCCCGGCGGGCCGTTCGACGAGGAGAAGATGCCGCTGTCGCCGGAGGCGAAAGCGAACATTCTCCGCAAATACGGCCTCGACAAACCCCTGCACGTCCAGTACGGACGGTACATGTGGAACGCCCTCCATTTCGACTTCGGCATCCCGTTCCAGAGTCCGGGGGAGACGGTTGCCGGGCTGATCAAGCGCACCTGGCCGATCAGCGCCCAGCTCGGCGGGATGGGACTGCTGATCGCCTTCTCGTGCGGCCTCCTGCTCGGCATCCTCTCCGCCGTCAAGCAGAACACGTGGGTCGACTACCTCACGACGGTGATGTCCACCTTAGGCATCACCGTGCCCAGCTTCGCCATCTCCATCCTCCTGATCGTCGTGTTTGCGACGATCTACCGGGTGCTCCCGACCGGCGGCTGGGGCGGGCCGAAGACGTGGATCATGCCGGTGATCGTCTACGCCCTCGGCCCGATGGCGGTCGTCGCCCGGTACACCCGGTCGAGCGTCCTGGAGACGCTCCGCGCGGATTACGTCCGGACCGCGCGGGCCAAAGGACTGAAAGAGCGGAGTGTCCTGTTCATCCACGTCCTGAAGAACTCGCTCATCCCGCTCCTGACGGTCGTCGGGCCTATGTTGCCCGGGGTGCTGACCGGCTCGCTGTTCGTCGAGGGCATCTTCCGCATCCCTGGCCTCGGCCAGTTCTTCGTGACGAGCATCTTCGAGCGGGATTATCCGATGATCATGGCGCTCATGCTCCTCGTCGCCGTGCTCATCGGCATCACGTACTTGATCACCGACCTCCTGTACGTCCTCGTCGACCCGCGAGTAAGGTACGAGCGGGGAGTGAGGTAGAACATGAACCACCAACCCGGCCGCAGCAGCCTGTGGCGGGACGCCGCACGCCGGTTCATGAAGAACAAACTCTCGGCCGTGGCGGCCGCGGCGATTCTGTTGATGATGCTGTTAGCGGTGTTCGCGCCGTGGGTGACGCCGTACCACTACTCGGAGGCAAACTTCGACGATGCCTGGCAGTTCCCCTCCTGGAAGCATCCGATGGGGACGGACAGCATCGGCCGCGACTACTTCAGCCGGATCGCCTACGGGACGCGCATCTCCCTGATCGTCGGGTTCGCCGCCCAGCTCATCTCTCTGTTGATCGGGGTGCCGTTGGGCGCGATCGCCGGGTACAAGGGCGGCAGAGCGGATTACCTCGTCATGCGGCTCGTCGATGTGATGTCCGTCTTCCCCACCCTGCTGTTCGCCATCCTCATCATGGCCTGGCTGGGCAGCGGGCTGATCAACGTCCTGATCGCCATCGGGGTCACCGGCTGGGTGGGCGTTTGCCGGCTCGTCCGGGCGCAGTTCCTGTCCCTCCGTGAATCGGACTTCGTCCGGGCCGCTCATTCGATGGGCGCGGACAGTGTGCACATCGTCGTCCGCCATCTCCTGCCCAACGCCCTCAGCCCGATCATCGTCGGGCTGGCGATGGGGATTCCCGGCGCGATTTTCGCGGAGGCCGGCCTGAGCTTCCTCGGCCTGGGCATCAACCCGCCGACGCCGAGCTGGGGACAGATGGTGAGCACGCATCTCCCGAACGTCATCTACTACTGGCACCTGGCGTTGTTCCCCGTCTTCATGATCGCCCTCATCATGCTCGGCTTCTCCCTGGTCGGAGACGGCCTCCGGGACGCGCTCGACCCCCGCATGAACGAATAACAGCAAATCTCGGGGTTCGGGGTACGGGGTTCGGGATTCGGGATTCGGGAAAAAGTACAATATGTGCGTACGCAGATGATGCATACTGTCATGCCCGCGAAAGCGGGAATCCATCGTCTTTCCCGTACCCCGTACCCCCAATCCCGTATCCCGTCTTATCTGTCTTTCCCGTCTTGTCTGTCTCTTCTCCCGTATCCCGTACCCCGAACCCCGAACCCCGGGTTTCAAAAGCACTCTGTATGATACATTTTTTCTCTCTCTGCTATATAGCCTTGCTCGCCGGCGCCGGACTGCTGGCCGGCGTGATGCTCGCCGACGCGAACAACGGCCGCTCCCGGTCCGTCAACTCCATCGGCGTGCCCCTGCCGCCCGATGCGGCGCCCCCGCCGAAACAAGTCGTCCACCTGTTCGCCGAAGACCTCCCCTACATGGAGTGGTTCCGGACGATCTACAAGGGCGCGGCCGGGAAATACCTGATCGGCGAGCCGTTGACCCGGGTGAACCGGAACTTCGAGCTGCGCGGGTCGGCGGCGGAGCGCTGGACGGTGTCGCCCGATGGCCTGACCTGGACGTTCATCATCCGGCGCGGCCTGCAGTGGAGCGACGGACAGCCCCTGACCGCGAAGGACTACGAGTTCTCCTTGAAGCGCGGGGCCGACCCGAACAACGGGTACGATTTCGAGTGGTACTACCATCCCATCAAGAACTGGGCCGATGTCATTTCCCGGAAGAAACCGCTCGACGCGCTCGGCGTGAAGGCGCTCGACGACTACACCTTAGCCGTGACGACGGAGAGCCCGACGCCCTACCTGCCCCTCCTCCTGACGTACAGTTGGGTCTCGCCCCGCCATGCGGTGCAGAAATACGGGGACACCTGGTCGACCCGGCCGGCGACGTGCATCTCCTCCGGCCCGTTCCTCCTGAAGGAATGGACAAAGGGGAAACAGATGGTGCTCGTCGCCAACCCGATGTACCGCGGGCGGGACAAGCCGTTCCTGGAACGGGTCGTCCTGAGACTGTTCAATTCCACGACCCCGCCCCAGACGATTCCCGCCTATGAGGCGGGCGAGATCGATTTCACCGAAATCGGGAATCAGGCGCAACTGGCACGATTGCTCTCCGATCCGATTCTCAGCCAGCAGGTCCATGCTTTCCCCAATTTCTGGACGCACTACCTGTTCTTCAACACGAAACGGCCCCCGTTCAGCGACCGGCGCGTCCGCCAGGCGTTCAGCCATGCGATCGACCGCGACGCGCTGTGCCGGTCGGCCCTCAAAGGGTTTGCTATACCGGCCTATGCGATGCTCCCTCCGGGCTTCCCGGCCTACCAGGAGGATCAGGTCCGGGACATCCAGCGGTACGACCCGCCGCTCGCCCGCCGGCTCCTGACGGAGGCCGGGTACTCCAACGGCCGGGGGTTTCCCCAGGTGGAGATGTGGCTGCGGAACGAGTCGATCATGATCCGCGACGCCGCCGAAGGGATTCAGGCGCTGCTCAAACGCAACCTGGGCGTGGACGTCGAGGTCCGCAACCTCGAGGCGAAGACCTTCATGGACGGGCTTAATTCACACCGCACCCTCTTTGGTCTTGTTCCGTACGAGTTCGATTACGTCGACCCCAGCAACATGTTAGGGGTGTGGATGTCGGGCGGCCGGCACGACTGGGCGAACCGGACGTTCGACCGGCTGCTCGTCGAGGCGAACGGGGAGGTGCGAGACCCGGCGCGGCGGACCGCCCTCTACCAGCAGGCCGAGCGCCTGTTGATCGACGACGTCGGCGGCGTCTTCATCACGCACAAGCTGGTCAACCAGGTCTGGAAGCCGTACATCAAGGGGGATGCCCTGGAGCCCGACCGGTTCGGTTATCGCGCCTGGCGCGGCGACCAGGTGGCGAACACGATGATCACGCTGTACATCACGAAGGCGGTCGACACGGTCGCACAACGGTAGGAGGGCTTCACCATGCTCTTCCGGCAATTCTACATCGATGGCCTGGCGCAGATCTCGTACATGGTCGGGAACCGCGCGCCGGGCGCGGTGGCGGTCATCGACCCCATCCGGGATATCGACCTCTACCTCGACACCGCCCGACAAGAAGGGGTGCGCATCACCCATATCTTCGAGACGCACATCCACGCCGACTTCGTCTCCGGGGCGCGGGAACTGGCGGCCAGGACCGGGGCCGCGATGTGCCTGAGCGCAGAGGGCGGGCCCGACTGGCAGTACCAGTTCGACCATCTCCCACTCCATGACGGGACGACGATCGACATCGGCCAGTACCGGTTTGCCGCCTGGCACACGCCGGGACATACTCCTGAGCATCTGATGTTCACCGTCGCCGACTTGAGCCGCAGCCCTGAGCCGTGGATGGCGTTCACGGGCGATTTCCTGTTCGTCGGGGACGTCGGCCGGCCCGACCTGTTAGGCGAGGCAGCCGCCGCAGGCCTGGCCGAGGCGCTGTACGACAGCATCCACGCAAAACTCCTGACGCTGAACGACGGGGTCGAGGTTTACCCCGGCCACGGCGAGGGGTCGCTCTGCGGCCGGAACCTCGGCAGCAAACGGAGCACGACGATCGGCTACGAACGCCGGTTCAACTACGCCCTCCAGCCGATGCCCAAAGACGCGTTCGTCCGGCTCATCCTCGAAGGCCAGCCGCCCGCCCCCCCGTATTTCCGGCGGATGAAGCGGATGAACAGAGAAGGCCCGCGCGTCTTGGGCGGCGTCCCGGAGCCAAAAGGACTGAGCGCGACCGAGGTCAAAGCCTCGTTGAACGAGGGGGCGGTCGTGCTCGACGCCCGACGGCCGGAAGCGTTCGGCGGGGCGCACATCCCGGACGCGTTCAACATCCCCCTCGATAAGCTGTTCGCCACCTGGGTCGGGTACGTCGTCCCCGCCGACCAGGCGGTCATCCTCCTGCTCGACGGCCCGGCCCAGCTCAACGAGACGATCCGGCAGCTCATCCGCGTCGGGTACGACGCCATCGCCGGGTACGTCGACGGCGGGATGACGGCGTGGGAGATGAACGGGTACCCGGTTACCTCCCTCCCGCAGCTCTCCGCGCAGGACCTGCGATCCCGCGTCGAACGGGGGGAGCCGCTGGTCGTCCTGGACGTCCGCACCGACTCGGAATGGCTGGCCGAACGGTATCCGTACGCCCTCCACGTGCACGCCGGGTACGTGACGGACGGCCTCCAGAAATACGCGGGCGAAGCCGGCGGGAGCATCGACCCCGACCGGCCGATCGCGGTCATGTGCCGGAGCGGTCACCGGGCGAGCATCGCGGCGAGCATCTTGCAGCGACAGGGATACCGGCAGGTGTTCAACGTCCCCGGCGGTATCGTCGCCTGGAAACACATCGGCGGGCTCGTCTGCTCAGAGCCGGGGTGTCCCGATTACCGGCCCTGGCAGCCCTGGTGGGGGGATGCCAAAGACCCGGCCTTCCGGCTGAGCGACCGGCTCGGCATCGGCGGACAGCTGACCGAGGCGGACTTCGACCTGATCAAGGCACGAGGGTACAAAACGGTCGTCAACCTGCGGTCCCCGCAGGAGCGGAGCCCGCTCCCGTTCGCCCTTGAAGAGGCCAGAGTGCGGGAGCTGGGGATGGAGTACGTCTCCCTGCCCGTCACCCGCGAGACGCTCACGACGGAGACCGTCGACCGGCTCTCCGGCCTCGTCCAGCGGGACGACCGCGCCCCGGTCTTCGTCCATTGCGCCAGCGGCCGGCGGTCGGGCGCTCTGGCCATCCTGCATCTGGCCGTCGAGCACGGCTGGACGGCCGAACAGACGTTCGAGCGCGCCCGCAATTTGGGGTTCGAGTGCGAATCCGACGCGCATCTGCGGGCGTTCATGAGGGAGTATTTGGAGGGAAAAAGAATAGTGGTCAGTGGTCAGTGATCAGTGGTCGGTTACCCCCCTCCGTGTCCCCCCGCATGCGGGGGGACGGTAGGGGGGTGTCATTCCCGCGAAAGCGGGAATCCAGTTTGAAAAAATTATGCTGCATTTGATCGCTTCCGGTCGCTCTCTCTGGGTGATCAGCCTCGTGGGTCTTGGCGTGGCTTGTATCGCCTCTCTTCCGCCCGGCCATGCGCAGACGGTCGAGGTCGAACGTCAGTCTCACTCCGCGGCCAAAGCGTCCGATGAACTGGGGTTGGCGCTGCTCAAACAGCCGAATCGAGGGTTTGAGGCATTATGGGCGTTTCAGCGCGCGACCCAACTCGACCCGACGGATGCCGGAGCGTTTTATCACGTCGGACTGGCCTACATGACGCTGATGACCCGAGGGCCGGTCGCGGAACATCCGTACGCGGATCGAGCGCGGGCAGCCTTCGAGCGCGCCCTCGAACTCAACCCCCAGCATCCGGATGCCGGGTATCAGCTTGGCCGGCTGTATGAAGGCATGGCGGGTGGGAGCTACATACCTTCCCAATCGGACTCCTTCTCTCGCATCGGCCGGGCGCCGGGCGCATCCGAGGCGTCTCTGGATGCGGCGGTCATCGCCTACGCCCGCCAATTGACCACGAACCCGAACCATCGGGACGCCATCCATGCCCTCGGCCTCCTGCAGAGCCGGCGGGGGTATCACGAGCAGGCGTGCGCGCTGTTACAAATATTGGTTGATCACCAGCCACTGATCGATCCCGATCTCCTCAGGGATCTGGCGTTAAC
The DNA here is from genome assembly GCA_016209865.1 of Candidatus Latescibacterota bacterium. Classification (GTDB taxonomy): domain Bacteria; phylum JAAXHH01; class JAAXHH01; order JAAXHH01; family JACQVL01; genus JACQVL01. The sequence goes on along the minus strand of JACQVL010000354.1, from coordinate 14,693 downwards.
GTACTGGCGCGCTCACAACTGGGCGCGGGCGCGTGAGACGTTCGACCGGCTGATCCCGATGCTGCCGGACGACGAACGACGGCTGTTTCGGGATGTGTCGCTGGTGGCGACTCAGGAGGAGACCGACCGGATCGCCCAGGCGTCGGGAGCGGCCCAGGATTCTCTCTGGCAGGCGTTCTGGGCATCGCGCGACGTCAACCCGCTGACGACCGAGAACGAGCGGCTGATCGAGCATTATGCACGGGTGGCTTATGCCCGACGGGCATTCGGGCAGGGGCAGTGGCCCTGGGATCGACGCGGGGAGATCGTCATCCGGTACGGGCTGCCCGATCAGGTGTTCCAGGGCCAGACAACGACCGGGTTTGCGGGAGAAGGGGAACGGACAGGGTTGGGTGAAACATGGACTTATACACATCTCCCGATGACCCTGACCTTTGAGAACACGATGTATTCGGGTCGATATGATTACCCCCCGATCTTTGCGGAGTGGTGGGTTGATAGTAGTGGTGCGGCACATCCCAAAGGTATCGACCCCGCCGCCTATACTACTCATCCGTACTTCGTGTCACGACGGGTGATCAAGAAGACCCCGGAGCAGCATATCCCGCGCGAACTGGGCCGGCCGCTGGCGTTCGTCCAGGATGTCGTCGCGTTCCGGACGGCCGGGGGACACCCCCAGCTTGAGGTCGCCTACGGCATCCCCGCCGCGGACTCCAGCCTCGACGAGGGGAGCGGAACTGGCCAGGCCCTGCAGACCGGAGTGGTGCTCTATGGGAACGACTGGCGACGCATCACCGCTGATTCGAGTCAGGCGGCCCTGTTCGTCCTGTCGAGCCCCCCGTCAGCCGGCGACAGAGTCGCCATCCAGCGGGTCGAGGCCCCGCCCGGCGACTACCAGATGGCCGTGCAGGTGCACGACCGGGCCGGACGCCGGTTTGGGGTGCAGCAGCGCCCGATTCAGGTGCCGAGCTTTGCGGGTCAAGGACTCAAGATGAGCGGGATTCGCCTGGCATCGGACATTCGGCCGTCAGGCGGTCAGCCTGGGATGCTGGCGCGGAGCGGAGTGCGGGTCGTGCCCAACCCGTCCCGGACGTACCACCGAGGGGAGCCGGTGTATCTCTACGTCGAGTTGTACGACTTAACCCTCAGCCAATCTGGCCAGGGGCACTATCAGGTTGCTCTCTCGGTCAGCACCGACGTGGATCAGCGACAGGACTATCATCCGGTCTGGCGGGTGTTGTCCAGGGTGGAGAAGCTCTTCCAACGGGAACACCGAGGAACGATCACGATGACGGTTGAAGGCACCAGCCGTGACGCGACCGAGGCATGGCATACCGCCATCGACACGGCGGAGCTGGCCGCCGGGGTCTATACCTTGAGGGTGGCCGTCACCGACCTGTCCACGACGCAACAGGTGACTCAAGAGCAACTGTTCTGGGTCAAATAACTGACCCCTGACTCCTGACCCCTGCTTTTAAGGATTCACCATGTCCCACTGGCTCATCTCCATCCTGTCCGGCGTCATCGTGGGGTTCTCGCTGGGACTGACCGGGGGCGGCGGGTCGATCTTCGCCGTGCCCCTCCTCGTCTACGTCGTCCGCGAAGACATCCACCTCGCCCTGGGGACCTCTCTGGCGTCGGTCGGCGCGATCTCACTCGTCGGGGCGGTCTCCCGCATCTACCATCGCCAGGCCGACCTGCGCACCGGGGCGATCTTCGCCGCGTACGGGATCGTGGGCACGTACGCCGGGACTCGGCTGAACGCGTTCGTCAAGGGGCAGGCGTTGCTCGTCCTCTTCGCCCTCCTGATGGGCTTCGTCGCCATGAACGTGTGGCGACGGAGCCAGGGCGGTCAGCGCGGCCCGTCGGCGACCGATCCGCTGCCTCGCCCCCAAGTTCTTCCGCTCTGCCTCGCCGGATTGGGCGTCGGGGTCGCGTCCGGGTTTTTCGGCATCGGCGGCGGGTTCCTGATCGTCCCCGCCCTGCTGTTCTTCGCCCGGCTCGATATGCACCGGGCAGCATCAACCTCTCTGTGCGTCATCGCCATGAACGGCCTGACCGGGATGGTCAGCTATGCCGTCCAGCACCGGCCGATCGATTATCCGACGACGGCCGCGTTCATCGTCGGGGGCATCGTCGGGGTGAGAGGGGGGGGATGGTTAGCGGGACGGGTGTCGCGCGGCTGGCTGATGAAAGCGTTCGCGGTGATGGTCTGGGGGATTGCACTCGTGTTGCTGGTTGAGAATGTGAAGAAGGTGTTCTGAGCCTCCCTCCTCCAATCCCTCCCAGGCAGGTGGGCAATGGGCAGTGGGCAGTCGAAGCCGCTCCCCTGTCCACTGCCTACTGCCCGGTGGAGCCGGGGGGCTGTGCGGGGACTGCCCACTGCCCCGGAAGGGCGGGAGCGGTGGGCGGTCACTTGTACATCGGCACGTCGATCTCCATCAGGTCGCGCGCGACAGTCGTGGCCGGAAACACCTGACGGGCCTGCTCGGCTAAGGGCGCATCCGCGTAATACCGGGAGCTGAGGTGGGTGAGGAGCAGCCGACCCGCCTGTGCCTGCCGGGCGACCTGAGCCGCCTGCACGACCGTCGAATGCCACTTCATCTGCGCCTGGTCTTTCAGGTCGTCGTCGAACATCCCGTCATGGATGAGCACATCCGCGCCACGGGCGAACTGGATTACCCGTTCGGCGGGTCGGGTATCGGTCGCATACACGATCTTGCGACCCCGCCGGGGCGGGCCCATCACCGCGGACGGCTGCACCGTCCGGCCATCCGGCAGGGTCACCGCCTGGCCGGACTGGAGCCGGCCGTAGAGCGGCCCGGCGGGAATGCCCAACCGTTCCGCTTCCTCGATGAGAAACCGGCCCGGACGCTCGGCCTCAATCAGCGCATAGGCCAGGGTAAAGCAACTGTGCTCCGCCGGTGCGGCCTCAATCCGGAGCGGTCCCTCCTGATACACGACCCCTCCTGACGTCTCCAGCATCTCGACAGGATACTGATACTGAAACCCTAACAGCCGCCTGGTGCCCTCGGTGTATTCCGTGATGCCGGGCGGCCCGCAGATCAGGAGCGGCCGTTCCCGCGGGATCTGTCCCAGCGTCATCAACAGGCCGGGAAGCCCGGTGACATGGTCGCCGTGGAGATGGGAGATGCAGATGCACTCCAGCTTCCCCATCGACAGCCTCGCCCGCATGAGCTGGAGCTGCGTCCCCTCCCCGCAATCGAACAGGAAGAGCAGACCGTCGCACTGGATGGCCATCGCCGGGAGGTTCCTGGACAGGGTGGGCACCGTCCCGCCTGAGCCGAGTATCACGAGTTTGATGACCATAGGATATTCAAGGACGAAATGATAAGGACGAAGGACGAAAAGTATAAGAGCAAAATGCCTTTTTCGTCCTTGCTCCTTCGTCCTTCGTCCTTACTCCTTCATCCTTGCTCTTACGATCGCGTCCGTCATCCGGGCCACCCGGACGATCTCCCGGACGTCGTGGACACGCACGAGGTGCGCCCCGCGCGCGATCGCCAGGGCGACGGCAGCGGCCGTGCCCTCCAATCGCTGTCCTTCCGGTAGACCGAGGATTTTCCCGATGAACGATTTCCGCGACGGGCCGACGAGGAGGGGACAGCCGAGCGAGCGGAACGCGGACAACGAGTTCAAGATCACTAAATTATCACGCACCCGCTTCCCGAACCCGATGCCCGGGTCGATGATGATGCGCTGCTCCGGAATCCCCGCCCGGCGGGCGACGGCGATCTGGTGCGCCAGCCAGGCCTTGATCTCCTGGATCGGATCATCGTACGAAGGGCGAACCTGCATGTCCTTCGGCGTGCCCTTGATGTGCATCAGGACGACCGGCACGCCCGCTTCCGCCACGACGGCCGCCATCTCCGGGTCGGCGGTCAGCCCGCTGATGTCGTTCACGATGCGCGCTCCCGCCTGGATGGCCTGACGCGCGACGGCGGCTTTGCGGGTATCGATCGAGATTGGGATCGTCAGGGTCGTGGCGAGGCGGGTGATCACCGGAATGACGCGGCGAAGTTCTTCGTCGACGGGCACGGGGTCCGCGCCGGGCCGGGTCGATTCCCCGCCGACATCGATGATGTCCGCCCCGTCGTCGGCCATCCGGCGGGCGTGCGCGACAGCCTCGTCGACGGCCAGGTACCGACCGCCGTCGGAGAACGAATCGGGGGTGACGTTCAACACGCCCATCACGTGCGTCCGGGCGCTCACATCCAGCCGGACATCCCGTCCTTCGACGATGAACCGGGCGGTCATCATCTCACCTTGATCGAAGACGACTCCGACGGCGCGAGGGCCTGCAAGCGGGTTCGGGCGTCTTTCGTCCACGGATCATCGGGATCGCCCAGCGCCACCCGTTGACGCCAATGGTCGATCGCCTGCTCCGGCTTCCCCTGCTTCTCGTACAGGTGGGCCAGGTAGAAGTGGGCGTTGAGGTGATTGCCGACCTCGACCGCTTTCTCGAACATCGGACGGGCCTGATCCGGCTGGCCGAGGCGCTGGTAGAGGACTCCTAAGTTGTAATACAGGTCGGCGTTCTGCGGGAGGGCCGCGATACCCCGCCGGTACGCCTCGATCGCGTGCGGATGGTCGATCTTGATCGTATACGCCGTCGCCAGACCGATGTACGCGCTCGGCCGTTTGGGGTTGAGTTGCAGGGCGGTGGTAAACGCCGCCACCGCTTTGGTCGGTTTGTTCCTGAAGTTGTACGCTTCACCCAAGCACTCGTACCCTTCGGCGAACGTCGGGGCGATCTCAACCAGTTCCTGACCGGCCCCGACCGCATCGTTGAGGCTGCCGTCCGAGATATAGGCTCGCACTAAGCGCGCCCGGAGCAAGGCAGAGTCGGGGTTCAGCGTCACCGCTCGCTCACAGAGGGCAGCCGCGTTCTTGAACCCGACATCCTGGTACCGATCGGGGCGGAGTTGGGCCAGCGCGACGTAGTTGAGCGGCTCATTCGGGTCGGCTAAGATGGCCTGTTTGAGGCCGGCGCTCGCCCCTGCCCAGTTCTTGAGCGCGATGTCCGTCTGCGCGATGAGCCGGTACGCCTCGTGTACACGGGGGTTCAACGCGAGTGCTTTCCAGGCGCTCTGGATGGCTTTCCGGCGCATCGCCAGATTTTCGTCCCGGTACTCCGCCTCGTCCCGCTGCCAGGTCCGGTACACCTGTGCCAGACCGAGGTACGGGAAGGCGTACGTCGAGTCGATCTGCAAGGCCGCCCGGTAGGCTTCGACCGCCTCCCAGTAGCCGTCGGGACTCTGGGTGCGGAAGAGGGCCTGGCCTCGGCAGTACTGCTCGAACGCCGCCGATGACGGCATCACGGCCGGGGTTGACGGACGAAGCCCCGAGGCAGTCAGGCGGAACGTCTCCGTGATCGCCTGAGCGAGCCGGACCGGCATGAGGGACAGGCTGTCCTGGCCGCACTGGAGGGTGCGGGCCTGCATCGTGCGACGGCCGACATCGAGGAACTGCATCCGGAGACGCAACGTCCCGCCGGATTTCTCATACTCCCCGAACGCCGCGAACTGCACTCCGAGCTTCATGCTCGCTTCCAGGGCAGAGGCGAGGTCGGAGACCTCCCGCTCCGCGACCGCTTCGTCGACCTCGTCACGGGCGGCGATGCGGAGACGGGAAGTGACGGACCGGCGGAGCAGGTCGATCGTCGCCTCCCAGATGCCGATGCCCAGCCCGTCAGCCTGGGCCGTCGTGACGGATGACCGGATGGGGAAGACCGCCACCCGGACCGTCAGGGGCGCGGGACGAGCCGTGCCCCAGAGGGCCGCTATGCCCACGACGCACCCGGCGATGAGGGCGAACAGCCCTACCCGAAAATACCGCGCCGGGAGGACGCCGATCAGGCGGAGGAATCCCAACACCCCCAACCCGACGACCAGGCCGAGCACAAACTTCCCGATCGGCAGAGTCCAGCCGGATGCCAGCGCGAGCAGAGGCATGGAGAATGAATCCTAAGAAGAGAGAACGACTCTCGGTGATCTATTGTGCGGACTGGAGAGGAACGACGATGGGAAACGATCGTTACATGAACAGATCATCCACCGGCATCCGCCAGCCGGGGAGAGCCGGCTCGGCTTCTGCGACCTCGCCCCGGTGATAGATCGTGGGATGGCCGGGGTCGCTGGCGCGATACACCCGGATGAGGTGGTCTCGGAGGACATCGACATCCCAGACGACGAGGGTGCCGGCCGCGAAGTAATCGGCGCGTTTGGCCGCCATCCTGCGCTCCGCCGCCGGACCGTAATCCTCCTCGCTCCTGACCTCGACTGCGAAGATGGGTGCCCCCTCCAGGAACTTGCCGCCACGGAGCTCTCCGATGTAGAACGCCGCATCCGGGCTGAACGAACGGCGGTTCGGTAAGTCAACGATGAACCCAACGTTATCCGGGAAAGCATACCCCCTTCTCGTCTGCCGCTCGTACTGGCGCAGGCTCACATAGATCTCGCCACCTGCGCGACCGGGGACTCCGCCCGTTGGACTCATACGCACCAGCCTTCCGTTGACGAGTTCCGCCTTGCCGTTTTCGGGCACGTGGTAGAGGTCTTCGACGGTGGCCTGGGGTTTCGTGCTCGTCCTCATCGGTCAGTCTCACCCCTCAGTCCTGTTTCTCAGCAGTCGGGTCGGCGGACGCGTGACTCTGGATCACCGCAGCAGCCTGGACAGCCTCTCTCGGAGGGTCGGACGGGAGGGGGCCCTGATCGTCCTGCTCGGGCAATGTCCCGTTGATCGGCTCGCCGCGGAAGAGTTTGTCGAGCTGGTCCCGTTCGAGCGTCTCATGCTCCAGCAGCGCGGCCGCCAGCCGGTGCAGGGTGTCTAAGTTTTCGCGGAGGAGCTGCTCCGCCCGGCTCCCACATTGATCGATGATGTGCTTGATCTCCTGGTCGATCTGCACCGCGGTCTGGTCGCTGTAATCACGATGCTGGACGATCTCCCGACCGAGGAAAATCTCCTCGTCCTTCTTGCCCAGGGCTAACGGCCCTAAGCGACTCATCCCCCAATCGCACACCATTTTCCGTGCCAGCTCGGTCGCGCGCTCGATGTCGTTGCTCGCGCCCGTCGTCAGCTCATCGAAGACGAGCTGTTCCGCCACCTGCCCGCCTAACAGGCTGGTGATATCGCCAAGACACTGCTTCCGGGAGTAGAGGTACTGATCGTCTGACGGAAGGGCATACGTCACGCCCAGCGCCCGGCCGCGCGAGACGACCGTCACTTTGTGGAGGGCGTTGATCTCCGGGATGAGCTCGTGCAGCAGCGCGTGACCCGCTTCATGGTACGCGATGATCCGCTTCTCCTGATCGGTGATGACCAGCTTCCGCTCCGCCCCCATGATGATCTTGTCCTTCGCTTGCTCGAAGGCCGCCATCGTGATCATCGGATGGTTGAGACGCGCGGCTAAGAGCGCGGCCTCATTCACCATGTTCTCCAGGTCAGCGCCCGACATCCCCGGCGTGGATCGGGCCAGGATATCCAGCTTGACGTCCTCGGCCAACGGCTTATTCTGCGTCTTGATCCGCAGGATGTCCTCCCGGCCCTTCACGTCCGGCCGATCGACGACGATGTGCCGGTCGAACCGTCCCGGCCGGAGCAACGCGGGGTCGAGGACGTCCGGACGGTTGGTCGCCGCGATCAGGATCACTCCGTCGTTCGCGTCGAACCCGTCCATCTCGACGAGCAACTGGTTGAGCGTCTGCTCGCGCTCGTCGTGCCCGCCGCCCAAGCCCGCCCCACGATGCCGGCCGACCGCATCCATCTCGTCGATGAAGAGGATGCAGGGCGCGTTCCTCTTCCCCTGCTCGAACAGATCACGCACTCGCGAGGCGCCAACCCCGACGAACATCTCGACGAAATCCGACCCGCTCATGCTGAAGAACGGCACCCCGGCTTCACCCGCCACCGCGCGAGCGAGCAGCGTCTTGCCCGTCCCCGGCGGGCCGAGCAGGAGCGCCCCCTTCGGGAGCCGTGCCCCGAACCGCCGGAATTTCTCCGGGTCTTTGAGAAACTCGATGATCTCCTGCAGGTCCTGTTTGGCTTCCGGGACGCCCGCCACGTCGCTGAACGTCACCTTCGGCCGGTCGCCCGTCACCAGCTTCGCCCGGCTCTTGCCGAACGAGAACACCCCTTTCTGCCCGCCCTGCATCTGACGAAACAGGAACAGCCAGAACGCGATGAAGAAAATGTACGGGAACCAGGTGAGGGCGTAGGTCAGCCAGGGGGTCGTCTTCGTCCGCGCCGTGATCTCCACCCCGTTCTCTTCCAGCTCCCGGATGAGCGCCGGGTCTTCGAACGGGATGAGGACTTTAAACTTCGTCTCGATCGTCTCCTGGCTGACCCCGGACCGGGACGGCACCCCGGTGACGAACTCCCCGACGAGCGTCTTCTCCGAGATCGTCACCGACCGGATGTTCCGGTTCTGCAACTGCTGCCGGAAATTCGTGTAGCTGATCACCATCTCCTCAGACCGGGTCCGGCTGAAGAACTGGACGAACACCATCGACAGCATGATGAGAATGACCCACATCGCCAGCGTCTTCGCCTTCCGGCGCTGCGACCCGTTCCGTCGATCCTGTCCGGACTGCTGATCGTTCCAGCGCGGGCCGCTCGATCGCGGGCTCTTATTGCGCGGCCCGGACGCCTTGTTGGAGTCCTTCTCGTCTGCCATAATTTCCCCTCATACCCAGGCAACGGATCGGGCTGAGTCCGTCACGGCCGGGCTGATGGACGCTGGGTGTCACCAGCCGGCACCGCCGCGATGTATGGGAGATGCCGGTACTGCTCGTTGACATCGAGTCCATACCCGACCACGAACACATCGGGAATCGTGAACCCGACATAATCGATCTTCACGTCTACCCGCCGCGCAGAGGGTTTGTCCAGCAGGGCGCACACCCGCAAGGATTCCGGCTGCTGTGCGGAAAGATACGACACAATATACTGCAAAGTCCGTCCAGTGTCAACGATATCCTCAACGAGCAGGACGTGACGTCCCTGAAGCTTCTCCCCCAGCGACTGGATCCGGACGACCCCGGACGAGGTGGTGGATGTCCCGTAACTGGACGCGATCAGGAATTCGATCGTATGGGGCACGGACACCGCCCGCATCAGGTCGGCCAGGAAAACCACACTCCCTTTGAGGATGCCGACGAGCGCCGGACATGTGGCCTGGTAGTCGTCTGAGATACGCGCGCCCAATTCCCGGACCTTCTCGGCTAATTGGGCGGCCGAGATCAGAGGCTGCATGACAAGGCAGTGAAGAGTGAAAAGTGAAGAGTGAAAGAAGAGTGAAAAGTGATAAAGAATATTGAGGGAGAAATCAGTCTCATTTGATTTACTCTTCACTCTTCATTCTTCACTCTTCACTGGAACGGTAGGGGGTGGGGGGGTTAGGTCGCCGCCTCCCACTCCACCATCACGGCACGCTTCGTCTGAGGGGATACCTGTCCCCAGCGGCTGACCCGATGGCCGACCACCCAGAGCACCCGGTCGCCGCTGACGAGCAACGGGATACGATCACGCTCAAGCCGGGGGATCGCCCATTCATTGAACAACGCTTTCAGCGTCTTCGTCCCCGCCATCCCGATCGGGGCGAACCGGTCGCCCGGCCTCCGGGTGCGCACGACCCCCGACGGCTGGATGGCCTCCTCATCGAAGACGGCGACCGAACGCTCCTGCACAACGGGGACGTCCTTCGGGTCGAGCACCCGTGTCTGAACCCGCCCGGCCCCGTCCGGCAGGACCGTCGTGCCGGGAATCGTCAACGGGACCTCGAACGGGCGAGCGACTCCCCGGCGGAAGACCATCCCCTCGCGCCGCCGTTCAACCCGGATTCCGCCAGGGAGGGCGAGCAGTTGACCGGGCCGGCCACTCTCCGCCAGCCCCAGCGTCCGTTCGATATGCTCGAACGTCAGCACATCAGGCTGTCCACCCAGGCGGGTCACGATATGGCGGACAACCCGTCGCCGGAGGGCGAGCGCCCCCTCGATGAACGGGGAGACTGCGATCACGATGCGGTCGGATGCCTGCTCCGTCACCGCCTGCTGGAACACGCGATCGGTCTCGCGCTCTAACAACTCCTCTTCCGCCCGGTGGACTTCTCCAAACCGGCTGAGGGCGGCGACGATCTCAGGGTTATACTCCGCCTGAAGGCACGGGAGCAGGACATGCCGGACCCGGTTGCGCAGATAGCCTAAGTCTGCGTTCGACACATCCACCCGTGCGCTCAGATGATGGGCGGCCAGGTACGCGTGAACTTCCTGGTGGGTGACCATCAGGAGCGGCCGGACGACCCGGCCGTCGCGGACCGGGCGAATGCCCGACGCCCCGCCGACGCCGCTCCCCCGGATGAGCCGCATCAGGATCGTCTCCGCCTGGTCGTCCGCCGTGTGGCCGGTCGCGATCTTCTGCGCCCCCCGCTCAACGGCGACTCGTTCGAGGAACGCGTACCGCGCCTCCCGCGCCGCCGTCTCCAGCGACAGACGGCGCGCCCGGCTGAGCGCGCGCACATCCTCGGCCTGGATGGCCACCGGCAAGTCGAGTTGAGCCGCCAGCCGGGTCACGAACGCCGCATCCCCGTCTGAGTCGGGCCCGCGCAACCGATGGTTGAGGTGGGCGACCGTCAGGTCGATCCCCAGCCGGTCTCGCAGGCCCCACAGGACGTGGACGAGGGCGACCGAGTCAGGCCCGCCCGACACTGCCACGATCACACGATCCCCCGGACTGAACATCCGGTACCGCTGGATCGTCGCCTCGACCGTCTGCAAGACCGTGTGGAGCACGCTCATTCACCTTCTTTCCGTCACCTGATGCCAGAACAAAAATGACCTTTCTACCGGGTGGATAGAAAGGCCATCCAGAACATAGCGGTGCAGGGATTCGAACCCCGGACACGAGGATTATGATTCCTCTGCTCTAACCAGCTGAGCTACACCGCCCTGAGACCCTTTCGCGTGTCTCGTAAAGTCCATGTAACGGACCTTCTAAAATAAAGCGACCACCCGCTACTGTCAAGCGTTTTTCTCGTACACTGGAACCCATGAAGATTCTCACCTCAAAGGCACAATGAACACAATGACGAAACCTGATGGTCTTTTTTACATCCTTCGTGCCCTTTGTGTCTTTGTGGTGACCCCGCCTTTAGGCATGCGACCCTGGCCTCACATTCCAGACCGGCGCCGTCCGGCTGAACGGCACCGGGGCGAGTCCCTCCGCCGGGAGCCACGACCGGTACGGCGTGCCAGCCATCCCGGCGCTGGCAAAGTCACACAACGTCAGTTCCCGGCCGTCCGTGGCCGCGAATCGCAGCAGGAGCCACGGCGGCAGGGGCCGGTTCCAGGCCACCGGCGTCCCGACGAGGCCGGCCACGCGGAGCGCCGGCAGGTCGTCCGGGTCGATGGAGTTGTACCGTTGATCGTAGGCCAATAACAATGGGCCACGGTAAAGCGATACCTTGTCCGCGCATTCCCGCTCGCCCACCCAGCAGTGCAGGGACAGGTCGAGGACGAGCGTGATCCGGTCCCCGCTCTTCCACGTGCGATCGATGGAGAGGTATGTCCCCGGCTGTACCCCGTCCACCGTGCTTCCGTTGACCGCCACCGTCGTCACCGCCGACCAGTGGGGAATCCTCAGCTCGAGGACGAACGACTCCGTCTGCTGCGGCGTGACCGTCACCTGCACCGTCCCGTCGAGCGGGTAACGGGTGTCCTGCGTGAGCTCCACTGCATTGCCCGACGGCAGGGCGACGCTCACCGTCCCGGGGCCGTAATAATTGACCACCAGACCGCCGGTCGTGATCATGACCCCCCACTCCCCGATCATGCCTAGGCCACGCGGCCCGTTGACCGAGCAGCAGTTGAGTTCCGGACTGCCCGGCCGCGCCTGGAAGACGATCTCGTGGGCGGATGCCTTGCGGACCCCGTCCATCGGCGTGTTGTACGTCCACCACCGCCCGGTGGGGGATTGGCCGCCGAGGACGCCGTTGAACGTGGACAACTCGATCTCATCCGCCACCGTGGACAGCCCCGTCATCCGTAGCATGTCGACGGAGAGCGCTGCCCACGCGACGGTACAGCACGTCTCGATCGCGCGAGGGTCGTACGGGTTGCCGGTCGCCTGCTCCCCGGAGCTGAACCCTCCGGTGTTATGGCGATCTCCCTCTAAGATGCTCCACCAGATGTGCTCGAACGCCCGGCGGTACGAGTCGTCCCCGGTGATGAAGGAGAGCTCCGCGATCGCCTGCAGGTCGTGCAGGCTCTCCCAGCGCGGCTTGGGTGTCTGAGAGAAGGGTTGACCCGCCAACGCCGTCCGGAGGTAATCCCCGGACGGCGGCGTCTGCCAGTCCTGCTCGATGTACCGGGCCATCTCTAAATAGCGCGGCTCGCCGGTGCGCTCGTAGAGGAGGCAGAACGCATGGATGATCGCCTGGTTCATCTCCTGCGCCCCGGCGATGCTCACCTTGACTCCGGCGTCGAGGAACGATCGGCAGACCAGGTCGGCGGCCCGGCGGCAGACGGCGAGAGCCGCCGCATCGTCCGTCTGCTCGTGCCATGCCAGCAATCCCAGCATGCAATGGTAATGTCCCCAGACGTCCCACAGGTCGCCCTGTCCGTTGACCACCTTGCCGGTCAGTCGGTCGCTGCGCGGATGAGGGCCGAGGTAGCCGTCCGCGTCTTGCACCTCGCCCAACTCGCGCACTAAGCGCTCGATCAGTGCTCTCAGGCGATCATCGTCCGTCAGCCGCCAGTGGAGCACCGCCGCGGTGAGGTACTTTCCTACGAACTCGCCCGACCAGGGCAGGAGGTCCTGACGCGGCTGGCGGTCCCGGTGGCGGAACATCTCGACGAGCGCCGGGTTCGCGTCGGGGGTGGGCAGGAACCACTGGTCGACGCAGGCACGAACACGCTCGCCGATCACGCCATCAAGACTGAATCGAGCGTACTGGGGCTTCTCGAAGACGGGGGGGACGGTTGTGACAGACACGCGGGTTGTCGACATGGGATAGCCTCCAACGACCTGTTGTCGAGTCAATGTCCGATAATGATATCCTGTGAGGGCAAGATGGTGCCTCGCCCTCGTGCGGGCGATCCGATGGGTCGCCTCCACAACGATATCCCTGTTTCGTTGTCATTCCCGCGCAAGCGGGAATCCATCTTCCTTTACACCAGTCCCTCACTGCACACAATCTTCGGGATCGGCTGATCTTCGTGCTGACCATCGCGGCGCTCTACCCAGTCCCGCATGCTGTGCTGATAGTATAAGTGAGTGAGCGTTTTCAACAGGACCTGTCCTGTCATTCCATTGCGACGAATTTTGTTGAGTTCCCGTTTCATCACCTCGGTTAATGATCCCCGAAACGCCTTCTCCAAAAGATTGATCTGACTCTTCACGTCTTCATCTTCTGTCGCGCCAAAGAGGACCCGGAGTTCACGAAGGACATAGCGTTGGCCTTGTGTAAGGGATAAAGTTTGTGTGCGTTCCGCCTGGCGATGTTTGACCTCTTTGGCAAACAGACGCTTGATTCGCATGACGGCAGCGTTGTAGTGGGGAGAGAGCGGAAGTCCTTTTAAGTCTGGCCCACACTGAATCGTCCCAAGAATCCGTGGGATATCCCGAGAGACGACATCCCCGTGTTCATCCACCAGGAACAACTGTTGGTAGCGATCCGCCTGGCAGAAGATGTAGAATCCCTTACTGCCAGCCGGTTTCACAGTCCGAATCCCATCTCTCAGGGCAGCAATCCGTTCGTATTCTTCCGGTCGCTCTCTCCGCAACTGGCGCAACATCTCTTCGGCTTCGTTCAAGTCCACGAATTCTTCGTGATCGTCCTCGAACAGGCTAAGCTGGCCGCCCTGCTTCTCGTAAATCGCGTACATCGCCTCTTCGTTGAGCTGTTCGGTCCGATCCAGAATCGCTGAGTCTTCGCCAATCGTATCATGAATTTCCTGGATGCGGTTGTGCAAAACCTGCCGCAAGCCCAAATTGCGCTCGATGCCAGTTTCCGGAAGAAAGTTGAACCCGTAGACCACCGCATGATCAGAGCCGATGCGGTCGATGCGCCCGAACCGCTGGATGAGCCGCACCGGGTTCCAGTGGAGGTCGTAGTTGATGATCTTGTCGCAGTCCTGCAGGTTCAATCCTTCCGCCAACACATCGGTAGCGATCACGGTCATCAACTCAGACTCTCCGGCGACGAAACAGTATTCCGGGTTTGATTTCGGCGCAAAACGACCGACCACCCGGGCCTTGCTTTTGTCGCCGCTGTAGATGACGTCGATGTCATCCCGCCGGCCCCCTGGATTCAGGTATTCGAACAGATACTGTGCCGTGTCAGCGTACTACGTGAAGATCAATCGTTTGCCCTGGTTGAGCGGCTTTTTCGCAAGCCACGTCTTCAGCGTCTGGAGTTTGGCGTCCCGTTCAGGAGTGATCGGCTCGACTGACCGCAGGATTGTGGTGAGCAACCGAATATCGTGATCGATATAGGCTCGGAGTCGTTCGATGTCGAAATCCCTGGCATCATAGCGTGTGGAGACCTGGCGGAGGGCAGACATCAGGTCCGTTTCTTCCGCAAGGTCGGACTCATACAGGAGCGTCTGCGCGTCCTCGCCCGCGGGCACGATCCCCTGGTGTAAGGCTTCCAGAAACGACTCATGGACGCGGAGGAG
>JACQVL010000348.1 GCA_016209865.1 Candidatus Latescibacterota bacterium | reverse complement strand
GTTAAAACCAGGCCGACTGGATTCCCGCTTTCGCGGGAATGACACCCTCTGATTTACTCGTCACTTGTCACTCGTCACTGATTTTACTGACCGCTCAGTAATACACATTCCGGTTCGTCAGCGGCAATCGCCGGTCTTTCCCGAACGCTCGTGTGGTGATCTTGATGCCGGGCGGGGCCTGACGGCGTTTGTACTCGCTCCGGTCCACCCGCCGGATGACATCCCGGACGGTCGCTTCGGGGAAGCCCATGTCCACGATCTCGTCGAGCGACTTGTCCTCCTCGACGTACGCCCGCAGGATGGGGTCGAGCACCGGATACGGCGGCAGGGTATCGGACGCCTTCTGGTTGGGTTTCAGCTCCGGGCTTGGCTCGCGGGTGAGGATGCCCTCAGGGATGAGGGCGTGCCCGGCTCGCCCGTTCCGGTACCGTCCGAGCGCATACAGCCGCGTCTTGTACACGTCCTTGATGACCGCGAACCCGCCCGACATGTCCCCGTACAGCGTCGCAAACCCGACGCTCATCTCGCTCTTGTCCCCGGTCGTCAGCACCAGCCAGCCGAACTTGTTGGACAGCCCCATCAAGAGGTTGCCCCGGATGCGCGCCTGGAGATTCTCTTCGGTCACATCTTCCTTCAGTCCCTTGAATTCCTCGGCCAGCACCCGCCGGTAGGTGTCGAACGTGTCTTTGATCGGGATCGTCAGAAAACGAATGCCGAGGTTCTCCGCCAGCCGGTAGGCATCCGTCTTCGTCTCATCCGACGAATACTGCGACGGCATCGTCACCCCGACGACGTTGTCCGGCCCCAACGCGTCGACCGCGATCGTCGTCACCATCGCGGAGTCGATCCCGCCGCTGACCCCGACGACGATGCCCTTGAACCCGTTCTTCATCACATAATCCCGCGTCCCCAGGCAGAGGGCGGTGTAGACCTCGGCGTCGGCCTCCAGGGTGACGGCGACGGGCGGGGTGAGACGGGCCCGCGCGGCATGCCGGACTTCCCCGAGGTCGATCACCGGCACGCGATCGCTGGTGGCCTGCACGCCGTCCTTCGCCTTCCGGCGGCGCGGGTCGTGGAGCCGCCAGCGAAAGACAGCCTCGATGTCGAGGTCGGCCACGACTAAGTCTTCCTCGAACTGCTTCCCGCGGGCGAGGAGGTCGCCCGTCTCGTTGAAGATGAGGCTCCGGCCGTCGAACAGCAGCTCGTCCTGGCCGCCGACCAGGTTGGCGAAGGCGACGACCACCGCGTTGTCGGCCGCCCGCGTGGCGATCATCGTCTCCCGGAACTGTCCCTTGCCCGCGTGGTACGGGGAGGCGGAGATGTTGACGATCACCTCCGCCGCGCCGTCCAGCACCTGCGTTTTCATCGGGTCGTCGGGGTACCAGATGTCCTCGCAGATGTTGACTCCGATCGTCACCTCGTTGAGGCGGAAGACGGGGAACGACGTCCCGGCCTGGAAATACCGGTTCTCATCGAACACCCCGTAATTGGGCAGGAACGCCTTGTGGTAGACGCCGGCGAGCTGGCCGTGACAGGCGATCGCCGCGGCGTTGTAGATGTCGTCCCCCCGGTCGACGAACCCGATGATGGCCGCGATGTCGTCCGTCGCCCGCACGATCTCGCGCAGGCGATCCAGATTCCCGTCGATGAACCGCGGCTTGAACAGCAAATCCTCCGGCGGATACCCGGTGATCGCCAGTTCCGGGAAGGCGACCAGGTCCGCGCCGTGCTGCCGGGCGGCGGCGATGCCGTTCAGGATTTTCTCCGTGTTGCCGTCCAGATCGCCCACCGTCGTGTTGATCTGGGCTAAGGCGATGCGCAGCGTCCTCATGGGCGAGGACTCCCGATTTTGGATTTTAGATTTTGGATTCTGGACCTTTACTTTGATGGTAGGTCGTATGAGAGGGGTTGTCAAGGGATTTTCGTGTAAATGTCCGCCGCCAGGAGCGGGCGCCTAAGAAAAAGCTCTTGACAATGGATGACATATTGCGGTAGAATGGAAGTGTCGCCCGATAGCCCTTTCTGCAAAGGGAATTGCGAATCATGGATGTATCAATCCGCACTCCGCACTCCGTAATCCGCACTCTGTCTAAGACCGCATTCATTCTTTGCGTCCTCATTACCATCCAGGCCGCCCATGCGGCGAGTCCACTGCGCCAGACGGCGCCGGCTGACAGCGCGGTGAGACACGCGCAGATTGCCCCGCACGACCTGGAGGCGCTGATCAACCGGGACGGGACGACGGTCCGGCTGGGGGATGTGAGCATCGGCCGGGGGACGGCGGTGGCGGGGCCGCTCGTCATTCTCCACGGGAACTTGTACGTCAGCGGGACGGTCGATGGAGACCTCTTCGTCATCAACGGGAGCGCCTCGTTGCAGGGCGGGTCGGTCGTCACCGGGGATGTGAAAGTCATCGGCGGCCAGATTTACGCCTCGCGCCGGGCGACCGTTCAGGGACAGCGCGTCGTCTACGCCGGGGAGTATACCGTCTCGCGGACGAAGACCGGCAGCCTCCGGCTCAGCCCGGTCCAGCCGTCCGGGGTCGAATGGACAATCAGACCGAGCGGCTGGCGGTTCAGCCGGGTGCGGGGGCATGAGGTCGACCTGACCTTGAGAGTGGTACCCCTCAAGGAGACCGGGCGTCCCAGCCTGACCGGGACGATCACCGTCCCGACCGAGCCGAACGATCACGGGTTTCTCGGCTTTAAAGCGGGGGTGGTGGAGCCGTTCTTCGTGCGGCACCCCTTGCGGCTCGGGATTGAAGGGTACAAGATGACGGACACGAACGACCGGTGGCAGGTACCGCCGCTACACAACTCTCTCGCCGCGTTCGGGACGAAGAACGATTTCTACAACTACTTCCTCCGGTCCGGCTTCACTGCGTATGCGGAACAACGGGTGGGCCAGCACGCCATGGTGCGGATGGAGTACCGTCACGACACCTTCCGGACCCTGGCGGTCCGGTCTCCGTTCACCCTGTTCGGGGGGAATCGGGCGTTCCGCGCCAACCCGGATATCGATGAAGGGGCGATCCACGGCCTGGTCTGGCGGGCGCGGTATGACACCCGGCCGTCTGATGTGCCGCCGGACAACGCCTGGTCGTTCGACGCGGAACTGGAGCGGGCCGAGAAAGGGTTGGGGGGAGATTTCAGGTTCACCCGGTTCGATGTGACGATCAGCCGGTACAACGCCTGGCGAGGCCACCATCTGAACGTCCGGGCAAAACTGGCGGCCTCAGGAGCGCCGCTCCCGCTCCAGCGGTCGTACGTGCTGGGCGCGGCCGGCGGTCTTCGGGGATTCGGGGATTTTGAGTATGCTGGGGACCGGCTGCTCGTCTTCAACGCGGAATACCGGCTCCCGGTCACGACCCTGCGCCGCCAGCAATTCGTCTCCTGGAAGGTCGAACTCATCCCGTTCTTCGACGCCGGGACGGCGTTCTTCTCGGCCGCGTCCGGACGGAACGTCCTCACCCATCCGGCGCTCCGGTCGCGGGTCAGTCCGCACCTCGGCCTGCCTCTGCCCGATGGGTTCTCCGACCTTCGGAGCGATGCGGGCGCGGGGGTCGCCCTCTCCAGCCGGCTCCTCTACGCCAGCGTGTTCATCGCCCAGAACCTGCATGATGCTGATGTCGGACCCCGCGTCGTCGTTCGCCTGTACCGGGAGTTGTAAAAGGGGGAGGCGCCATGGCTGACCGTGACCGGTTGACGTTGCACGAGCGGACGCTCCACGCCATCGAGGAGAGCACGAATAACGAGAAACTCCATGATACTGTGGCCCAGTTAGCTCGCCGGTTCGGGCAGACGGCGTATGCCGAGATCATCCACGTCCTGACATCTCTCGAGATGTCGCCACACGACGCGAAAGTCCTCTGGGATGCCGTCTGGCAGTATACGGAGACGCTCTCGACCCGTCTTGCGAGGCCGGTGAATCTCCCCATGGCCCTGCACGATTACGTGACGTCGGTCAAACACTACATCCGTCACCCCAAAGTGATGGAGGTGAGGAGCTACGAACAGATGGCGCGTGCGGCCATCCGGGATGGTCTGACCGGGCTGTACAACACCGGGTACATCCGGGAGCAGGTGACCTGGGAAGTCCAGAAAGGCAAGCGGTACGGCGGTGGCGGCGCGATCATCCTGTTTGATCTGGACTCTTTCAAGCAATGCAACGACCAGTACGGGCATCTGGCGGGGGATGCGGTGCTGCGAACGTTTGCCGCCTGTCTGCTCCAGTATACACGCGGGACGGATGTCGTCGGCCGGTATGGGGGGGAAGAATTCCTCGCCCTGCTCCCGTCGACGACCCGGTCTGACGCGCTGGTCGTGGCCGAACGGATTCGTCGAGCGTTCGCAGTCACGGCGACGCAGATGCCATCCGGTCCGCCGGAGGGGATTCAGATTACCACCTCGGGGGGCATCGCGGAATATCGGGGGGGCGATACCAGGACCCCCGAGCACCTGATCGAGGCGGCCGATCAGGCGTTGTACTTAGCGAAGCGCGAAGGCAAGAATCGGGTGTACCTTGACCTGCTGTACCAGGATGAAGTCAGTCCCATCCCCGCCGACATGATCCAGTCGATTCGTCCTGTCGAGTGGGCGTCCGGAGCCCCGAAGAAGACGATCGGGCATCACCGGTTCCAGGTGGCCGTCTCCATCCCGGTCACGGTCGATCAGATGCTCGAGGTCGCCCTCACTCTGCCGGTTTCCGGGGATTCGATCACCCTCTCCGGGAACGTCATCGGTGTCGAAGCTGATCAGTCAGGGGTTTCGCAGGCGGTGATGCGGATGGTCGAGCGAGACTCGATGGACTGGCTGCTGGTCGAACAACTGCTCAGTCAGGATGAAGCGGTACGGCACCGGACAACTAAATAGAGCCGTTCAAAGGAAGCGTCTCATCGCACGTAAGGAGGTCAGTCGCTATGGCCATCGAGGTTGTCGAGATACTCCGCCAGACTCCATTGGCTGAGGGGCTTACCGACGAAGAGCTGCAGGCCATCGCGCCGCTCTGTCGTGAACGACGGGTGAAGACGGGGCGTGAAATCTTCGAGGAGGCCAGCCGGGGGCGAGAGTTGTATATCGTCTGCGACGGGCGCATCAGCCTCGAGGTGACGCTCCCCGACCGGCTGGTCCATCAGACGGAGCGCCTCGCCACAGCCGTCCCTGGCATGGTCTTCGGCGAAATCTCGCTCGTCGACGGCTCCCCGCGCTCTGCCGCGGCGCGCGCGCTGGAGGCCTCCGTTCTCCTGGAGATCACGAGCGATGACCTCCGCCGCGTGATGGACGCACAGCCACGGATCGGCTACATCATCATGCGCAACCTGGCCACTGTCCTGTCCGCGCGGCTCCGCAGCACCAACCTCTGGCTGCGGAACGAGCTGCTGTGGTCGCGGTGAGCAAGGCAGTGGTCAGTGATCAGTAAAAAACTTCTACATACTTTGAGGACAGTCGAGAAATGGCGGGATTTTCCGACTGATGAGAGAAGAGAAGGTCTTTTTCGTCACTCTTCACTCTTCCCGCCTCATGTCCTGTATCGCTGACGCTGACATCGCAGAGGCGCTCGTCTGTCACCTCTGGCGCGAACGACTGCCGCGAAGACGGCGGCTGCGGCTGGCAGACGGCCGTCAGGTTCGCGTCTTCTGTCCTGGCGACCCCAACCCGGACAGCGGG
>JACQVL010000344.1 GCA_016209865.1 Candidatus Latescibacterota bacterium | reverse complement strand
CCGCTGGCCGTCCACATACTCCATCGTGATGAACATCACCCCATCGGCGCTTGCGGACGATGCGATAGTGGGAAAGAAGCTGGCCGACCATGGACTCTCCCTCAGTGGAAGAGGTCATCCTGATCAGTTAGGCCAGGAACGAAGGAACCGGAGGGAATGCTGGTCACTGGATGGACAGTAGAGTAGAGGAGTGTCGTGAGGATGTCAATGAGAAAATGGGTGGCGCGGGAAGGCGAGAGGCCATTCCTGTGTGATGGGAAGATGAGATCACGTTGTTTGCAGGATTGCGCGTTCGACTGCCCGGGGTAATTTCGTCAGGATAAAAAGATCGGCAGGGTAGAGATAATCCTCCCCGCTCTCATCGATGATCCGGACATCCCCATCCTGTTCCGCGTCGGCATCCGGTATCATCCGGTATATCTTGTGTAATTCCAGAGACGCTGGATAGTCCGCGTTATTGATACAGATAGCAAATCGAGCAGAAGGCTGTGAGCGATGAGTCATAGCGTCAATCGAGATAGCGTTTTCGTTTGAGTTCTATTTTACCGATTCCATATATACAGTTCCAGGGTCTATCTGTCAACTGCATGCAGGAGAAAGTGGCAACCCGTTCAGTCGCCCGGTTCACCGCACCAGCGCCATCTTCCGCGTCACCGCATACTCGCCCACTGTCAGCCGGTAGAGATAGAGGCCGCTCGGCACCGCTCGTCCCTGCGCGTCCCGGCCATCCCAGCGGACCTGGTAGGAGGAGGCAGGCTGAACGCGATCTACCAGCGTGCGGATCGGCTGTCCCAGCAAGTTGTAGACCGTCAGGACGACATGGCCGGGTCGGGGCAGGTCGTAGCCGATCGTCGTGGCGGGGTTAAAGGGGTTCGGGTGGTTCTGGGACAGGTGGTAACGCGCCGGCAGCCGCCGCTTCGCCGCCGCGCTGACCGGACCGTGTGTCCGCATGACGCCGGTCGATTCCACATCCGTCAGCCGGTAATAATACATCGTCTCCGGCACGACGGTCGTATCGACGTACATATACTCCGTCGCCGTCGGTTTGCTCCCCTGTCCCGGCACCGTCGCCATCCGCGTGTATCCGTCCTCCGGCCGTGTACTCCGCTCGACCCGCCATTCGAGGTTGTTGATCTCACTCTCCGTCCGCCACATCAGTCGAATGCTCCCATAATCGGGCGCGGCGGTGAAACGACTCAGTTCGATGGCGAGCGTGACGTCCTGCGGGCCCTCCGCCAGAATCCAGTCAGAGAAGGCTGAGACGGCGTTCTTCTTGACGAAATGCCCCGTCGTATTCCGCTCATCCGGCGGGATCGGGCCGACCAGTTCCCCGTCTGCAACACGCCAGAGCATCAGCGCCTCCTCATGCAGGCTGCCCAATTCTGAGGGCTGGTATGAGAAGGTGACGTCCGCGACACACTCATCCGGGGCGGTAATGACGTAATAGCGGCCGATGGCCGATGGGGCGTCGGGATGCAGTCCGTAGACGACCGAGACCGTCAGGTCGCCCGCTCCCGCCGTGACGTCGAACGTGATGTCGTTGCCGCCGGGTGAATTGACGCCCGCAAAGGTGTAACGATTCCCGGCGGTGACCGTCTGGGTCGCCGTCGTCGACCAGCCGACCTGATTGAACGGATCCTGCTCGAACGCCGGTCCGCCCATCGTTCCAGTGTATTGGGCGAAGCGGATCATCCCATCGTTCTGCGCCGTCTTGCTCACACTCACGGATGGCCCCGCGCCGAACGAGACGTCCGTCACAGTCAGCGTCTGGTCGTTGTTGACCGTCAGGTACGCCGCGCCCGACCCGTTCTGGAAGACGAGATGGTCGAGTGGATGCATGGTGTTGATCGTCGCGCCCGGCTGGATGTCGAGACCGTTGCCGCCCGTGAACTCGACCATGGCATACGCCGCGTCGATCGTCCCGCCGCCGGCGATCATGATCGTGTACGTCCCGGTCCCCTGATTGGTGAGCGTGACTCTGTTGCCCGCATCCGTCCCCACCGCCATGAGCGTGCCGCCGTTGTTCACCGTCACCGCCGCGCCGCTGGCCATCCGGAGGGATTTCCCGGCGGAGAGGATCAAGCCGCCGGTGATCGACACCGCGTTCCCCCCGTCGTTCGTGCCGGCCGTGAGGTCATACCCGTTGGCGTCGAACGTCCCGGATGAGATCGTCAGGTCACGAGCGATCGTCAGGTTTCCATCCATCCGCTTCGTGCCGGTCCCGGCGACGACCACCGCGCTGAACGTCCCGCCCGCGATCGTCTGGGCCGACCCGTTGAACGTCGCCGTGCCGCCCGTGATGGAGAACGCGCCCGTCGCGGTGACCGTCCAATCCCCGCCCACGGTGTACGAGGCCGTCCCGCCGTTCAACGTCGTCGTCCCGGTCCCGGTGCTGCCGATCGTGAGAGTTCCGACGATCCACAGGTCGCCAGTCGGGCTCTTGTTCCTCGCCGTCCCCCCAGTCCCGAGGCTGAGATTCCCGTAGACGATCGCCGCGCCGGTCGCCGCGTCCGTCGCGCGAATCATCTGGACGGCATTCGCCTGGTATGCTACGGTGCTCGTGGCGGCGAGGGCGTACGACGCGAAGTTCGACGGAAACCCCGTCGCCGACGTGCTGGTGGGGAGGCCGACGGCGAAGGTCACGTCCGTCCCTACGGTAAAAATTCCTGCGCCCGTCCCGGTGATCGTGTTCGTCCCGCTCAGGACGATCGTCATCGAGGAGACGGTTGAGGCGGTGAGGGAGACCGGGGTCAGGCTCCCGCTGATCGTCTTCGTCCCCGACCCGCCGAACGCCAGGATGTTGAAGTTGCTCGCGTTGATCGTCTGGCCCGTCCCGTCGTTCCGGTCGAACGTGATCGTGCCCGATGCGGCGTACGTCCCGGTCCGCGTCCAGTTGCCCGCGACCGTGTGCGCGAACCCGCCGTCATCGAAGGTGCTTCCGCTATTGATCGTGACGTTCCCGTTGAAATCGAGCGGGCTGCCTGCCGTCTTCGTGCCGGTCCCGCCGAAGGCGACGGGACCGTTGAACGCCCCGCTCCCCGTGATCGTCTGGCCTCCACCGTTGAGAGTGAGCGTCCCGGTCCCGCTGATCATGCCGTCGTTCGTCACTGTCCCCGCGACGTTCACGCTGCTGGCGCCGTTGGCGAGTGTCGCCCCAGCATGAACCGTCAACGCGCCGGGGATCGTGAGCGTCCCGCTCGTCGGCGTCTTCGAGCCAGTGCCGGCGATCGTCAGGCTGGCGAACGTGCCGAACGTGAACGTCTGGTCTGCGCCGTCCAGGCGGAGTGTCCCGGTCGTGACGAACGTCCCGCTCCGCGACCACGTCCCGGCGACGGAGAGGGTGTGTCCGCCGTCGTTGAAGGTGTTCCCGCTGTTGATCGTCACATTCCCGTTGAAATCCAGGTCTGTCATCGCGGTCTTGCCTGCCCCGCCTCCGCTGAACCTGACATTCGGGATGATCGGCCCGGTCCCAGTAAGGTCTTGCGCGCCCGACCCGTTGAACCCGACGATTCCGGCGCCGCTGACGGTTCCGTTGTTCGTCCATCCGCCCGCGACGTTGAGGGTCCCGTCCACCGTGATCCCCCCGTCGTTCACGACCGCGCCGCTGACGGCCAGGGTGAAGGTGCCTGTGGACAGGCTCGCGCCGGGCTGAACAGTCAGGCTCAGGCAGGCTCCGGCCGCCGTGAGGACGGGTGCGTTGGGGGTATCCGCCGGGATCGTCACGTCATCGGACGCGGTGGGGACTGAGCCGCTCGACCAGTTGGACGCGGTCTGCCAGTCGGCGCTCGTCACCCCGGACCAGGTGAGCGGAGCGGCGAACGTGACGGGTACGAGACCGAGGAGGATGAGCGGGACGAGGCGTATCACAGATGACACAGATGGAAAAGGATGATGACACTGATCCATACCTACCACCCCCTCTGTTCTCAAGTGATCGTGAAGGTCAGGATGCCAGAGAGAATAGTCGGAATGGCGGGAGAAATCTCGCAGGAAAAGCGGTCACTCGTCTCGTCACTGATTTGACCGATCACCGACCACCGATCACCGATGGTCGGCCGAGGCGTGTGAGCAGGCGGGGGACGATGAGGAGGGCCAGGACGAGTTCAGGGAGGAGGTAGCTTCCGTTGTACAGGAGGGAGTACAGCCACGGGGTGATGTTCGAGTGCAGGAGGAAGGGGACGGAGAGGCCGAGCTGATTCGAGAGGAATGTATAGACTTGAACGTTCAGGTCTGGCGGGGCGTATGCGGCGAAGAAGATCGCCCCGGAGAGGACGTGGCAGACGCCACGGCCGAGGACGGCGACGACGAGGCCCCGGCGGGGGGCCGACCGGAGCAGCCCGGCCAGTCCGATGGCGGCGTACGGCAGGGGATAGTCGAGGAGGACCTGGACGGGGTGGAGCACGACCGGGTCGAGGATGAGGGTCACCAGACCGGTGAGCAGACCGGCGAGCGCGCCCGCCCGCGGCCCTCGCCAGAGTGCCAGGACGAAGACGGGCACCATCTTCAAGGAGACCGACCCGCCCCAGGGGAGCCGGTACAGGCGAATGAATCCGAGCACCGTCGCCAGCGCGGCGATCACGGCGATCTCGACGAGGAGGCGGGTACGGAAGGAGGGCATGGCAGTGACGAGTGACCAGTGACGAGTGACGAGTAGGCAAACAGTGAAAGTCCGGTTGAGGTTTAAGGGGATGGTTTCTCCTTAACCCAAGCCTCAACCTGGCTCTGGATTTTACTCGTCACTCGTCACGGCTTTTCTGCTGCACCCGTCCGTTGCGTTTGGCGGCCTGTTCGAGCTGCCGGTCGAGTCGTAACCGTTCAAGGCTCTGTTCCAGGGCGACGATGAGTTTCAACAGCCGTTCTGTCGTGGACGTGAATTCGAGGAGGGTTTGTTTTTCCTCAAGTCCGCGGTCCACGGTCGAGGCGATCATGAACGAAAACTGGACGGGATCGAAAATCCCCTGGGCCCGTCCGAGGCCTTTAGTGGCCAATTCCGTCATCTCCTGGTAGAAGGCGATCGCCCGTTCCAGCAGTTCGTTAGGGACGTCCTCTTCTTCATCGTCGAAATACTCGATGGCGCCTTCGAGGTACGGTTTTCGCTGGTGATAGTCGAGGACGCGGAAGCGCCGGCGGCCTTCGGTCAGGATGTCCAGCCGTCCGTCCGCATACCGCTGGATGATCTGGGTGATGGCCGCCGTGCATCCGACGTTGGCGAGCTGGGTTTGGGTGGCGAGCAGGACCCCGAAGGGATTGCGCGACGTCAGGCAGTCCCCGATCATCTGTTTATACCGTTCCTCGAAGATGTGCAGCGGGAGCGGCATGCCCGGAAAGAGCACGACGTTGAGGGGAAACAGTGGAATCTCGACAGTCGCTTCCATCGCGGTCTCCACAGACTCATGACGTCCGTTTTCGTCCAGGTTTCATTCATCAGACCTCAGTGCCATTATACAGAGGGAACCAATCCTGTCAACGGAAAAAGCGTGATCCGCTGAAAACCTTGACGGATGGAAGGAAGGGCCATATATTAGAGACAATTCGCGCAACCGGAAGAGGTGGTCCAGAACGACGAACGTGAGCAGGACGCACAGGAGGCCGGGATGCCTAATCGATCCGATAGAGAGCGGATACGCGCTGAGCGGGCACGATGGGAGCAGGAACGCGTGTCGGACACGCAGGAACGGCGTTCACGCTATACGACCGTCTCGGATGTCCCGGTCGAGCGGCTCTACACGCCCGCGGACCTGGGTGATTTCGACTATTTGCGGGACCTGGGGTTTCCGGGGGACTATCCCTATACGCGGGGCATCCGGTCGACGATGTACCGTGGACGCCTGTGGACGATGCGTCAATTCTCGGGGTTCGGGACGGCGGCGGACTCGAACCAGCGGTTTAAGTTCCTCCTGGAGCACGGTCAGACGGGACTCTCCGTGGCGTTTGACGTGCCCACGCTCATGGGGTATGATTCCGACCATCCTCGCTCCGAGGGAGAGGTGGGCGTCTGTGGGGTGGCCATCGACTCCTTGGAGGATATGGAAACGCTCTTTCGGGCCATCCCGCTCGACCGGGTGAGCACGTCGATGACGATCAACGCGCCGGCGGCCATCATCTTTGCGATGTACCTGGTCGTGGCCGAGAAACAGGGGGTGGAGTGGAAGGCGCTGCGCGGCACGATCCAGAACGACATCTTGAAAGAATACATCGCGCAGAAAGAATGGATCTGCCCGCCCCGGCCGTCCCTGAAGTTGATCGCCGATACGGTCGTCTTCTGCACCGAGCACGTGCCGCAGTGGAACCCGATCAGCATCAGCGGATACCACATCCGGGAGGCGGGGTCGACTGCCTTACAGGAACTGGCGTTCACCCTGGCGGACGGGTTCGCGTACGTGGACACCTGTCTGGCCGCCGGGCTGCACGTCGATCAATTCGCTCCCCGTTTCTCGTTCTTCTTCAATGCGCATATCGATTTCTTCGAGGAGATCGCCAAATATCGGGCGGCGCGGCGTATCTGGGCACGCCATCTGCGGGAGCGGTACCGGGCGCAGGACGAGCGGTCCTGGTTGCTGCGCTTCCATACGCAGACGGCCGGGTGTAGTCTGACCGCTCAACAGCCGGAGAATAACATCATCAGGACGGCGCTCGAAGCGTTAGCGGCGGTCCTGGGCGGGACGCAATCGCTCCACACGAACGCGCTCGACGAAGCATACGCCCTGCCGTCCGAGCGGGCGGCCAAGATCGCGCTCCGGACGCAGCAGATTATCGCCCACGAGACGGGAGTGACGAACACGATCGACCCGTTAGGCGGTTCGTACTGTGTCGAGGCGCTGACCGACCAGATGGAGGCGGGCGCAGAGGAGTACTTCAAGAAGATCGAAGCGTTCGGCGGGATGGTCGAGGCGATCGAGGCGGGCTTCCCTCAGCGGGAGATCGTCGAGGCGTCGAGGCGGTACCAGTCGAGTGTCGAACGGGAAGAAAAATTGATCGTCGGGGTGAACGCGTACGTCGAGCCGGACGAGCCGGACATCGACCTGCTCCGGATCGACCCCGCAGTCGAAGAGCAGCAAAAAGCCCGCCTGCACGCTCTGAAGGGGCGACGCAACGGCCGGGAGGCGGCGCGCACCCTGAGCGCGCTCACGGATGCGGCGAAAGCCGATCGTAACCTCATGCCGCCGATCATCGACGCGGTCAAGGCGTACGCGACGCTGGGGGAGATTGTCTCGGTGCTGCAGGAGGTGTACGGGGAATACGAGGAGCCGCCGGTATTTTGAGAAAGTGCGAGAAATGGGGAAGAAACGGTTTCGTCAGCAGATAATGAGTCTGGAAGAGCGAATCAGAGAGCATGAGCTCAAGATTCAACTTGAGCGACAGAAGCCCATACCGCATGAGAGGGCGATACGATATTGGGAGCGCGAAATCGAAGGATACAAGAAAAGTCTGGAACAAGCCAGAAAGCGCATGAGGAGAGGAAGATGAGTACGCCACCAAGAGCGAAGCATTCTAAGATGAAGCATCCTGAGCTGGATGAAACTCTTGCCATACTCCTGGCTGAATTAGGTGAAGAATGTCAGCGTACCCTTCAACTTTTAGCTCAGCTTCGACTGAACCATCTGACGGCTGATCAAATGGGTGATATTCTTGCTGAGCTCACAGGCTCCGTTGTGCATTTGCATGTCCATACTGAGGGGCTTCAAGAGTTGATCAGCGATGAGCTGGAACGGTTGTGAAAGATCTGCTCTCATACCGTAAGGAAATACCCACGATGCCTACTCTCAATCTTCGATACACGCCCGTCATCGTCAGCGCGGTTCGGACTCCGACCGGAAAGTTCATGGGCGGGTTAAGCTCGCTCACCGCTCCGCAACTCGGTGCGATCGTTATCCGGGAGGCGGTGCGGCGGGCCGGGATCGACCCGGCGTCGGTCGATGAAGTCATCATGGGCAATGTCGTCTCTGCCGGGATCGGGCAGGCGCCCGCCCGTCAGGCGGCGATCCACGGCCGTATTCCGCCCTCGGTCCCGTGTCTGACGATCAATAAGATGTGCGGCTCTGGGCTGAAAGCGGTCATGCTTGCGGCGCAGGCGATCAAGGCCGGGGATGCGAACATCATCGTCGCGGGCGGGATGGAAAGCATGAGCAACACGCCCCATCTGCTGACCGGCGTCCGGGAGGGCTATCGGCTCGGCCATCAGCAGGTGCTCGATTCGGTCATTCACGACGGACTGTGGTGCGCGTTCTGTGACTTTCACATGGGCGAGGCGGCGGAGGTGATCGCGGAACGGTTCGCTGTCTCCCGGCAGGAACAGGATGAGTTCGCGCTCCAGAGCCACCGGAAGGCGGTCGCCGCCATCAAGGCGGGAGCGTTCACGGCGGAGACGATTCCGGTTGATGTCCCGCACCGTAAGGGCGGTTCTGTAGTGTTCGATACGGATGAGGTTCCACGATCAGACACGTCGTTAGAGCAACTGGCGGCGCTCAAGCCGGTGTTCCGCAAGGATGGGACGGTGACGGCCGGGAATGCCCCTGGCCTGAACGACGGAGCGTCTGCGCTGGTCATCATGTCGCAGGCCGCGGCGGCGGAGGCCGGGATTACGCCGCTCGCCCGCATCACCGGGTACGCGGCGGGCGGGACAGAACCGGCGATGATTTTCTACGCCCCGGTCATCGCGGTCAATCGTCTGCTGGAGAAGCTGGACGTGCCGCTGCGGGCGTTCGACCTGATCGAGATCAACGAAGCGTTCTCGGCCCAGGTGCTGGCGGACAGCCGGGAACTCCGGTGGGACTGGGATCGGGTCAACGTCCACGGCGGGGCGGTCGCGCTCGGCCATCCGGTCGGCGCGAGCGGCGCGCGCGTCCTGACCACGCTGCTGTATGCGATGCAGCGGCGGGACGCCAAGACGGGACTGGCGACGCTGTGTCTGGGGGGAGGCAACGCGGTGGCGCTGAGCGTGGAGCGCGTGACATAACGGGAGAATCGGGGAGAGACGGGATGAACATCATCGTCTGCATCAAACGGGTTCCGGATACAGAGACGCGTATCCGGGTGGCTGAGAACGGGCGAACGATCCAGACGCGGGACGTCAACTACGTGTTGAGCCCGTACGATGAGTTTGCGGTCGAAGAGGCGATCAGGCTCAAAGAGCGGCTGGGGGGCGAGGTGACGGTCATCTGCCTGGGGCCTGACGAGGCGGCGGCGGTCATCCGGAACGCGTTAGCGATGGGGGCGGATCGGGGCGTCCTGCTCAAGACGGCGGAGACGGACCTCGATGCGTCGGTCACCGCGGCCGCGCTGGCGGCCGCCCTCGCGGATCGGCCGTACGACCTGCTGCTGTTCGGCAAGCAGGCGGTCGATGACGACAACGCGCAGGTCGGCCCGATGGTCGCCGAGCTGCTCAACCTCCCGTGCGTCTGCCAGATCGTGAAGCTGGAGATCACCGACGGACGGGCGGTCGTGCACCGGCAGATCGAGGGCGGGGAGGAAGTGGTCGAGACGACGCTGCCGGCGGTCTTCACGGCGCAAAAGGGACTGAATGAGCCGCGGTATGCGTCCCTCAAGGATATTATGCGGGCCAAACGGGCGACGATCGAAGAGCAGGCCGCCACGCTCATCCCCTCGCGGGTGGAGACGGTGAGCCTGTCGCTCCCCCCCCAGCGGCAAGCCGGCCGGTTCATCGGCAAGGGGGTCGACGCGGTGCCCGAGTTGATTCGCAGGCTGCGAGAAGAGGCGAAGGTGCTGTAAAGGCAAGGACGAAGGATGAAGGACAAAGGACGAAGAGAAGAGGAAAAACCAGGTATCAATAATCACGACATTATGCACTGCTACAGTGTCTATTTATGGTATTTTAGGTATGCACCATGTCCTGAACATTGACAACCAGTCTTTTTCGTCCTTCGACCTTTGTCCTTCGTCCTTATTTTCAGGGAGTGCTCATGGCCCATAAAGCGCGCGGGGCATCGACCAGAGCGGTACACGCGGGGGAGTCGCGGCAGAAGATGTTCCATGCGATCACGAACCCGATCGTGCAGACGTCGACGTATGTCTTTCGCAACACCCAGGAACTCATCGAGTACACGACAGGACGCATCGACCGGGAAGAGTACGGCCGGTACGGCAACCCGACCCAGCATGTGGCGGAACAGAAGTTAGTCGAGCTGGAAGGCGGAGAGAGCGCGGCCCTGTTTTCCTCCGGGATGTGTGCCCTGACGACCGTCTTGTTAGCGATGCTCTCGGCCGGTTCTCACGTCATCATCATGGATGAATGCTACCGGCGGAGCCGACAGTTCTGCCTGCAGGTGCTCCCGAAGTACGGGATCGACGTGAGCTTCGTCGAGACCGGGAATTATGAACACCTGGACGACGCGATCACGGACCGCACCCGTTTGATCATCTCGGAGTCCCCGACCAACCCCTACCTGAACGTGCTCGACCTGGAGCGGCTGGTCAGGATCGCACGGGCGCATCGC
This sequence comes from Candidatus Latescibacterota bacterium, assembly GCA_016209865.1. GTDB lineage: Bacteria > JAAXHH01 > JAAXHH01 > JAAXHH01 > JACQVL01 > JACQVL01. The sequence continues at coordinate 4,679 of JACQVL010000344.1, read as the reverse complement.
GTCAAAGTCCTCATCGACGGGACGTTCGCCACCCCGTATAACCAGCAGCCGCTGTCGTACGGGATCGACCTCGTCATCCACAGCGCGACCAAATACCTGGGCGGCCATAACGACCTGATGGCAGGCGTGGTGATCGGGAGCCGGACGCTCATCTCGGCGATCAAGGAGTTTCGGGACATCATGGGGGGGATCATCGACCCGCACGGCGCGTATTTGCTGATCCGGGGGCTGAAGACGTTCGGGGTTCGCATGGAGCAGCATAACCGGAATGGCCTGGCCGTTGCCCGGTACCTCGAACAACACCCACGGATCAAACGGGTCTATTATCCCGGACTGGAAAGCCATCCGCATTACCAGATTGCCCGCCAGCAGATGCGAGGGTTCGGGGGGGTCGTGAGTTTTGAGGTGGACGGCGACCTTGAGCAGACGAGCCGGTTTATCGACCATCTGACCATCCCGTACATCGGTCCCAGCTTAGGCGGAGTGGAGAGTCTGATCGAGCAGCCCGCCATCATGTCCTTCTATGAGATGACACGGGAAGAACGGCTGGCGATCGGGATCAAGGATGAGTTGGTGCGGTTCTCGATCGGGATCGAGGATGCGAACGATGTGATCGAAGACCTGGATCAGGCGTTGAGGAAGATGTAAGAATCCTTCCAGCCTTGCATCACGTTTCATCGCCCTTCCGGTATTCCGCCGTGCAGACCGTGTGGACCCCGCCCCGAACCCGATAATCCACCTTCACCGTCATCCGGATCGGGTCGCAGGCGCGCACCAGGTCGTTGAGCATCCGGCGTGTGACATGTTCCTGGACGATGCCTACGGCGCGGTAGGAGAGCAGGTAATACTTGAAGGAACGTAGTTCAAGGCATTGTTTATCAGGAACGTACGTGATTGTCACCGTTCCAAAATCGGGCAGGCCCGTCCAGGGACAGACGGCGGTGAATTCGTCGGTCTCGATGACGATATCCAGCGGCTGACCCGGGTCGGCGTAGGGAAACGTCTCCAGCACCCCGGCGTCGATCGCGGCCTCATCCTGGAACGGGAACTGCGGCGTGCGCGGCTCTAACATCATCCCTCCTACGTCCCCCTCGTGTTGCCGTACAGGTCGATCTGCACCCGCGGGCAGAACCGAAACCCACGCGATTTGCACTCCTCCCCCAGCCATCGCGCTTTGCCGAGTAACTCCGCCGTCGTCACGCCCTGCGGCATCAGCATCACCCGTTCACGCTCCACGCCGCGCAGCCGAAGGAGCAAACGTTCGACCTCCTCCACATCGTCCGGCGTGTCGATGACGCATTTCAGTTGATACGGATACCGGCCGATGAACGCCTGGATGACCTTGACGTTCATCCTGAGCCGCTCGTGGCGTTCCGCATACTTCCCCCCTTCCTCGTGCCACGGGGTGGAGTTGGATAACTTCGGGCTGAGGGAAGCAAGGTCGCAGACGATCGGCTTGTCGACGGTCGCGGCGGTCTCGACGGTGACGTGGTAATCGCGTGTCTTGAACGCCTCCGTCAACGCGACGATGTCCCGCGCGATCAACGGTTCTCCGCCCGTGATGACGACGTAACGCGAGGGATAGCCCGCGACGGCCTCCAGGATCGCATCCAGCGCCATCTCCTCCCCTTCCGGCGCCCACGAGGTATACGGGCTGTCGCACCACCGGCAGCGCAGGTTGCAGCCGGATGTCCGGATGAAGACGGACGGCATGCCGACGAGGAAGCCCTCGCCCTGGATCGAATAAAACACCTCCGCGATCTTCATGACAGCCGCTCCGCGTACCGGGTCGGGTCGGACAGACCCGCCGACCGGAACCCTTTCTGCCGGAGGAGACACGAATCACACTGGCCGCACGCCAACCCGTCCGGAGTCGGGTCGTAGCAACTGTGCGTCAGGCTGTAGTCCACGCCGAGCGCCGCCCCCGTCCGGATGATCTCCGCCTTCGTCATGCGGATGAGCGGAGTGTGAACCCGGAAACGTCCGACGCCCTCGACGCCGGCTTTCGTGGCGAGGACGGCCAGGCGCTCGAACGCGGCGATGTACTCCGGCCGGCAGTCGGGATAGCCGCTGTAGTCGATCGCGTTCACGCCCATGTACAGGTCGAACGCGCCCAGGGCCTCCGCCCAGCCGAGCGCAAACGCCAGGAAGATGGTGTTGCGGGCGGGCACGTACGTCACCGGGATGTTCGCGCTCATCGCCGCCTCGTCCCGTCCTTTGGGGACGGGGATGTCGTCTGTGAGTGCAGAGCCGCCGATCGCGCGCAGGTCGAACGGGATGAGGACATGACGCACCACCCCCATCGCGTCGGCGACGCGGCGCGCCGCCCGCAGCTCAGACCGGTGGCGTTGCCCGTAATCAAAGCTGATGGCGTACAGGTCGAACCCATCGCGCCGGGCGATCGCCAGCGTCGTCGCGGAATCGACCCCGCCGCTTAAGAGGATAACCGCCTTCGGTTTCATTTTTCTCGTTTTTTACCGACCGCCGACCACCGACTACTGACCACCACTATTGCCTTGACACATTCTCCCTGATTCAATATATAGAGCAAGGCGAGAAAGTCAACGCCTGTGCTGGCTTTACACACACTGTACATGCGTCGAGCGGGTTGAGTTGTGAGGAGAGTGATATGGACGGACCGCGGTCGTTGCGGCCAGAAGAATTCGAGTCGTTATGCCAGCTTGTCAACGCCGTGTTCCGTCCAGATGGGTCGGGACGGATGGAAAGACAGTACCCACTGTTGTTCTCTGAGGAGAATTTCGAGCATCTCCTCGTCATGGTCGATGGGAAGCGGGTCGTCTCCCACGTCGGCACGTTGACCCGTGATGTGTCCATCCTCGGCCGCACGATCCAGACGATCAGCATCGGGGCGGTGGCCACGTACCCGGAATACCGGGGGCAGGGACTGGCGACGGCGCTCATGCAACGGGCGGTCCAGAAGGGGAAGGAGGAGGGCAGCGCGGTGATGCTCATCTCCGGGGGACGCGGCCTCTATCAGCGGTTGGGGGCCGTCCGGGTCGGACAGTATGCCGGGTTCACCGTCGATCGTGAGGCCATCCCGACCGGGGCGGTCGAGGTCGTGCCCGCGGCCCCGGATGACATTCCGGTGATGACGCGCATCTACGCTCGTGAGGCCGTCCGGTACGTGCGGAGCGTGGATGATTTCCGGACCAACGTGGCGTCCGGCTGGGTGTGCGACCGGGCGGGCGAATCCCTGCTCATTCGCCAGCAGGGACGCCCCCTCGCGTACGCTGGGGTGCAACGTCCCCGGACGAGTCGCCCGAACGAGCCGGCGGTCGCGCGTCTCGTCGAGATCGCCGGCGTCCGGTCGGCGATCGTCCAGGCCCTGCCCGCCCTCATCGAGCGGTACGGCGCGGCGGTGGAGGTAATCACCCTGGCGACGGACGCGGAAATGGCCCACCTGATGAAAGGATACGGGATCACACCCGCTCCCGTCGGGTATCCGGGCACCGTCAAGATTCTCCTGCCGGAGCATTTCATCGCCACGTTCCTCGACTACATCGAGATGCTCGTCGGGACTGCGTCATCGGATCGCCTGCGGTGGAAAGCGTCGAACGACCATATCCATTTCATCTGCGGGGATCAGTCGGCCACGTTCGATTCATCGACGCTGACGCAGCTCTGTTTCGGGGTGGTCGAGCCGGATGTCGACCCGCGGACGGTGTTGCCGGAAGACACCGAACTCCGGGCCTTGCTCGACGCGGTGTTCCCGTTGCCGCTGGTGTGGTACGGATACAATTACGTCTGAACCTGGGGGGCTGTATGCTCAAACCTTCTCCGTCCGAACAAGCAGGCGGCCGGTCGCGGATCGCCGGCCGGGCGACCGACGAGGCGACCGCCGCGTATGCGTCCCGGTTTCCCGGCCTGCAGCCGGCGTTCGGTCCGTTGGGCAGTACCGGCCTCATCGCCAGTCACGCCGGGTTCGGGTGCTACCGGGTCGACTACCGGGTGGCGGCGCACGTCCAGGCGCTCGAACAGGCGCTCACGTCCGGTGTCAACGTGATCGATACCTCCGCCAATTACGGGGACGGGAACAGCGAACAGCTCATCGCCGCCGTCCTGGAGACCCTGATCGCGCGGGGGCAGGTCCGCCGTGACGAAGTGATCATCGTGACGAAGGGCGGCTACATCCAGGGCCAGAACTACGACCGGGCGGTCGAACGGGCACAGCGGGGCAGTCCATTTCCGGAGGTGGTGGAGTACGACCGGGGGCTGTGGCACTGTCTCCATCCGGAGTTCCTCGACGACCAGCTCCATCGCTCGATGGAGCGGATGAACGTCGAGCATGTGGACGTCTACCTGCTGCATAACCCGGAGTACTACCTGAGCTGGGCGGCCAAGCATGGCCGGAGTGTCGATTCGGCTCGCCAGGAATACGACCGGCGCATCCGGGCCGCGTTCGAGTGGCTGGAGACCCAGGCGGCTGCCGGGACGATCTCGTCCTACGGCATCTCCTCGAACACCTTCCCCAGGCCGTCGACCGACGCCGATTTTACGTCCTTGGAGCAGATCTACGCCATCGCAGAAGCGATCTCCTCGGTCCATCATTTCCGGGTCATCCAGCTCCCGATCAACCTGTTCGAGCGGGGCGGAGTGCTCGAACAGAACCAGGGAAACGGGACGGAGACGGCGCTGGAGTTCGCCAGACGGCAGGGACT
>JACQVL010000345.1 GCA_016209865.1 Candidatus Latescibacterota bacterium | reverse complement strand
CTGACCCGGCGGCCGCCCGTCGCGCGTTCGATGCCCTCCACCCGATCGGCCGCGTGGCGACGATCGACGAGGTGGCGGCCGTGTTCGTCTTCCTCGCCAGCGACGAATCGAGCGACATCACGGCGACGGACATCCGGTGTGACGGCGGGTATTGCGTGCAAGGACAGCAACCAAGGAGTTAATGAAAAGACGTATGGGAGTGTGGGAGTATGGGAGAAAAAAGAAGAATGACGAATGTTCCTCTACGCCCATACCCCCATACTCCCATACATTCTTCACTTCGAGGAGTCCACCATGCCAACCGGTCTGTGTGCGTATACGTTCAGTCATCTCGGCGGGTTCATGGGGACGGCCGGGTACGACGCGTTCGCGTTGATCGACCTGGCGGCGCGCCACGGCCTGGCCGGGGTGGAGTTTCCCCCGGAGCATTGCCTGCCGGACTTGCGCGAGGAGACGTTACAGCGCGCGCGGCAGTCCGCGGCCGAGCGCTCCCTCTTCATCGTGGCGGACGGCGGGCCGGTCAAGCCCGACATGCTCCGCCGGCTCATCCCGGTGGCGCACGGGCTGGGTACGCCGACCCTGCGCGTCATCCTGAGCGGGATTTTAGGCGGCGACCGCCGGCCGATGGCTGGACGATGGCCGGAGCATCTTCGGACCTGCCTCGGATACCTTCGAGACGCCCTGCCCATCGCGAAGGAGCACGGGATCACGATCGCCGTCGAGAACCACTCGGACGCCACCTCTCACGACCTGCTCTGGCTGTGCGACGAGTTGAACAGCGATCAGGTCGGAATCAATCTGGACACCGGCAACGTCCTGGCGGTATGCGAGGAACCGGTCGAGTATGTCACCCGGCTGATGCCGTTCATCAAGAACGTGCATCTGAAGGATTATACCCTCCATCCGACTCCAGAGGGCTACCGGATGGCCCGGTGCGCGCTCGGCCGGGGTGCCGTGGATTTTCCCGCGCTGTTGGCTCTCTTCGATCAGCACCATCCGTCCCTCACCAAGACGATCGAGCTGGGCGCGCTGGAAGCCCGCCACGTCCGGCTCTTAGCGGACGATTACTGGGCTGAATTCCCGGTGCGGCCGATCACCGACATGCTCCCGCACTTGCGGCTGTACTGGCAGAAGGCCCGTCCAGCGGCCGAAGACTGGCGGACGCCGTGGGAACGGAAAGAATCACCGGAAGCCCTGGCCGCGTACGAGACGCGGGAGTTCGAGGAGAGTGTGGCGTACCTGCGTCGCATCGGTGCGGTGTAAGGGCGATCGGGTAGGGGCGAAGCATTCAGCGGACAACTAATGACCAGGAACCTTGAATGGAGCAGCGAATGCTTCGCCCCTACGCCAAACCCGAACACCATACCGTCCTCATCGTCGGCGGCGGGCCGGCCGGACTGGCGCTCGCCGTCGTGTTGGGCGGCTGGCATCCGTTCTACCGGGAAAGCGCGCTCTTCGAGTCACGCCACCCTCAATTAGCGGCATACCTGCGGAGACATCCGGGCTCGCTCCTGGCGCTCGACTTCCCCGCCCTCGTCCGGACGGGCGTCTCGCCGGTCGATCTCTTCCGGCTGCTCCACCATCCGTCCCAGCGGTTTCAGGGACTCGACCAGATCGGCCTCGATTTCCGGCCAGCCGAACCTCTCGACTATCTGTTGCTCTCGCGCGAGCCGGCTGGCGGTCTCTGGAACAACGTCCCGGCGAACCTCCTGACCCTGTCCCCCGGCCACTGGATGGAATTAGCGTTCTACCCGCTCGCGCAGTATGCCGCAGAGACGGACCGGCCGTTCGACATGAACGCGCTCATCTGCAAACGCGACCTGATCGACTACTACCACCGCATCCCCGAACGGTTCGGCCAGACGACCCGGATGCGGACGGACGAGGAGGTCATCCGGATCGAGCCTGATGCGAAAGGGTTCCTGGTCACGAGCCGGCAGATGCAGACCGGAGAAGAACGGCGCTACACCAGCCGGTCTCTCCTGTACGCCGTCGGGCAGCGGTGCATCCTCCGGCGACTGAACGTCCCGGGCGAAGACCTGCCGTTCGTGACGAACCAGTACGACAGGCCGGAGGATTTCCCCGGCGAGCGGGTCGCGGTCATCGGCGGGGGCCGGTCGTCCGACTGGGCGGCGACTGAGCTGTACGACGCGGGCAAGCAGGTGTCCTACGTCATGCGCCAGAACGAGGAGCACCACTGGCGGCTCATCAGCGACAGCCGGGACGGCCTGCCCTACTACGCCCGGATGGCGGACATCATCGAAAGCCGTGACCGGCGGTTCGAGACGTTGTACGGCAGTCACGTCCGCCAGATCGACGGCGGGACGACGGGCGGGCGTGTGCTCGTCTCGCACAACGGCCATGCGCGAACCCTCGACGTCGATCATGTCGTGATCGAAATCGGCGGGATCGTGGATTATTCACCCTTTCAGGGGTTCCCGCCCCTCCAGCTCGTCGAGAAGTACGACAACTACCGGTTCCAGTGCCACCAGATGCGCGTCCATCCGCACAACTACGAATCGATTGATATCCCCAACCTATACCCGGGCGGCTATTTAGCGGAGGGGATGGGCCTGGTCGTCATCGCCATGCACGGGACGACGTACGCGATCGCGGGGGATATTTTGAGGAAAGAGGGGTGTCTTCGGTGATCGACGATCAACGCTTCTCACCACAAAGGCACAAAGAACACAAAGGGGTCCAAATTCCTGTTCTCTACTTTGTGCCCTTTGTGTCTTTGTGGTGAACCCCGAAGGAATTTTTCATGCCCTCTCGCATCAGTCCATCCCTCCTGACCCGTCTCGACCCGCAGCGGATGTTCGACTCGATCGGACACCTGCCGGATCAGGTCGAAGCCGCGTGGTCGGCCATCTCGACGACCCCGTTTCCTGCATCCTACCGGCGTGTCCGGCACGTCGTCGTCGCCGGGATGGGCGGGTCGGCCATCGGGACGCACCTGATTCAGAGCGTGTTTCGTGACCGGCTGTCGGTCCCGATCACCATCGTGTCGGATTATACCGTGCCGTCCTGGGTCAACCGTGAGACGTTGCTGCTCCTCTCCAGCTACTCAGGGGGGACTGAAGAAATCCTGGCCGTCGCGGAATCTGCGCAGCGGGCGGGAATCCCGATGATCGCGCTGACGACCGGCGGGGCGCTGTCGGCGTTCGCGCGGGCGCACCGGCTGCCCGCCGTGGTGTTCGGGACGGAGCACAACCCGTGCGGCCAGCCCCGGATCGGCCTGGGATACGCCGTGACCTACCAGCTCGGCGTCTTCCGTCAGGTCGGTCTGATCGACCTGACCGATCAGGAAATGCGGCGTATCATCCGGTGCCTCAGAGCAGCCAACGCGGGATACAGCCAGTTGGCTGGTCCGAACCCGGCGCTGGAACTTGCCCACCAGGCTCGTCTTCGTATGCCCATCATCGTCGCCTCCGAGCACCTGGCCGGGAACGCCCACATCTTCGCGAATCAGTGGAACGAGAACGCAAAAAACTTCGCGGCGTGGTTCGTGATCCCGGAACTCAACCATCATCTCCTCGAAGGACTCACCGCCCCGGCCGCGGTGCGAAAACGCCTGCTCGTCCTGATGATCGAATCAGGTCTGTACGACCCGCGCAACCGGAAGCGGTACGGGATCACTACACAGGTGCTCCGGCGGCAAGGAATCGCCTGCCAGGCCGTGCTCGCTCGCGGCGAGACGCCTCTCGAACAGGCGTTCGACCTGCTCCTGCTCGGCAGCTATGCGAGCTTCTACCAGGCGGTCGCCAACCGGGTCAACCCGACGCCCATTCCGTGGGTGGATGAGTTCAAGCGACTGATGGGAAGAGCAGTGACGAGTGACCAGTGACGAGTACAAGCGAAAACGGGAGAAGTGTTACTCTCTTCGCCTTTTCACCATTTGCCCTTTTCTCTTGTTTATTGTTGACACTCAGCCAAATCCTCCTATATTTTCTGCGCTTCTTATCCTCATGATATGGATTCCCGCTTGCGCGGGAATGACACCAGGCACAGGCGGGTGAAACGGCTGTTTGGCTGGTCACTCGTCACTGATTTTACCGACCCTTATGAGTTCCATCACCAATTTTCTACGCGGCAAATCCCTGTTCATCACCGGGGCCACCGGGTTTCTCGCCAAGGGGCTTGTCGAGAAGATCCTCCGGCACGTGCCGGATGTCGAGCGGATGTACCTGCTCATCCGGCCGAAACGCCTGCCGGACGGCTCAACTCTCTCTGCTGAGGAGCGCCTGGAACGGGAGGTCTTTCTGTCGAACGCGTTCGCCACCCTCCGTGACCTGTACGGCGAGCGGTTCCAGGAGGTGCTCCGGCAGAAGATGGTCGCGGTCGCGGGCGACCTGACGTTCGACCATCTGGGCATGAGCGCGGACGTCTACACCAGCCTGACGCAGGAAATCCAGGTCGTCATCAACAGCGCCGCGTCCGTGACGTTCGACGAGCGGATCGATCACGCCCTCCAGCTCAATACGCTGGGGGCAAGGCATGTGGTCGAGTTCGCCAGAGCCTGCCGGAACGCCATCCTCGTCCATGTCTCGACCGCCTACGTCAGCGGCCAGCGGACCGGACGAATCCCGGAAGAGCCTTTGGCACCCGACCGGAGTGTCGCCCAGGAGATCGGCCGGCCAGCGAAGCCGTACGACCTGGAACGGGAGATCAGGTCGGCTCTCGCGTTCGCCAAACGTGTCCACGAGGATTCCCGGACGCCGGAGCAATTCGCGGAATTCCGGCGGGCCGCGTTGAAGCAGAACGAACAGCCGCCGACCGCGCGATGGCTGGACGCCCAGGTCGAGACGATCCGCAAACGCTGGGTCAAGCGACGGTTGGTCGACGAAGGGATGCGGCGAGCGAAGCAGTTGGGCTGGCACGACAGCTACACCCTGACGAAGGCAATGGGAGAACAGTTGATCGTCAAGACCCGCGGCGACCTGCCCACCGCCATCGTCCGGCCATCGATCATCGAGAGCAGCTTAGTCGAGCCGGAGCCGGGATGGGTCGACGGCCTCAAGGTGGCCGACCCGCTGATCGACGCGTTCAGCCGGGGACGCCTCCCGGATTTCCCGTCGAACCCGAGCGTCATCATCGACATCGTCCCGGTGGACATCGTCGTCAACGTCATCTTAGCCGTCATGCCGAGGCTGGCGCAGGACGGCGGCCTGACGGTCTACCAGGCGGCGACCGGGTCGCAGAACCCCCTGACATGCCGGGTGTTGTTCGACCTGATCCACGATTACTTCCGCGAACATCCCCGGCTGAATAAGCAAGGAGAGCCGATCCCGGTCAACGACTGGAGCTGGAATTTTCCGACGTTTGCACGGTTTCGACGGCGCCAGCAGTTGAAGTACCTCGCCCCGCTGAACGCGATCCAGTGGGTGGCGGAACGGTGCTCGGGGCTGGCGACGATGGCCCGTGTGAAGCAGCGCGTCACCGTCCTGAAGGCGACGGTCAACCGACTCCTGTACTACGCCGAGATCTACAGCCCGTACACCACCCTCGACTATCAGTTCGAGACGAGCCGGACTCAGCGACTGTACGAGGAGATGGAGCCGGAAGACCGGCGGCTGTTCAACTTCGACGTCACACGCATCCGCTGGAAGGAGTACATCCAGGACATCCACATCCCGGGTCTGAAGCGGCACGTCCTCAAGACAGAGGCGCCGGAAGCGCCAGAACCGGACGAGAGCGCTGACGGGGAGTCCGCCGACCGGGCGGGCCTCGACCAGGAGCGCGAAGAAAACCCGTTGGAGACGCTCGGAGACCTGCTCGCTAAGAGCGCGGCGAAATACCCGGACAAGGTGGCGCTCCGGGTGAGACGAAACGGGGAATGGGTGCAGTACACGTACCAGGAGGTCTACGACCGGGCGGGCCGGATCGGGGCGTTCTGGGGACAGCACGGACTACGTCCCGGCGATCGCGTCCTCCTGTACGCGGAGAACGGGCCGGCCTGGGGCATCGTCTACTTCGCCGCCATCGCGGCCGGGGCGACGGTCGTCCCGATCGACCGGCAGACGCCGGAGTCGGAGATCTGGGCGATCGCCCGGTTCACCGACGCGCGGGCTCTCCTGTGCTCCGACCTCTGCTTCGTGAACCTCTCCGAGGAGGCCCTCCTGGCCAACGCGGAGTCTGAGTCGGGTCTCCACATCTGGAACATCGACAACCACGGCCGGCCGTTCGGCGAGCCGACGTCGGACGACCCGCCGGCCCTCCTGGGGGACGACCCGCCGGCCTGGGAACCACTCCATCCTGACGCGCTCGCCTCCATCATCTTCACGAAGGGGACCGCCGTTGACCCGCGCGGCGTGATGCTCTCGCACCGGAATTTCATCACCGACCTGATCGCCTTAGCGGACGTCCTGCGGGCGTATGAGACCGACCGCTTCCTCTCCATCCTGCCCCTCAATCACGCCCTGGAATTCACCGGCGGCTTCCTGATGCCCCTCTACGGCGGGGCGACGATCACGTACGTCGAGACGCTCAAGTCCCGTGTCGTCCTCGATCTCATGGAGGAGACGAAGACGACGTGTTTACTCGCCGTTCCTCGGATCTTCAAGCTGCTGTACGACCGCATTCAGCGGGACGTGGAGATCGGGAACGGCGGAGCAGAGGACACAGCGACACCGGGCGGCGTCAGGCCGGATGCCTCGGCGTTTGGGGGACACCTCCGGCTGCTCGTCAGCGGCGGGGCTGCCCTCGGGGCGGAGTTGTACGACGCCTACCAGCGGATAGGGCTGACGATCTACGAAGGGTATGGGCTGACCGAGACCGCGCCCATCTTGACGGTCAACCCGATGGGGAACAGTAAACGGAACTCCGTCGGCCCGCCGCTCCCCGGCATCGAACTGCGCATCGACAATCCGGACGCGGACGGGAACGGGGAGGTCGTCGTGCGGGGGCCGAACGTCATGGCCGGGTATTACCGGAACCCGCACGCCACCGCCGACGTGCTGCGCGACGGCTGGCTGTACACCGGGGACATCGGCCGGCTGGACGAGGACGGTTACCTGTCCATCACCGGGCGGTCGAAGGACCTGATCGTCACCGGCGCGGGGAAGAACGTCTACCCCGACGAGGTCGAGCAGTTTTACCGGTCGATCCCGTACATCAAGCACCTCAAGGTCGTGGGGGTGCGCGCCCCGCACACCCTGAGCGAGGACATCCATGCCGTCGTCGTGCCTGACTGGGAGGCTTTTCCGGGGCCGCGCGACCCGGACGCGCTCCGGCGCTCGCTGATGGAGGCCGTTCACACGGTCTCCAAGCGACTGCCGACCTACCAGCGCATCCAGCAGGTGCATCTCTGGGAGGAGCCGCTGCCCTGCGAGGGGGACATGAAGCGGGCGCGGGAACACCTTCAGCGCGCCTTAGCTGAGCGACTCCAGGCCGCCCAGGAGGGGAAAGCGTCCCAGACAGCCGAGCAGGCCGGCCTGCCGTGGGAGCAGGCGGTCTACCGGGTGGTCAGCCAGCTCACTGGCCTGCCGGTCCCGGAGGTCGCCAGCCAGCCCGACCGTCCCCTCGACGAGATGATGGATTCATTGATGCGCGTGGAGTTGTTGGCCGCGCTCGAGACCCGGTTCGAGACGTCGATCTCCGATGCTGCCGCGCTCCAGATCCAGACGATCCAGGATGTGCTGAATGCGGTGAAAGACCATCTTGAGCGGAACAACGCGGGCTGGATCGAGGAGAGCAGTCGCCCGATCGACACGACGCCCTTCTGGGCGAGAATGCTCGCGGCGAGCGCATCGAAGAACGGGTCGCCCGACCTGTCCCGCCGGACGATCGGCCAGGACCTTACCCGGCATGGGTTCTGGCTCTGGGGCCGATTTCTGTACCGGTGGTATTTCCGTCTGACCTGCCAGGGGCTTGAGCACCTCCCGGCGGACGTCCCGTACATCGTCGCCGCCAACCACTGCAGCCATCTCGACTCCGGGGCGATCATCATCTCCCTCTGGGGACGGGTCGATCGGTTGCACGTCCTGGGCGCGAAGGACTATTTCTTCAACACCCCCACGAAAGCCTGGTTCTTCAGCACCTTCCTGAACGTCATCCCGTTCGATCGTCATGGGGATTTCTTCGAGGGCCTTCGGTCATCCTCCCGGGTCCTCGCCCCGAAGCGCCCGATCCTCATCTACCCCGAAGGCACCCGCTCAGTCAGCGGCGAGTTACAGCCGTTCAAAGTGGGACTCGGCCTGCTCGCCCTGGAACTCAACGTGCCGGTTGTCCCTGCCTACATCCGTGGGACGTATGACGCCCTCCCGAAAGGCCGTTCATTCCCCAAACCGGGCGCGATCCAGGTCATCTTCGGCCCACCCCTCTCGATGACCCCGTACCGGGCGAAGAAAGGGACGCGGATGAATTACGACCTCTACCGGGACATCGTCCAGCAGGTGAGGTTAGCCATCGAGCGGCTTCGGGAAAGAGTAGTGACGAGTGACAAGTGACGAGTGACGAGTAAAGATCAGCAGGAAGGTTGATGAGAGAGGATCAATGCAGGGAAGGATTTGAACATTTGTGTCCAATCACTCGGATCACCCCACCCGGGTCGCTGCCTTCTTCGATGTGGACGGGACGCTCGTCGACGCGACCATCGTCCACTATTATGCCTACTTCGCCACGCGAGCCCTTTCGCCCCTCCGGCGTCGCCTCTGGCTGGCCGGATTCATCCCGAAAATTCTCTACTACATCTTCCTTGATCGGGTCAGTCGTAGCGCATTCAACCGAATTTTCTACCAGAATTACGCGGGGATGGACGCCCGTCAGGTGCGAGTCTGGAGTCAGGCGCATTTCGAGGACGTGATCCGTCCCCGTCTGTATCCCGATGCCATCACCCGCGTCGCGCAGCACCGGGATCGCGGGGAGCGCGTCGTCCTGGTCACCGGATCGCTCGATTTCATCATGCAGCCGGTCGCTGAGTTTCTCCAGGCGGACGCTCTGCTCGCTGTCCAGATGACGGAACAGGACGGCCGGCTCACGGGTCATTTAACTGGCCCCCCCATCGGGGACGAGGAAAAAGCCCACGTGATTCGTGCCTTCGCCGACACGCACCATCTCGACCTCGCCCGGAGTTTCGCATACGGGGACAGCCGCGCAGACATCCCGATGCTCCGCTGTGTCGGGCATCCGGTCGTTATCAACCCGAAACGGTTACTCCGTCGCGTCGCTGAGGAGAACGGATGGGGAATCGAGAACTGGGAGAAAGAGTGACGAGTAAAATGCTCAACGCGCTCCGCCGCAGACTTGTTCCTCACTCCTGATTTTACTCGTCACTCGTCACTCGTCACTGCTCTTCTATGCTCGCTCTCCAATACATCAAAAGCGTTCCCCGGTATCTCTTTGTTCGGGCGTTCGGCCGGCGCTGGCCGGGGCTGAGCACCGGGCGGTTCTCCTGCATCCGGTTGGTTGATGTCGAGCCGCCGCGCTTG
>JACQVL010000352.1 GCA_016209865.1 Candidatus Latescibacterota bacterium | reverse complement strand
GGTGTACATCATCGAGCGCAAGACGATGACGATCTTGACGAGCTTCGGCGACTGCGGGCGCCAGCCCGGCCAGTTCTTCGGCGTGCACAGTATTGCCACCGATTCGAAGGGCAACAACTACACCACCGAGACGTACGAAGGCAAACGCGTGCAGAAGTTCGTGTACAAAGGCCTGGGCCCCGTTACCCAGAAGAACCAGGGCGTTGTGTGGCCGAGGGCCTCGAAGTAGAGGCCACGTCATGAGAGCCGTGCTGAGGAACGATCGCGGCGGCGTCACGTCGAGCATCGCGGCGGCCCTGACGGCAGTGCTGGTGTTTGCCCTTCCGGCCCGCCTGTCCGCTCACGATATCCCGGGCGACATCACGATTCAGGCGTTCGTCAAGCCGGAAGGACACCGGCTGCGGCTGCTCGTGCGTGTGCCGCTCCATGCCATGCGTGACATGGAACTCCCGTTGTACGGACCGGGCTACCTGAACCTCGCGCGGTCCGATTCCGAGTTGCGCCACGCGGCCATGTTGTGGATCGGTCACGAGGCGGCGCTGTACGAGGATGGCCGCCGCCTGGCGACCCCGGAACTCGTCGCCGTCCGCGCGTCAATCCCCACCGACAGAGCCTTCAGCAGTTACGACGACGCCTTAGCGCACGTCACCGGCCCGCGGCTGCCTGACTCTACGCAACTCGTGTGGCAGCAGGCGCTGCTCGACGCGCTGTTCGAATACCCGATTCAGTCGGATCGATCCCAATTCTCCATCAACCCCGGCCTCGACCGGTTGGCGTTGCGAGTCGTCACCGTGCTGCGATTCCTGCCGCCCGGCGGCGCCGTTCGCGCCTTCGAGTACACCGGCGATCCGAGCCTGATCGTCCTCGACCCCCGCTGGCACCAGGCCGCCCTGCGGTTCGTGGCGTTAGGGTTCTCGCACATCCTGGACGGTCTCGACCATCTGCTGTTCCTGCTCTGCGTCGTGATCCCGTTCCGGCGGCTCCGGCCGCTCGTCGCCCTCGTCACGGCGTTCACGGTCGGGCACTCGATCACGCTCATCGCGTCGGCCGCCGGCCTCGCGCCGGACATGCTGTGGTTTCCGCCGCTGGTCGAAACGCTGATCGCGGTGTCGATCGTCTACACCGCCCTCGAGAACATCGTCGGGGCCAACCTGCGTCGCCGGTGGATGGTCACTTTCGGGTTCGGCCTCGTTCACGGGTTCGGGTTCTCGTTCGCCCTGCGAGACACGCTGCAGTTCGGCGGCGCCCACATGCTGACCGCCCTGCTGTCGTTCAACGTGGGCGTCGAGCTGGGGCAACTCCTCGTCCTCGCGTTCCTCGTCCCGGCACTGGAGGGGCTGTACCGGTTCGTCGTCAAGGAGCGGGTCGGGACGATCATTCTGTCGGCGCTCGTGACCCACACCGGCTGGCACTGGATGACCGGTCGCGCCGCCGTGCTGCGCCAGTACGAGTTTCGGTGGCCGTCGGTCGACGCCGCGCTGCTGGGGAGCGCGACGGGATGGCTGATGCTCATCCTGGTCGGTTCGGGTCTGAGCTGGTGGGTGGGAAGTAAGGTTCGACAGCGCAGGTCGTGGAAACATTCATCAGGCGGGGTGTCCAGTAGCCCCCTACCTCCAGGAGGGACAGGATGATGAGTCAGTCCACAGAACCGCCGATCTTCCGCATCGATACGCCTCCGGCCGACGCGCTGGCTGCTTTCCATCGGGATGGCTACGTCGCGTTTCCAGAGGTCTTCACAGAGGCCGGCCTGGCGGGACTGACGGAGGAGATCCTCGATTATGCTCCTGTCCGGGAGTTTCTCTCGTTATCGCCTGCGGAACGCGCCGGCCTGAGCAACCCCTCCATCTACTTCATCCGGCCGTGGAACGACCGAGGGGTCTGGTCAGACCGACTCATCGACGCGCCTCTCGTCACCGCGCTGCTGCGGGCGACGCTCGGCCCGGCGTACCACTTCTGCCATTCGGCCCTGAACGTGGCGCTCCGTGGCGCCGGGCCGATCGGGTTTCATCAGGATCATCATCACTGGTTTCATACCAACGCGGTCAACCTCGCAGAACGGGAGAAGGGGTACATCCAGATTCTTTACTATCCAAACGGGTTCACTCGCGGAGACCGGAGTCTCTCCGTCATCCCGGGGAGCCATCGAATCGCGCCGACCGCCGAAGTGACCCCTGAGAAACTGCTGAGCGGCGCATTCAACCATCAAGCCCAGCGCGAGCTCAAGGTCGAACAGCTTGAACTGCCGCCAGGGAGCATGGTGTACCTGAATGCGAGAATGTTCCACGCCGTAGAGCCGAAGCCGCTCGATTCCCCGCAGCCGTTCCGCCTCTTTGTCATCGATATCTTCAAAGAGGCGGGCCCTCCCCACCGATACACGCAAGAGATTCCAGCCGCGTGGCTCGAGCGCGCCGGCCCGGAGCGGAAAACGTTGTTTGACCGCGAACCCTACTCCCCGGAGTGTTGGACTCGGCCAGTGCATTGAGTGCAGCCGACTCGACTCGGGCGACGTCCACCTCGCGCAGGACGCGACGGCGTGACGACATCGGCGGTCACGCGGCGTAATCATCCGGGTTATTCTTTCGCCAGTTCGGCAGGTATCCCTCCGTCTTCCCGAAGCCGTAGGACGGGCCGATCTGATTTTTGCTCGACCAGGGCCACGCCTGCCCCCCGATGATGCGATATTCCTTTCCCTTTCCGCAGAGCCAGTAGAACATATGCGCCACGTATCGGGCGGTGCCATGTCCTCCATAGGAGACCGTTCGAAAATCAAACGTGGGTTCGGTGATCCAATCGCGTTTCGGCGGTTCCGTCCGCCAGTAGCTGTATTTCAGCATGTGACGGATTCCTGCGGCGGTCGACTCCCCCCGGCGATGGAGGATATTCTGGAGGTGGATGCCGATTGTGCCCGCAGGGCCGGTCGTTGGCACCCCTTTGTCGCTTGCCTCACGACGGATGGGGCTGAGATGCGACCCGGACACCAGTTCGGTGGGCCCCAGCTCCAGCGGGGTGTCCTGGGGAAAGTAAAAGACTTCGACAAAATTGATTTCAGGACCGAAGAGGTGATCGGCATCGTAATGCCATCCCTGGGCTGCAGCCGGACATTCCACCCGGTGATGACTGACCAGAACCGGCAGACCCGCGTTTTTCCCGAGCAACGACCGTAAGACCCCTGCCACCTGGAGATTGAGCAGGACATGGTCGATAAACCACTCCTCCAGCAGGATGGTGCTGGGTTCATGGGAGGCGCGAATGCGCTCCAGATCCTCCAGAGTCAGTCCATCGGGAATGTAACTGGGTTGGGCCGGAAGCGTGCCGTTCAGATAATCGCAGGTTCGCCGATTGATCGCATCCGGGACAACCCCTGGAAGAAGCAGAAACCCGTTTCGGCAGAAGTCCAGAACCTGCGTATCCGTCAGTGTCGGGTCGCAATCAAACGTTCGATGGACGTGGTCGTAACGCACCATGATTCCCTCCTTGTCGACAGTGGACAACATGACCAGGGACTGGACACGGAGAAGATAGGCACACAGCCTCAACGGATCAAGTGATTCTGAGGGTGCACTGAATTTTGTCGATGGCATCCTGGAAAAGATGACTTGACAAGCCGTCGGATTCGGCTATACCCTTAACGCATCCTACAGCGCGCTAACCCTAAAGGAGGCACCATGTACATCATCATGGCATCGATTCAGATCAAACAAGGCTACAAAGAACCATTCATCGCAGCCATGCTGGACGACGCGCGCGGCTCCGTCCGCCATGAGCCAGGATGCTTGCGGTTTGACGTCATCCAGGACGGGGCCGACCCGCAACGGATCTGGCTCTACGAGGTCTACACGGACGAGGCCGCCTTCCAGGCGCACCTCCAGACGCCGCATTTCATCAAGTGGCGGGATACCGTGAAAGACTGGGTGGAGGAGCGTCCCCAGGGCGCTGGAGCGGGAAGTCACAACATCTGGCCCCCGGATGACGAGTGGACGTAACGGGAGTTTCGCCGGTGCAGGGCATGCGAGCCGAATGACCACCCTCTCAGCACGGAGTCAGAGATTATGGCAGAGCAACGTGACACAGCGATCCTGGTGTATATCGGCACGTGGACGAACGACGACCGCGATGGGATTTACGTCTATCGTCTCGACCCCGCCTCAGGCGCCCTGGACTTCATCAGCAAGGCGACCGAAGGCGACCATCCTTTCTTTCTGGCGCTGGATGCCCGGCACCGGTACCTGTATGCGGCCAACGCGGTCCAGGAGTGTGACGGCCAGCCCGGCGGGGCGATCAGCGCGTTTGCCATCGACGCCGTCATGGGCGGCCTGACGCGGCTCAACCGGCAGCCCTCGCACGGCACCCTGCCCTGCTACCTGAGCCTCGATCAGACGGGTCGCTATGTGTTCACAGCCAATTACAGCTCCGGCAGCGTGGCCGTCCTGCCCATCCAGGCGGACGGCCGGCTGGGGCCCGCGACCGCGGTCGTCCAGCACACCGGCTCCAGCGTCAACCCGCAACGGCAGGACAGCTCGCACGTGCATGCGATCGTCCCGGATCCGACGAATCGCTACGTCGTGGCCGCCGATTTGGGACTCGATCAACTCCGGCTGTACCGGTTCGATGCGACCCAGGGAGTCCTGACGCCGCATGACCCGCCGTGGGTGCAGGTCGCGGCCGGGGCCGGGCCGCGGCACATCATCTTCCATCCCAACGGCCGGTACGCGTTTCTCATCAATGAGCTCGACAACACCATCGTCGCCTATGCGTATGACGCGGCGCAGGGCACGCTCACGGAATTGCAGACGACCTCCACGCTGCCCGCCGGATGGACGGACGCCACGTACAGCGCGGACATCCGGGTCGGTCCGTCGGGCCGGGTGCTGTATGGCTCCAATCGCGGCCACGACAGTATCGCGCTCTTCCTCATCGACGAGGCCACGGGGCGACTGACCCCGGCCGGTCATGCGCCCGCCCAGGGAGCATGGCCTTGGAACCTGGCCATCGACCCGACGGCGGCCTTCTTACTCGCCGCCAATAATCATAGCGACCGGGTCGTCGTCTTTCGCCTGGATGAACAGACAGGTCAGCTTGTGTTCACCGGCCACACGGCGGACGTCCCGGCACCTGTCTGTATCGCGATGATGCCGCGGACGACGTAGGGACGCGTAGAGCGCACCGAAGGGGCCTGCCATGCCGTTGTCCCCGCTCGATCTCACGATCACCACTGACGATATTCGCCGGTATCACGACAGGGGAGTCTGGATCAGTCCGGCGCTCTTCGACGCCCAGGAAGTGGCGGCGCTCCGACAGGAAGTCCTCCGCATCTGCCGTGGGGAACGCGATTTCGACGGTCTGCACTGGCTCAGCCCTCCGAACTATCCCGAGGACAGCCCCGCCCTCCGCCAGGTGTGTAACGGCTGGTGGATAAACCGCGCGATGCGGGAGGTCATCAAAACTCCCGTGATCGGCTACATCGGGTCGGTGCTGATGCAGACGGATGAAGTGCGGGTGTGGCATGACCAAATCCTCTGCAAGCCCGGCCTGGGGCCGGCCGGGACGGGGGAACCGGCGGGGAATGTGGGATGGCATCAGGATTACGCCCACTGGCAGTGCGCCAACACCGCCAACTTCTGCACCGCGTGGGTGGCGCTGCAGGAGACCGACCTGTCCAACGGCGGCATGCGCACGATCGTGGGGTCGCATCACTGGGGCTTGTGTGACGACGCGGCGACGTTTGGGGAGCACGACCTGGCGGCCCTGAAAGCGAAATATCGCCAAGCGGGCCGGGACTGGATCGACGAACCGTGCCTGCTCCAAGCGGGGCAGGCCAGTTTCCACCACGCGCTCACGTTCCATGGCTCCGGGCCGAACCTCTCCACGGCGCCGCGCCTGTCGTTTGTGATCCACATGATGCCGGCCGACTGCGGCTTCACGCAACACGGGCGGCATCATCCCAACGCCGATCTCCTGGGGCCGTATGTCCAGGAAGGGGATCGGTTCACGGGGCCGTATTTCCCGCGGATATGGCCGCCCGTTGAGTCTCGTCTGCATACTCCTTGAGCACGGGGCGAAGATGTCTGTGTGACACGCAAGAGACACGGGTATCCCAACGGGCCAGAAAGGAGCATGACGATGGCACGTCTCCCGATCGCGCTGCAACTGTATTCGGTACGCCAGGACTGTGCCCGCGATCTCCCCGGCACCCTGTCGGCCGTCGCCAAGATGGGGTACGACGGCGTGGAGTTTGCCGGGTATTACGGCTTCGAGGCCGCCACCCTCCGGACGATGCTGGACGACCTGGGCCTGCGGGTCGCCGGGGCCCACGTCAGTCTCGACACGCTGCTGGGGCCGGAACTCGACCGGAGTGTCGAGTTCCATCAGACGCTCGGCAACCGCCTGCTCATCGTGCCGGGGTTGCCCGAAGCGCGGCGCAGCTCGCGGGCGGCGTGGCTGGAGACGGCCCGGCTGATGAACGGCATCGCGGAGCGCCTGCGCCCATACGGGATGCGCCCCGGCTATCACAACCACACTGTAGAGTTTCAACCGCTGGAAGGCGAATTACCCTGGGACACCTTCTTCGGGCACACCGACCCGGCGGTGATCATGCAGGTGGACATAGGGAACGCGCTCCACGGAGGTGCCCAGGTCCTCCCCTTCCTGGAACGGTACCCTGGCCGCGCCGTCACGGTGCACCTCAAGGAGTACTCGGCGACCAACGAGACGGCGCTGATCGGGGAGGGGGACGTCCCGTGGGACGAGGTCTTCCGGCTGTGTGAGGGGGTGGGCGGGACGGAATGGTATATCGTGGAGCAGGAGAGCTATGCCTCTCCACCCTTAGAGTGTGTCGAGCGCTGCCTCCACACCCTCAGGCAGATGGGCAAATAGATCGTGCGCTCTTTCTCTCTTTAAGGAGCAGTTGACATGCGAGTGGTCACGGGCGCAATCAGCCACGAAACCAGCACCTTCACCCCGGTGCTCACCACCTGGGACAGTTATCACGAGCGGTTTGGGTACCTGCATGGGCAGGAGATTCTCGACGTCTTCCGTCATGCGAATACCCCGATAGGAGGGTTTATTGAAGGGGCAGAAGCGCATGGGTTTGAACTCATCCCCACCGTCTATGCAGAGCCACAGCCGAGCGGACCCACTCCGCGAGAGATCTTTGATACCATTCTGGATGACCTGCTCCGGGGCATCGCTGCGGCTGGCCGGATTGACGGCGTCCTGCTGGAGTTGCACGGCTCCATGGTGGCGGAAGGAATCGACGACGGAGAAGGCCACATCCTGGGCGCCGTGCGCGAGCTGGTCGGGCCGCGGGTGCCGATCGTCGGACAACTGGACATTCACGCCAACGTGTCCCGTCGCATGGTAGAGATGGCGGATGCGTTGATCGGACGGGAGACCTACCCGGAGATCGATATGGCGGCGCGCGGACGGGAATGCGCCGACGTGCTCGTCCGAATCCACCGGGATGGCCTCCGCCCGATCATGGCCTTGCACCAAATTCCGATGGTCTGGGGCATGAACCAGGTCACTGCTCATCCTCCCATGCGTGAGGCTATCGCGGAATTGCATCGCATCGAAGCCCGGCCCGGAGTGGTCTGCGGGTCGATTGCCACGTGTTATCCCCTGGCAGACGTGCCGGACATGGGCGCGTCGGTGTATATCGTCACGGAGAATGACCGGTCATTGGCCCGGGCGTATGCCGATGAGTTAGGGGAATGGATCTTCGCGCGCCGGGCGGACTGGCAGCTCGACCGGCCATCCACCCGTGAGGCCATCGAGCAAGCGCAACGCGCCGGCGTGTTTCCGGTCATCTTTGCAGACCGGGATGACAATACCGGGGGAGGGTCGCCCGGTGACAGCACCGGGATGCTGCAGAGCTTCCTGGACGCCGGGTTGGAGGATGCCTGCGTGCTGTATATCGTCGATCCGGAAGCGGTGGCGCACTGCCAGAAGGCGGGCGTCGGAGCGACCCTGGACCTGGAGGTAGGGGGAAAGTCCTCTCCACTGCAGGGAGCACCGTGCAGGATGGGAGTTGAAGTGAAAGCGCTTTCAGAGGGGCATTTCTCCTATGATGGCCCGATGTATGCTGGACTGAAGGGGAACATGGGGGCTTCCGCGCACATCCAGTACGGGGAGATTCACGTGCTGCTGGTCAGTCGGCGTGAGCAGCCCTTCGATACCGCGTTTGCGCGAACGCTCGGTCTGGACCCGCGGACGATGAAGTATATCGGCGTCAAATCGGCGGCGCATTTCCGGGCGGGGTTCGAAGCCTGGGCCGGGGCGATCTTTGTCGTCGCAGAACCGAGTGTGCATAACCCGGCACACGGCAAACTGGCGTTCCACCGATTGGGGCGCAAGCTGTATCCCTTTGACGAGATGTAAATCCCGAGTACACTGAGAGCAGAAAGGGGTCCCCTTCATGCGGATCACCCATCTCGAGACGATTCATCTGGTCGATCCTGGCGCGGCTCAGGAGACCTTGGTGCGCGTGCACACCGATGACGGCCTCACTGGGATCGGACAGGCGGAATCCCCCGCCCTGGTCATCGAGGCCATCCTCCGCACCGACGGCGGCCTGCAGGACCTCCTCCACGGCGAGGACCCCCTGCAGGTCGAGCGGCTCTGGCAGAAGATGTACGCCGCCACCGGCCTGTTCGGCCGGCGCGGGGTGACGATCGCCGCCATCGGCGCGGTCGAGACCGCCCTGTGGGATCTCGCCGGGAAAGCCCTCGGCAGACCGGTCTGTGACCTCATCTGGACGGCCTGCTGCACCGTGCGCGACCGGGGGGAGGTCAAATCCAAGGTCGTCCCGTACGCGACCGTCTACCCACCGGGGGACACGATCCCGGAGATCGTCGAACGGTTTGCGCTGGCCCGTGACCGGGGGTTTCGGGCGATGAAATTAGAGGAATGGCCGGGCGGGTTCGCGCATGTGAGCGTCCAGCATGATGTCGAGATCGTCCGGGCGGTACGTGAAACGATCGGCGAGGAGCGGGACTTGCTGATCGATGTCCAGAACCACTGGTCGGACGTGGGCCAGGCGCTCGCCACCATCCGGGCGCTCGAGCTGTACCGGCCGTTCTTCATCGAAGCCCCGCTGCCCGCCGACAACCTGGCCGGGTATGCCCGGCTGGCAGATGCGGTGGACACCCGCATCGCGATCGGGGATTGGGGGTTCACCACCCGGTTCGAGTTTGACGAGATCATGGAGAAAGGCCGGGTGGACGTCGTCCAGCCCAGCGCAGTCCGGTCGGGCGGGATGCGGGAGATCACCCGGATCGCGGAAGCTGCCTATCGTCGGGGGTTGATCTGCGTGCCCCATGCCTGGTGCCACATGGTCGGCGTGGCGGCAGAACTCCACCTGGCCGCGGTACTGCCCAATATGCCGTACTTCGAGACGCCGATGGCGTTTCCGGATTCCCCCATCATCTCGGAGTTGTTGGTCCCACCTATCCAGGTCGATCCGGACGGCTTCATCGACGTGCCCCGTCGCCCAGGCCTGGGGTTCGAGTTGAATGACGAGGTCGTCACCCGATTCCGGGTCGCACCACGCTGAGAGGAACACAAGGCCAGAACCTCGACAAAGACGATAGCGCCCTCTCTATTTGACTGGAATAGGCTTTGTTTGATCAATCAGTCACAATCTCTTCTTCTCCAACAAAAAAGCACCCAGATCACGATGATCTAAGTGCTTGTCTCTCAACATGCCGAAGCCGGGATTCGAACCCGGACAGGCTTACGCCCACTGCCCCCTCAAGACAGAGACATTCCTGTGATGCATCGCCTTGCAGCACTTGATATTTCATTGGTGTCTTTCGTCTTATCTCTCATATCCACACTTCGATTGAGTTGCGGTTGCTTGCTGAAAGTTGCCCCTATTGGTGGACCATCTGCTACAATTCTGCTACAGGGTCAATGCGAGCAGGAATCCCCCGTTCAGGGTGAGTGTCCATCAGCCAGTGACGCGATCAAGGGCCGAAGCCTCTCTAAGAATTGCGTACACCGGGTCAACTGCTGTTCGACGTACGCGCTGTCGAAGGTCATTAACGCGATGTAGTCGCCCTCATGCCGGTCTTCAAACAGCTGGTCATAGAACTTACCCCATTCGACATCGAGCAGGCCCGTCTTCATGAATTCTCGATGGAACGCCGCGCGCACGCCGGTATGTTTCCGAAAGGCCTTCTGCCGATCCAGTAACGCGGCACTGACCCCATAGAAGGCGGCATAGTAGAGCCGATTGATCGCAAAGGTCGGCACTCCCGCCTCAAGTTCTCGTCGCGCCGACGCCAGGCTCGCGTGCGCTTGGGCCCACCAATACCGCACGACATGAGCACGCTGGGCCTCCGACTTCATCGCACTTCGCCTCGCTGCACGCCTCTGATGTTAGTCAGGAACCGGTGAGAAGCGGATCCCTTCTGCCAGAATCGTGTCATGAATCGGGAGCACCGAGAAGGGGCCGGATTCCCACGTGACCCGGTCGACGACCACCGTACTGATATTCGTCCCGTACTGGAGATTGATCTCAAAGACAATATCCGTGATTCGATGTCGCACAGACCGGGGTAGGGGTGTGGTGGTCAGGACGAGCACGTCGAGATCGGATTCCTCATCGGCCTCGCCCCGAATGACTGAGCCATAGAGGATGAGCGCCTCCAGCTCAAATTCCGCCTGGAGTCTGCGCGCGACGGCCTGTAACGCCTGACGTTGCGTCGTGGTGAGCGTCTTAAGTGTATCGAATGATGGCATGGTCGAAGTGTCAACGTCGAGCCACGAACCGAGGTCAGTGAACCGGGCCCCATATTCCGTAAGAACAGGATACCGTATTGAGACCACGATGTCAACTCAAATTGAAGGGGAGACCGCGTGACCGCTGCGGTCATTGAAGCGGCTCCTTCCCCTTTTCGCCCCGTCTCCACGCCCGTCTCCGGTGTGGATCCGATGCGCGTCACGCGGGAGACAGTCATCACGGCCGTTCAGCCAGGAGCGATCCCCCCTCTGGGGGGAGAAAAGAGTTGACAGGGTGGGCGGCATGGTGTATGCTAAAATGTATCTCCATCGAGTCGTCCAGCATCTCATGTGTGGAGTCTCCCATGCCGACGGTTACCTTCGATCTGCCCGAAGACGTGTTTTCTGCGTTACGCCGTTCCCCGGATGAGTTTGTGCGCGAGCTGCGCTTGGCCGCCGCCATCTACTGGTACACCCGGGGGGAGGTTTCCCAAGAAAAGGCCGCCGACATCGCCGGATTGGACCGCACCGACTTTCTCCTGGCCCTCGCTCGCGAGCAGGTGGAGAGCTTTGTCGTGGACCTGGAGGATCTGAAGCGAGAGCTGGCCCGTGGCTGACCCGGCACGCCCCGTCGTCAATGCGTCACCGTTGATTTTGTTCGCGCGCGGGGGATTCCTCGATCTCTTCCAGGTCATGGGCCCGGAACTCGTCGTGCCCGCCCCGGTGGTGGCCGAGATTCAGCGCCGAGGTCCCACTGATCCCACGGTTCAAGCACTTGAGCAAACTGCGTGGCTAATCGTTGTCGAACCGCCACCCATTCCCCATCTGATTCAGGTCTGGGATCTCGGTCCTGGCGAATCCGCTGTACTGGCGTGGGCTCATGCGCACCCAGGGACTGAAGCTATCATAGACGATCTGGCGGCTCGCCGCTGTGCGGCGACCCTGGGGATTCCAGTCCGCGGGACGCTCGGACTGATCCTCACAGCCAAGCAGCGTGGCAGAATCCCGGCCGCTCGTCCCATTCTTGAACGGTTACGGCTCTCCGGCTTGTACCTGTCTGGATCGGTCATGAATCAAGCTCTGGCGCTTATCGGGGAATGAAGCCGGGTTCGGTCGGCTTGCGCGCAAAGGTTCCAGCCAGTTGTCCCATGGTAATCCCGACGGTGGCCCACCGCGCGGTTCAGCAGAGCAGCCGCTGCCGAGCTAAGATCGAAAGGAACCGGTCGAGACGATCGTCGACGACTCTTGAGACGATCCGTGTCCTTCAGACGTCAAGCCTGACACATCGCCCGCCGAGACAGGAGCTTCATCCATGTGGCTGTTTACGACGCAGGGCTTTCTGAGCATTGTCCAGGATCGGGTGTTGTCCCTCAGTTGACTTGATGGGCTTGTTCAGTGCGGATTACCACTATATATGGGCCATAACCAAATATTGATACCAACATGTAGTAAGCCAATCC
>JACQVL010000351.1 GCA_016209865.1 Candidatus Latescibacterota bacterium | reverse complement strand
GCAGTGGCGCGCTCCAGCTCCGTTCGGCGGACGGCCAGGGCCTGTTCGATCGCGGTCTTGGCCTGATTCCCGCGTTGTCCGATGAGCTTGCGCGCGTCTGGCGGGGCCTGGCCGATCGTCCGGAGGAGCTGGGTGAGTTGGCCGTTTTTCCCGAGGTACCTCACGCGTACCTCTTCAAGGGCTGAAAGGTCATTCGAGCGAACGATCTCGGCGCGCGCGCGCTGCTCGATGCCCTCCGCCTGCTCGATCATCACGTCGTTCATAGCGCCTTCACAAAACGACAACGCGGAAGAGGGGGGTCATGAGGATCGACGAGGGCAGGCATCATCGCCACTGAGACGACATGACGTCTCTCGCTCTCGCCAACGCTCACCCCCGCCTTCCGCGTGGGAGTGGAGGAAGATTAGAGATGCGACTTGGCGACCGCAGCGACGGCGCTAAACGCGGCGGCATCGTTGACCGCCAGCTCGGCGAGCGCCTTGCGATCGATCTCGACCTGGGCAGACTTCAGCCCGTGTATCAACCGGCCGTAGGTGATGCCGTTCAGCCGCGCTGCGGCGTTAATCCGGGTAATCCAGAGCTTGCGGAACTCCCGCTTGCGCTGACGACGATCACGGTAGGCATACGCCCAGCCGCGATGGACGCTCTCTTCGGCAGTCCGAAACAGGCGGCTCCGCCCGCCCCAGTAACCCCGCGCGGCTTTCAAGACTTTCTTGCGCCTCTCCCGGGAGGCGACCGCATTCGTTGCTCGTGGCATTGTGCTTTCCTTTGTTGATTCGATACCCCCCTCTATATCCCCCCGCATGCGGGGGGACGACAGGGGGGCCGCCTACGCGTACGGGAGCAGGTGCGCGACTTTCTTCGCGTTCGGCTGGCTCACCATCTTCGCACGGCGCAGGTTCCGCCTGCGTTTGCTCGATTTGCCCGTCATCAGATGGGTGGCAAACGCCCCATACCGTTTATACTTCCCTGACGCCGTCTTCTTGAACCGCTTGGCTGCGGCCTGTAAGGTCTTCATCTTCGGCATGCGTGACTCCTCGTTCGATCACTTCGGCATGAACACGATCGACATGCTCCGCCCTTCGAGCTTGGGGGACTGTTCGATCGTGCCGACATCCGCCAGGAGGCTGGCCATCCGATTCAGTTTCTGCGTCCCCAACTCCATGTGGGCCATCTCGCGTCCCCAGAATCGTATGGTCACCTTGACCTTGTTCCCTTCCTTCAGGAACTCGCGCGCCTGATCGGCGCGGTACTCGAAGTCGTGATCGCTGATCTTGGGGGATTTGAGACGAACCTCCTTGAGCTGCATCACGTGCTGTTTCTTCCGGGATTCCTTGATCCGTTTGCTTTGCTCGTACTTATACTTCCCGTAATCCATGATGCGACAGACGGGCGGACGCGAATCAGGAGCCACCTCCACCAGGTCGAGCTCGCCTTCCTCGGCCATGCGGAGCGCGTCTCTCGTGTCCATGATGCCGATCTGGGAGCCATCCGCCCCGATCACACGCACCTGGGGGACACGAATCTGTGTGTTCACTCGGCTCGGTCGTTTTAAAATAGCGATGACACCTCCTGGGGCGTAGAGCTCCGCTTGAACGTGATGGTCTACGTGATTCACACGACGCCAGTCTTCACACCTCCGGTCAGGCCCTCCTGCCTGCGGCAGTGAGCGGAGCGAGTTCCGTCTGAATGTGGCTGAGGAACTCGTCGACGCGCATGCTGCCCAGATCGCCCTGGCCGTGCTTGCGGACGGAGACGGTCTCTGAGGCGACTTCCCGATCGCCCGCGATGAGCATGTACGGCACCTTCTGCGTCTCCGCGTCGCGCACCTTAAAGCCCACTTTTTCATTCCGCAGGTCGGTCTCCACGCGCAGTCCCGCCCCGTCCAGCCGGCAGGCGACCCGGGTGGTATAGTCGGCCTGTCGCGCCGAGATGCTCATGATGACGACCTGCACCGGCGCGAGCCACGTCGGGAACGCGCCCGCGCAGTGCTCGATGTAGACGCCCAAGAACCGTTCCAGGCTGCCGAGCATCGCCCGGTGGATCATCGCCGGACGGGCAGGGGCCCCGGTCTCGGTCACGTACTCCAATTGGAACTGCTCCGGCATGTTGAAATCGAGCTGCACCGTGCCCAACTGCCACGGCCGCTTCAGTGCATCGTTCACGTCGATATCCACCTTCGGCCCGTAGAACGCCCCCTCGCCCGGCTTGACCTCATACGCGATGTTGAGCGCGTGGAGGACGTTCGCCAGAGTGGATTCGGCGCGATCCCAGACGTCATCCGTACCCGCACGCTTGGGCGGGCGGGTGGAGAGGTAGACCTGCACGTCCTCGAACCCCAGCATCGTATACGTGTTGTTGAGCATCTCCATGAAGCTCTGGATTTCGGTCTGAATCTGGTCGAGACGGCAGAAGATGTGCGCGTCGTCCTGCGAGAACGACCGGACGCGCATCAGCCCGGCCGTCACGCCGGAGCGCTCGTACCGGTGCAGCCGGGCGAAGTCCGCGTACCGGATGGGGAGTTCGCGGTAGGAGTGGTGGTTGGCCGCGTACATCAGGCAATGGCTCGGACAGTTCATCGCCTTGGCGGCGTACTCCCGCTCATCCGCGTGAATCGTGAACATCTCCTCCCAGAAGTGCTCGTAGTGCCCGGAAATCTTCCACAGCCCGGCCTCGTAGATCAGCGGGGTGATGACTTCTTCATAGCCGTACCGCTGGTACAGCCCGCGGACATAATCCACTAAGGTATTGTAGACCCGCGCCCCCTTGGGGAAGAAGAACGGGGAGGCGGGCGCGAACGGGTGGAACATGAACAGGCCGAGCTCCCGCCCCAGCTTCCGGTGATCCCGGCGCTGGGCCTCTTCGAGACGCTGGAGGTGCTCGTCGAGCTGCGCGCGGTCGGGGTACGACACCCCGTAGATCCGCTGGAGCATCTTGTTGTGCTCATCTCCCCGCCAGTACGCCCCCGCCACGCTCAACAGTTTGAACGCTTTGATCCGGCCGGTCGACGGGACGTGCGGCCCGCGGCAGAGGTCGATGAACTCCCCCTGCTCGTACGTACTGATGACCTCGGACGGGTCGAACTCGTCGAGCATCTCCACTTTGTAGTGTTCCCCACGCTGGCTGAAGAGCGCCCGCGCGTCCTCACGGGACACCGTCCGCCGGACGATGGGGAGGTCGGCGGCGGCCAGCTCAGCCATCCGCCCCTCGATCCGTTCCAGGTCTTCCAGGGAGAACGGCTCCGGCTTGTCGAAGTCGTAGTAGAACCCGTCCGCGATCGGTGGGCCGATCGTCAACTGGGTCTCGGGGAAGAGTTCCTTGACCGCCTGGGCCATCAGGTGGGTGGAGCTATGCCAGTACACATCCCGGCCAGCCGGGTCGTCGAACGTGAGGATTGCGAGGGCCGCATCCTGGTCGAGCCGGTGCGACAGATCGACGGCCTGGCCGTCCACTCGCGCCGCCAGGGCCTCGCGGGCGAGCCGCGGCCCGATCTGCCGGGCGACGTCAGCGACCGTGGAACCGGACGGCACGTCCAGATGCTTCCCATCCGGGAGGGTGACACGAACCGTACTCACGCGAACACACTCCTCACAGGCCGAATTGTCATTCCCGCGAAACCGGCCCTCACGAAACTTGTCCTCGCGAAAGCGGAGCAGGGAACGGGAATCCATGACGTGACTTTCAAACGAGAAGCAGGGCGGATGCGCACGTTATGGAAAATCATGAGTTTGTTAAAAATAATACGTTATAAAATCCTTGTCAATAAAAAATTACTTCACACCAATGGATTCCCGTTTGCGCGGGAATGACAAATCGAAGAAGAATGACCTCAAAACAACAACACGCCACTGAGCCTGAGCCCAATGGCGTGTTGTGCCAAAAGTCCGCCTGCATGACCCTCACCCCCGGCCCCTCTCCCACGGCGGGGAGAGGGGAGACACCCGTGCCCATTGAGGACTCCCCCTGTCTCTCCCCTCGTGGGAGAGACAGGGGGCCGGGGGGATAGTGAGGGGGAACGGGTTACTTCAACAACAACATCTTCTTGACGCTGGTGAACGCTGTCCGGGCCGCGCCCTGGACGGTCAGCCGGTAGAAGTACACCCCGCTGGCCACCCGCTGACGCGCCGCGTTCAGCCCGGTCCACTGGACGGTGTGGAACCCGGCCTCCTGCTGCGCGTCGACGAGCGTGACGACTTCCTGGCCGAGCAGGTTGTACACCGTCAGCCGCACCTGGCCCGGCCGCGGCAGCTCATACCGGATCGTTGTCGTCGGGTTGAACGGGTTGGGCGCGTTCTGGCTCAGCCGGTAGGCCGCGGGCGGCGTCACCCGCACCGCGATCGGCCCGAACCGCTCCCGCGTCCCGTTCGGACTCACCGCCTCCAGTTGGTAGTAGTACGTGGCGTTCACCCCCACGGTCTGATCCCGGTACTCGTACTGCCCCTGCCGGCCGGTCAGCAGGCTGGCCGTCAGCCGGTCGAACGTTCCCTGAGCATTCAGGCTGCGATACACGTGGAATCCCGCGATCCCGGCCGACGCGAACGTCCGCCACTGCACCGTCACCACGCCCCGGTCGTCCGCCGCCGTGAAGCTGGCCAGCTCGACTCCCACCGGCTTGGCGCTGCTGGTGAAGAAGGTCGCTTTGTCCGACCACGCCCCGTCCGTCACCGTGTCGTTCGCCCGCGACCGCCAGTAATACCGGGTGCTGTCGAGTAGGGCGATGCCGCCCGGCAGCGCCGGGTTGACGACCTGCCAGTGCGTCGGGTTGCCTGCTGAGTCACTCTGCACAATCCCCGACACCGAGATGATGAGCGTCGTCAACAGGGAATCCCCGTAGACCGCGAACGTGTACGTCGGTCGTGGCCGGCCGGCGACCGGGGTGGCGTTCCCGATCACTAAGATGGGCTGGAGCGACACGATATCCACCTGCGTCCCGGCCCCCGGTGGGGTGTTGACGTACGTCCCGATCGGGGTCGGCTTCGTGGGCGCCTGCGCGGCGGATGGCGTGGCCGACGCGCTGGGCGACAAGCTGCTCCGGTTGCCCGCCAAATCCGCCGCCTTGATCTGGTACGTGTACGCCGTCCCGTTCGTCAGCCCGGTGGCGGTGTACGTCGTGGTGGTGAGGCCGGAGACGACCTGGATGCTGTTCTGGAACACATCATACCCGGCCAGGTCCGCATCCGCCACCGCGCTCCAGGTCACGAGCACCTGCTCGCTCCCCGGCGTGGCGGTCACCGTCGCGGGCGCCGACGGCGGGGTGACATCCGCCCCGGCGGCCGTCGTCACCGTCGTCGAGCTGGCGCCGACGTTGTTCCTGGCGTCCGCCGACTCGACGATGAGGGTATACCCGGTGCTCGGTCTGATCTTCGTTGTGTCCGTCACAGACAGGGTGTGCGAGGTCACCAGGGCGCCGCTGCCCACCGTCACCGTGTCCGTCGTCCCGGTCTGGAACACCCGGAGGATGCTCGTCGCCGGTTCGTCCGTCGTCCACGACACCGACACCAGGTTGTGGGTCGTCCCGGTCGTACTCACCGCCGTGAGCACCGGCGGGGTGGTGTCCGCCGTGTTGGCCGCCGCGAAGCTGGCGATACTGCTCTGCGTCGGCCCGTTGCCGGATTGATCCGTGGACTGCACCCGATAGAAGTAGGTTGACCCCGGCGTCATCCGGGTAATCGTCACGGTGTGTGACGCGACAGCTTCGCTGACCGACTTCGTCTGGCCTAACGCCGAGGTCGTCCCGAATTCAACGACGCTGTTGGCCGGCTCGTTCGTCGTCCAGGTGATCGTCCCGGTCGTCCCGTCTGAGACGCTGATGTACGAACTGGTGGCCCCCACCCCGCTGATCGTCGGCGGGGTGACGTCCGCCTGAGCGGCCGTCTGGACGACCGCCTGCGCGCTCTGCGACGGGCCGTTGTTGCTCGGGTCGGTCGAACTGACGAGGTAGCTGTAGACGGTCGCGGCCGACAGGTTGGTCAGGGTGAGCGCGTGGGTCGTGACGAGCGTCCCGTCCTCCTGCCGCTGGTTCGTGACGCCGCCCGTGCCATAATCGACGATGCTCGTCGACAGTTCATCCGTCGTCCACTGGATCGTCACCGACGCGGCGGTCTGGCCGGTGATCGTCGGGCCGGAGAGGATGACCGGCGCCTGGGTATCGGGCGCCTGAGCGGTCGTGAACCGGCCGGAGCCGCCCGGCACCTGCAGGGCGCGGGTGATCTTGTACCGGCCGGCGACTTTCGTGATGACCGCGTCCTCCGGGATGAT
>JACQVL010000338.1 GCA_016209865.1 Candidatus Latescibacterota bacterium | reverse complement strand
TTACTATCCCCCGGCCCCCTTTCTCTCCCACGAGGGGCGAGAAAGGGGAGTCATCACCCGAATGGCTCTTCCCCTTCCCCCCTTGCGGGGAAGGGACCGGGGGATGGGGGTCATGATGGGTCGCAGGACACAGCGTATGTTAGATTCTCCTCTTTCCCGACCCCCGACCCCTGACCCCCGACCACTGCTCTTCCTGCTCCTCCTCCTCGCCGCCTGCAGCGGGTCGCACGCTGGCGCGGAGCGTGCGGTGAAGGCGGAGATGCGGCCCGCATCGGGGGGGGTGAGAGTCCAGACGGCCGGGACGTTCCAGCCGCCGCTTACCGTGGTCTGGAAGTCGAAGCTGTACGCCCCCCTACTCGCCCCGCCCGTCGTGGAGAACGGGATGGTCTACCTGCCGATGCCCGACCATCGAATCTATACCGTCGACCTGCGGACGGGCGTCCAGGCGGCGTTCAGCAAAGTCGGCGGTGTCGCGCAGGCGGCGCCCGTCCTCAAAGCGGGCGTTCTGTTCCTGGCGCTCTCCGGCCGGGCTGACCGGGACCAGACCGGTCTGCTGGCCGTCGACCTCCAGCGCAACCGGACGAGATGGCAGCGCCCGCTTCCGGTGGGCTGGTCGTCTCCCGTTCTGGTCGATGACACCCTGTACATCGGAGCGGAGGATAATGCCCTGTACGCGCTCGACACGGAGACGGGGGACACTCGCTGGCGGTTTCTGACGAAAGCCCCGGTCCGCTCCTCCCCCGCCGTCGCGTATGGCCTCGTCTTCGTCGGGTCGGACGATGACCATCTGTACGCGCTCGACGCGGAGGTCGGGACGCTCCGCTGGTCGTTCCGGACGGGGGGGAGCATTCCCGCCGCCCCGGTTGTCGCAGACAGCGCGGTGTACGTCGGGAGCTATGACCGGACGCTCTCCTGCCTCGACGCCGCCACCGGCCGCCTCCGGTGGCGATGGACGACCGACGGCAGCCTGTACGGAAGCCCGGTCGTCAAGGAGGGACGCGTCTTCATCGGGTCGAACGACCGGACGCTCTCCTGTGTCGATGCCGCGACTGGGACGCTCCGCTGGCGGTACGCCACGAACGGGGTGATTCGTGGGACGCCGCTGCTGGTTGGCTCCGTCCTCTACGTCGGGTCGTCCGATAAACGGCTGTATGCTCTCGATACCGCTTCCGGCCGGCTTCTATGGCAGTACGAGACCGGGGGAAGCATCACCGTCTCCCCGGTCGTGGTTGATGGCCTCCTCCTCGTCGGGTCAGAAGACCGGTATGTGTATGCGTTCACGGGAGCCGCGCAATAGAAAGGACGAAGGATGAAGGACGAAGGACGAAGAAACCAAGAACGAGAGAAGAAAGGTCTGCTCTGCGCCTGGACGTTTGCTCTTACCTTGAATGATTGGGTTGTTTCGTCCTTCGTCCTTCGCCCTTCATCCTTCGTGTCATTTACGCTGATCCTCAGCCTGCTGCATGTCATGATCCTGCCCGCGGCGGCGCAGGAGCTTAGGCCGGGTCGAGGGGTGCTGAACGTGTCATCAGCCCCCTCCGGGCTGGCGGTGTACGTCGATGATGCCCTCATCGGGACGACCCCCATTCCCGGCTACGCGGTGGCGGCCGGACGCCACGCCGTCCGTGTGGTCAACCCGAACCCGGCCGACTGGGACATGCGGGACTGGGTGCAGGAGGTCACCGTCGGGCCGGACGAGACGGTCACCGTCCACGCGGTGTTCGTCGGGGTTGTGACGGTGGTGTCCGTGCCGTTCGACGCGAACGTCTACGTCGATGGCGTACTGGCCGGCACCACCCCGCTGCGGTTGCGGAACCTGGCGCCCGGCCTGCACGAGGTCGCCATCCAGAAACGCGGGTATGAACGCATGACCCTGCCGGTCTCCGTCAGTGACACCACACGCCAGACGCTGAAGGCGGAGCTGAAACCGTCGGGCGACGCGGCCAGGAGACCGCAGGTCTCACAGGCACAGGTCAACCCGCGCCGGTCGCACCATCTCCTCGGCGCTGCCACGCTGGGGACGGGCCTGGTCTGCGGCGGACTGGCACTGATCGCGCGGCACCGGGCGAACCAGGCGTACGACCGGTATCAGCGGACCGGAGACCCGGTCGAACTGGAGCGGTTCTACCAGCAGGCGAACCGGAACGATCGCATCGCCGGGGTGCTCATCGGGGCGGCCCAGGTGAATTTCCTCGCGTCGTTCTACTTCTTCTTCGTGTCGCGCGTGTTCCGTTCAGACGGATCGAAGCCGGAGGCGGGCCAGTGAGGCTCATCATGGCGCGGTACGCCGTCATCCTGGTCGTCCTCGGCGGCCTCGTCGGGGCGGGGTGTGAACGTCGGGCGCGGGTCAACCCCCTCGACCCGCTGAACCCGTCGACGGGCGGCCGTCCCCAGAACCTCGTCGCGGTGGCCGAGCACCGTCGCGTGACGCTCGCCTGGGAGCGGCTTCCCGTCGCCGACCTGAGCGGCTACCGTCTGCGCCGGTCCGAAGTGGGCGGGGATGCCTCGTCCGTCCTCGACATCCCGGTGTCCGTGGAGTACAACCGGTACGTCGACCTGCAGGTAGTCAACGGGAAGACGTATCAGTACAGCCTGACGGCGCGGATCACATCGGGGTCGGAGAGCCGGTCGTCCGACCCGGTCGAGGCCACCCCCGGCCCGTCGTCGTGCTGGGTCATAGACCGCGGGGCGAGCGCCTTGTTCCGGACGTCGGCGGACGGCTATGCGATCGCGGTGGGGGTGAGCGGGTTCCTCGACCCCGCGACGGTCGTCACCGACCCCAACGACGGCGGGTGCTGGACGTCGGACCCGCTCAACGGGGCGCTCGTCCGGTTCACCGCCGACGGGGCGCTGGATGTGGTCGTCACCGGCCTGACGCGGCCTGGCGCGATCGACGTCGACGTGCGGGATGGGGCGTGCTGGGTGGCAGAAGGGGGCGGCACGATCGGGCAGGCGAGCGACGTCGTCCGCGTCAAGCGGGATGGGACGGTCGAGTTCCGTGTGTTCGCGTTCACCGACCCGCAGGCGGTGGCGGTCAGCCCGATGGATGGGAGCTGCTGGGTGGCGGACCTGGCCAACCGGCAGGTCTCGAACATCGGCGTGAACGGGGACATCCGGCTTGCAGCCGGGGGGTTCGAGGCGCCCATCGGGGTGGTGGCCGACCCGGCCGACGGCGGGTGCTGGGTGATCGACCGGGCGGCCAAGCAGGTAGTGAAGCTGACCCGGACGGGCGTCCGGATGACGACTGTTGTCGGGTTCGCCGACCCGGCCGCCGGGTCGTATGACGCGACGAGCGGCAGCCTCTGGATGGCGGACCCGGGACAGCAGGCGGTGATCAAGCTCCTGACCGGCATCCCGAACGGGTACGACATCCGCCAGCGCATAGGGTTTCATCAGACGATCACCGGGTTGCGGACGCCGTTGGGCGTGTCTACGGACGCGCAGACCGGGGACTGCTGGGTGGCAGACGCGGGCAATCGAACGGTGCTCAAATTCACCGCGGGCGGCCAACTGCTCGGCTTCCTGGCGCTCTCCGAGGGTAGCCGTCCGGTCGCCGTCTCGGTCGACCCCGGGACGCGGTATGGGAGCAGCGTTCCGTAAACTCGGGGTTCGGGACAGAAAGCGAACAGCGGTGAAAGATTTTCAGATTGACAGACACAGAATGGCGAATTATATTATGATAGGTTTAGAATAACCAGGACGACCGGTCATGACTCCGATCGGGGAACCGCGTGCGATGGGCTACGATGTCACCCTCATTCCTGGGGACGGGATTGGGCCGGAGGTCACGGCCGCGGCCGTCCGGGTGATCGATGCGACCGGGGTGGGGGTGCGGTGGGAACGGGTGGAAGCGGGCGCGGAAGTGCTGATGAAGTATGGGGAGACGATCCCGGAGGCCGTGCTCCAGTCGATCCGCCGGAACGGGGTGGGGCTGAAAGGGCCGTTGACGACCCCGATCGGGGGCGGGTATACCAGCCCGAACGTGACGTTACGCAAGGCGCTCGACCTGTACGCCTGCCTGCGGCCGGTCAAGAGCTTGCCCGGCGTGCCGTCACGGTACGAGGCTATCGACCTGGTGGTCGTCCGGGAGAATACGGAGGGACTGTATTCGGGGATCGAGCATCGCGTCGTCCCGGGGGTGATCGAGAGCCTGAAGATCGTGACCGAGCGGGCCGTGTTGCGGATCGCCCGGTTTGCGTTTGAGTACGCGCGACTGGAGGGACGCTCCAAGATTACGGCGGTGCATAAAGCGAACATCATGAAGCTCAGTGATGGACTGTTCCTCGAATGCACCCGGAAAGTTGCGCGCGAGCACCCGGACATCACGTACGACGAGATCATCATCGATAACCTGTGCATGCAGCTCGTCCTGAACCCGTACCAGTTCGACCTGCTGCTGTTGGAGAACCTCTACGGGGACATCGTTTCTGAGATCTGCAGCGGATTAGTCGGCGGGTTAGGGGTGGTACCGGGGGCGAACATCGGCGAGACGTGCGCGGTCTTCGAAGCGGTTCACGGGAGCGCGCCCCAGATCGCCGGGAAGGGCATCGCCAACCCGACGGCCGTGATCCTCTCAGGCGGGTTGCTCTTGCGCCATCTTGGCGAAGACGCCGCCGCTCAACGGATACAGCGAGGAGTCGACCGGGTGTTGCAGGAGGGACGCGTCCGTACGCCCGACTTAGGCGGTCAGGCGACGACTGAGGCGTTCGCGGATGCGGTGATCGCCGCGTTCGAGTAGAACGGAAGAGTCATTCACCTTAACCTTCGTGAGGGATGATCTCCATGGCGCAAGAAGTGACGGTCGGAGTCGGTGGAGCGGCCGGCGACGGGATCGACAAGACGGGCGACACGTTCGCGCGCGCGTATGCCCGGCTCGGCCTCCACATGTATGCCTATAATAGTTACCAGTCGGTCATCCGGGGCGGGCACATCTGGCTGCGAATCCGGGCCGCCGAGGAGAAGGTCTACTCACCCGGCGATCAGTTGAACGCGATGATCGCGCTCAACCAGGATACGATCGATCAACACGCCGCCGAAGTGAACGAGCACGGGGTGATCATCTACAACGGCGACAAGCTCCACGTGGACGAGAGCGTCTTCAAGCCGGGCGTCCGGGCTGTCCCCATCCCGATCAAGGACCTGATGAAGACGGTCGCCGACCGGTACGGGGTGCGACTGGATACGGTGATGCAGAACACCGTCCTGCTCGGCGCGCTCATCTGGCTGCTCCAGCTCGACCTGGAGACGCTCAACAAGATGTACGAGGAAATCTTCGCCCGGAAGGGGCAGGCGGTCATCTCCCAGAACGTCGACTTAGCCTTAGCCGGGTACGAGTACGCGAAGGCCAACCATCCGGCGATGGACTACCGATGGACGTACAGCCGCAAGTCCCGCCCCGTCCTGACGGGCAACGAGACGATCGGGATCGGCGCCCTGATGGCCGGCTGCCGGTTCTACTCCGCCTACCCCATGACCCCGGCGTCGTCCCTCCTCCACTTCATGGCCAGCCACGCGGCCGAGTACGGGGTGTGCGTGAAGCAGGCGGAGGATGAGCTCGCGGTCGTGAACATGGCCATCGGCGCCGGACACGTGGGTGTGCGGGCGATGTGCGGGACGTCCGGCGGGGGGTATGCGTTGATGACCGAAGCCATCGGGATGGCCGGGATGGCGGAAGTCCCGGTCGTCATCCTTGAGGTGCAGCGGGGCGGGCCGTCGACCGGCCTGCCGACAAAGACGGAGCAGGGCGACCTGAACCAGGTGTTCGGGGCGTCTCAGGGCGAGTACCCCCGGATGATCGTCGCCCCGGCCGACCTGGTCGATACGTATAACACGACGGTCGAGGCGTTTCAGATGGCAGAGAAGTACCAGCTTCCCGTCACGATCATCTCCGACCTGCTCCTGTCCGAGCATAACGAGACCGCCGACCCGGAGGCGTTCGACTTCAACGTCACGATCGACCGGGGTGAACTGGCGGAACCGAATGAGAACGGCAACGGGGAGTATAAGCGGTACCTGGTGACCGAGTCGGGGATCTCTCCGCGGAGCCTGCCGGGGGATGCCGGCAACATGTTCGTCGGCGCGTCCGACGAGCACGACGAGCGCAGCATCCTCATCAGCGACGTGTATACCGACCCGCTGATGCGCATCAAGATGATGCAGAAACGGATGCGGAAGCTGGAGGGCCTCCTGCGCAACCTG
Source organism: Candidatus Latescibacterota bacterium (assembly GCA_016209865.1). Classification (GTDB taxonomy): domain Bacteria; phylum JAAXHH01; class JAAXHH01; order JAAXHH01; family JACQVL01; genus JACQVL01. Next base: position 10,814 of record JACQVL010000338.1, on the reverse strand, counting down.
CCCGCGCCCACGCTGCACGGGCCGGCGGACGCGGACATCACGTTCATCAGTTGGGGGTCGACGCAAGGGGTGATCTGGGACGCGATCGCCCTGCTCGCCCAGGAAGGGATCAAGACGAACAACCTCCAGATTAAGTACCTCGTCCCGTTCCATACGGATGAGGTCGCAACCATCCTCAACTCTTGCAAGCTGAAGGTCCTGGTCGAACAGAATTTCACCGGCCAGCTCGGCCGTCACATCCGGGCGGAGACCGGGATCAGCCCGGACGCCACGATCCTGAAATACGACGGGGAGCCGATGGAGCCGCTCTATATCGTGAACCATGTGAAGGAGATTCTCAATGGCACAAGTCGAAACGGTCGCTGAACCGCGCGTTGAGCTGCCGGTTGAGTTGTTTAAAGGCATGGTCGAGCCGGACTGGTGTCCGGGATGCGGGGACTTCGGGGTGTTGCGGGCGCTCCAGGGCGCGACGGCGAAACTCGGCATCCAGCCCAAAGACGTCCTCGTCGTGTCCGGGATCGGCTGTTCGTCCAACCTGCCCGGGTTCTTCAACGCATACGGGTTCCATAGCATCCACGGCCGGGCGATCGCTGTCGCCACCGGCGCGGCGCTGGGGAATCATGGCCTGCACGTCGTCGTCACGGGCGGGGATGGCGACGGGTACGGGATCGGAGTGGGGCATTTCATCCATGCGATGCGGCGGAACCTGAACCTGACGTACCTCGTGATGGACAACCAGATCTACGGCCTGACGACCGGCCAGGCCTCCCCGACGACGGAGATCGGCCATAAAACGAAGTCGACCCCGAACGGCAACATCGAGATGCCCCTCAACCCGCTCGCCCTCGCCCTGGTCAGCGGCGCGACGTTCGTGGCGCGCGCCTTCTCCGGGGAAGCGAAGCACATGACGGACGTGATCGCGCAGGCGATCCAGCACAAAGGGTTCTCGCTCGTCGATGTGTTCAGCCCGTGTGTGACGTACAACAAGATCAACTCTTACGCCTGGTTCAAGGAGCGGGTGTACAAATTAGAAGAGGGCGAGTACGAGAAGACGGACTTCCACGGGGCGCTCCAGAAGGCGTACGAGTGGGGCGCCCAGATTCCCTTGGGCGTCGTCTACCAGATCGACCGGCCGACGTACGAGGACGGCGACCTGGCGCTCAAGCAGGGCCCGCTCGCCAAGCTGCCGCTCGGCCTGACCGCCGAGCAAGGCGCGGAGCTCATCCGAGAATTCATGTAGGCCGGCTGTCTCGTCAGCAACGGGGGTCTCAATCCGCAATCCACGATTCGCAATCGATAGAAGGAGGAATCCTGTATGGTTACCGTCACCGAAACCGCCGCCGAGAAGATCAGAACGATGCTGACCGATCAGGGCCATCCTGAGTATGGCCTCCGGATGATGATCATGGGCGGGGGGTGCTCGGGGTTTCAGTACCGGCTGGCGTTCGATAAAGAGGCCAGCGAGGCCGATCGCGTGATCGAGGCGCACGGGGTGCGGGTGTTCGTCGACATGAAGAGCGCCATCTATTTGATGGGGTCTGAGCTGGACTACGTCGAAGGCCTGATGGGGGCCGGGTTCAAGATCAACAACCCGAACGCCAAAGGGACCTGCGGGTGCGGGGAATCGTTCCACGTCTAATCGTCGAGGCACAGGGGGAGGTCCGGCCACAGGTAGACGACGGTCTCCCCCTGCCGTTTTAGTGGAGGTGCGGATGGGGGCGACAGTGCCTCGTGGGCTTGCCGCGACATCGGACCGGAGCACGATCCCGACCGTCCGCCACGCGATCGCGGTGGCCAGCGGCAAGGGTGGGGTGGGGAAATCGACCGTCAGCGTCAACGTCGCCGTGGCCTTAGCGGAGACGGGCGCGTCCGTCGGCCTGCTCGATGGGGATATCTACGGCCCGAACATCCCGATCATGATGGGGATCAAGCAGGCCCTGGAGCGGAGTGAGACGGGGAAGATCACGCCGCCCGTCCAGTACGGCGTCCGGCTCGTCTCCGTGGGGTTCGTCGCCGGAGAGTCGGACGCGATCATCTACCGGGGGCCGCTCGTCGGCAAGATGATCCAGCGATTCCTGAGCGGGGTCGACTGGGGTGACCTCGACTACTTGATCATCGACCTCCCGCCCGGCACCGGGGATGCCTCCCTGACGCTGGCCCAGTCCGCCCCCCTCACCGGCGCGGTCATCGTCACCACCCCCCAGGAAGTCGCCCTGGCGGACGTCCGGAAGTGCATCACGATGTTCCGCCGGGTGAACGTGCCCATCTTAGGGGTGGTCGAGAATATGAGCTATTTTCTCTGCCCGCGGTGCGGGGAACGGACGGACATCTTCAGCCATGGCGGCGGCCGTGCGGCGAGTGAGGAATTAGACCTGCCGTTCTTAGGCGAGATTCCTCTCGACCCTCGTGTCCGCGTCGGGGGGGATGAAGGCCGGCCGATCGTCGTGGCCAACCCGGATTCCTCGCTCGCCCTGGCCTTCCGGGAGATCGCCGGCAACTTAGCCGCGCGGGTGAGTGTGGTCACGCTCACCGGGCCTGACGCCGTACAGATCGAGCTTCCAAAGAAGGAACCTGAATCAAGCCGTTCATGTTGAACTCCATGGAGGGTGACCCGTGGCTGCGGATGCGGTCAAACGCAAACCCAGGAAGCCCAGGCCGAAGGCGCTTATCGACACGGATGGATGCACGGGATGCGAAGTCTGTATGGTCGTCTGTCCCGTCGAGTGTATCGCCAAGGTCCCGGGACCGGTGTACTCCTCGGTCAACCCGGTGTGCATCGTGGACGAGGATACCTGCACCGGCTGCACGATCTGTGCCCGCGAATGTCCCTGGGAGACGATCTGGATGGTCTACCCGGATGAGGAGACGATCCCGAAGGAACCGGAGTTCCCAACGCGGGTCCGGGAGCTGGAGTTAGAGTCGGCGTGAGAGGGCGATGATCGTTCTGCCTGTCGCGGTTCGGGAGGAGATGTTCGTGCATGCGGTCGAGGAGTACCCGTCTGAGTGCTGCGGGTACCTGACCGGGACAGACGACCCGGCGTCCTGGGTCGCGTACCGCTGCCGCAACATCCAGAATGAGCTGCATGCGCGCGACCCGCACCAGTACCCGCGGGATGCCCGGACGGCGTACACGTTCAGCAAGGAGGATATGGAGCGACTCTTCTTCGGGGAGACGAGCAGCCCGGACGACCGGGTCGTCGGGTTCTACCATTCGCATCCCGATCATCCCGCCTACTTCTCGGATGAGGATCGTACCCATGCGCTCGTCGACCTGATCCGCCCGGAGCCGTTCTACCTCGTCATCTCCGTTATCAATCGCGTCGTGCAGGGCATGCGGGCGTTCGTCTGGGATGAGCAGCAACAGCAGTTTCAGGAACTGGAGGTTCAGAACGGCGGGAAGACGGGCAGTGGGCAGTAGGCAGTGGGCAGATGGAAGAAGAGACGGTGTCGGCGAGTGATGGGAAGATGCGATGGAAGCGGTCTTTCGTGAGGTGTTGAACATCCTGGGACGGGGGGAGACGGCGGCCCTCTCCACGATCGTCTCCAGCAAGGGCTCCCTCCCGATGAGCAAGAAAGCGAAGATGCTCGTCCGGCAGGACGGGACGTTCGTCGGGACGGTGGGGGGCGGATGCCTGGAAGCGGACGTCTGGTCGGAAGCCCGGCAGGTGATGGAGACGGGCAAGCCGAGCCTCCAGAGGTTCATCCTGACCGAGAAACATGCGGGTGAGAGCGGGTTGAACTGCGGGGGCAACGTCGAGATCTTCACGGAACCGATCTGTTCAGGGGTGCTGAGCGACGTGCTCGAGTCGGTCGTCCGGCTGCAAGAGACGCGCGGGACGGGGGTGCTCGCCACGCTCGTCGCCGGGGAGGAGCACGCAGCCGGCCGGAAGCTGTTGGTGACAGCGGCCGGGGAGACGGTCGGGACGCTGGGCGACCCGGCGCTCGATGAGAGGGTATGCCGGGAAGCGGACGGGATCATCCGCGAGGACCTGTTGAAGGTCTTCACCGTGGAGCAGGACACTGGCGAGGCGCGGGTGTTCGTCGAGTCGATTCTCCCCGATCCTCAGCTCTTCCTGTTCGGCGCCGGACATGTGTCGCGGGCGATCGCCCGGATCGCCAAGACGGTCGGGTTCCGGCTGATCGTCATCGACGACCGGCCCGCGTTCGCCAGTCCGGAGCGGTTCCCCGATGCGGACCAGCTCATCGTCGATGAGTTCGACGGCATCGTCGAGAAACTGCCGATCGACGAGCAGTCCTACTTAGTGGCGGTGACGCGCGGCCATCAGTGGGATCAGCCGATTATCGCGCAGGCGGTGTGGACGAGGGCGAAGTACATCGGGATGATCGGGAGCCGGCGGAAGGTCGCGCTGATGTGGAAGCATCTCGAGGCGCAAGGCATTCCCCGCGCCCTGCTGGAGCGGGTTCACGCGCCGATCGGACTGGACATCAACGCGGACACGCCCGACGAGATCGCGGTGAGCATCGTGGCGGAATTGATCAACGTGCGCCGAGCGCGCGGGAAGCCGGGGCATACGGAAGAGCAGATGGTGTCCGAGTCGGCGTTCAGCCAGGCGTGAAAGGACGTGGTGTGGGCGACGGGTCGGCTGCCCTCAGCTTAGACGGCCAGGTGGCGATCATCACCGGGGCCAGCCGGGGGATCGGGAGAGCGATCAGTGTGACGTTCGCGCGTGCCGGTGCCAGCGTCGTGCTCGCGGCGCGGACGGAATCCGACCTGACTCACGTCGCGCAGGAGATCAGAAAACGCCGGCCGGACAGCCAGACGATGGCGCTCCGGGTGGACGTCGCCGACGAACGCGACGTGGAACGAATGATCGAGCAGGCGTTAGAGCGGTTTGGCCGGGTCGATATTCTCGTCAACAACGCGGGGGTGTGGGCGTTCAAATCGGTGCAGGAGACGAGCGTGGCGGAATGGGATCGGATGATGGAGACCAACCTGCGCGGGGTGTTTCTCTGCGCGAAGGCGGTGCTCCGTCCGATGATCCAGCAACAGTCCGGCCAGATCATCAACATCTCCTCCGCCGCCGGCAAGCGCGGCTACGGGAACATGGCGGCCTACTGCGCCTCGAAGTTCGGGGTCACCGGGTTCACCGAAGCCTTAGCCGAGGAAGTCCAGCCGCACAACATCCGGGTCGTGGCCATCTGTCCGGGCGCGGTAGCGAATTCCCGGTACGAGCACGACCCCAGGCCGGCCGATGAACTCAAGATGTTGAGTACGGAAGATATCGCGCAATTAGCATTGTACTTAGCGGCCGCGCCGTCCCGCGTGCTCATCAGCGAGATCGTGATCAACCCGCGAGTATAGTGGTCGGTGGCCAGTCAAGACGAAAAACCGGTGGTTCGTCGTCGAGACCTTCCATCTTATCACAAGAGAACCGTGTATGCACAATACCATGACTTCATCGATCGGGGATATCGCGGTGCAACCCACACTGCCCGATCCGCTCCACACGCTCATCGATTACGACAGTGAGTTCATGTTAGCTGACGACATGTACATCCGCATGAAAGAGCGGCTGTACGACGTCGTGCCCGATTTCGAATTGCGGTATAAAGCACAGCTCGCCGTTGAAATCAACCGCCTCAAGAAGGTCAAGAACGCGGTCATCCTGGGCCATAACTACATGGAGCCCGCGCTCTACCACTCGATCCCCGATTACACTGGTGATTCGTTAGAGCTCAGCCGGAAAGCCGCGCAGACCGATAAAGACATTATCGTCTTCTGCGGGGTCAGGTTCATGGCGGAGACCGCGAAGATCCTCAACCCGGAGAAGACCGTCCTCCTGCCCTCAGCAAAAGCCGGATGTTCCTTAGCGGCGAGCATCACCGCCGAAGACGTGCGGGCGCTCAAGCGGCGGTTCCCCGGCGTCCCGGTCGTGACGTACGTCAACACCTATGCTGACGTGAAAGCGGAGTCGGATGTCTGCTGCACGTCGAGCAACGCGGCGGCGGTCGTGGAGTCGTTAGGCACCGACACGGTGATCTTCCTCCCCGATGAGTATCTGGCAAAGAACGTGGCGCGGGAGACGGGCAAGCACATCATCTTCCCGTCGCGCGGGACGGCGGGGAACGGCGGGACCGGCCTGGACTATCAGCTCATCGGTTGGCATGGCCGCTGCGAGGTGCACGAGCAGTTTACCGTGCAGGATATTCTCGACGTCCGGCGGCAGTTCCCGGATGTCGTCATCTTAGCCCATCCGGAGTGCAGCCCGGAGGTCGTCGAGGCGGCGGATTTTTCGGGCAGCACGTCGGCGATGATCAAGTACGTCGAGCACACGCACGCGCCCCGGTACCTGCTGCTGACCGAGTGCGCGATGGGGGAGAACGTCGCGGTGGCCAACCCGGACAAAGAGATGTTGCGGCTGTGCAGCGTCCGGTGCCCCCACATGAATCAGATCACCCTCGAAGATACGCTCAAATCCCTGACCGACATTCAGTACGTCATCGACGTGCCGGAAGACATCCGCGTCCGGGCCGTCCGCGCGGTCGAGCGGATGCTGAGGATTGGGTGAAGGACGGCAACAGCAGTGACGAGTGACAAGTGACGAGTAGGGGCGCGAGGCATCGCGCCCTTCAGGACAAGTGACGAGTACAAGCGAATTGCGGACTTGATACCAATTCTCTGGTGGCAGGTCCGCAATTTGTGTTTAGAACCGCTCACACCATGTCACCCTGAGCGCAGCGAAGGGTCTCACACACGACGAGATTCTTCGCTACGCTCAGAATGATAGCCGGTATAGAGAGATATTTTGTTAGGGATTCTTAAGGGCATTGCCTCCCCTTGGGAGGGATTCTTTATGGCGGCGATGGGGGGACGGCTCCGGCTGGCGACCGGGATCGACGTCTACTACGAACGCGACGGCGACGGCGAGCCGGCTCTGGTATTCCTGCACGGCGGCGGGGGTCACTGTTGGCACTGGCAGTTGCAGATGCCCTACTTTGCACGGCTGACTACGGTGCTGGTCTACGACCTCCGGGGCCATGGCCGTTCCGATGCGCCAGGCGGACGGTATTCCATCGAGACGTTCGTCGATGACCTGGCATCGTTGCTCGACGCCTTGCGGATCGAGCGTCCCATCCTGGTGGGCCACAGCCTGGGCGGTATGATCGCGCTCCGGTATGCGTTCGACTTCCCCGACCGGGTGTCCGGCATCGTGGTCGTCGATTCGGGGTGTGAGGTGCTTCCGCAGAATCGAGAGGAATGGAGGCAGCTCGTCGTGGCACGAGCGCAGGATTATCAGGCCGCTCAGGCCATGATGAGCCGGTACTGCAGCTCCCCCGCCAGCGGCCGGGCGGCGTTCGTGGCCGAGGCGCTGGCGGCCACCCCGGAGACGCCCCGTCAGGTCATCGATGCGACGCACTATGGCCTGCTGACCTTCTGCAACGCGGCGGCGGCCTCGTTTCTCACCTGCCCAGTGCTGGTCATCGGAGCCGCCGAGATGGACTACTGGCCGAGTGTGCGGGCCTGGATGGAGTACGTCCCGCACGCCCGGCTGGTTGCCGTCTTCCGGTGCGGACACTACCTGATGCTGGAGCAGCCGTCGGACTTCAACACGGCCCTGGAGCAGTTTCTGGGGGACGTGCGGGCGGGAGTCGCCCCATCGGGCGAGCCGCGCGAGACTCCTCCCGGCTGGGTGTAGGCTTCAAGAGAAGAGAACACTATCTTCCCACGATCGCAGTTTGCAGAACCCCCGTTCTACATCCATCCGGTCTTCCAGAATACATTGAAGATGCTGCTCTGGCCAGCCTTGCTGATCAGACCCTCATATACCCTCCAAAATCCTCAAAAAATACATATGGTAGGGTAAACCCGTATTGACAGATCAAGAATTTGACTTATACAAAAATAGGATGATGCCTGCTGGCGGTCGACAAACATGATCGCGTTTAGGATCCGCGGGTGGTCATAGAGCAACCGGACATGTTCCGATGAAAAAGCGCCATCCTTACCGTAATCCTGATGAAATTCCCGATCCATCCATCGTGCTGACTCCTCGGGAGCGCCAGGTGCTTCAACTCGTTGTGGAGGGTTGCAAGAATCGCGAAATGGCGGACCGGATGCGGATCACGCTGAAGACCGTGGAAAAACACCGGAAAAATCTGATGGACAAACTGAGGGTGCACAATGTGCCGGAACTGTTTCGTGTGGTCGTCAAATACGGGTTGATCGATACTGACACGATACCGGCCCATGCGTTGGGGACAGTGAAGTTTATAGGGCAGTGTGATTCACCGGGCATTGCGAAGGGTGTCGCCGTCCGCGGTCGATACTCATACCTCGGTGGGGGGAGCGGTGGTCTACGCATCATCGATGTCGGGAAACCGGCCGTGCCGCGCCTGGTCGGAACATACCGGACCGACGGCGACGCCATGGGACTGACGGTGATCAGAAACCTTGTCTATCTGGCCGACCAGGCCAGAGGATTGAAAATCATCGATGTCACCGATCCCGCGCACCCTGTGCTGACGGGGCATTATATCCAGCAGGTGTCGGAGGATGAGCGGTGGGCAGTCGACGTCGCGCTTCAAGCGGGGTTCGCCTACATCGCGTATGACTTCCTGGGGCTTCACATCGTCGATGTGCGCAATCCCGCCGCTCCTCAATTCGTCAAGGGACTGGGCGCGCAGAACTGGTCTCGGGAGTTCTTCCCAGCGGGACGCTATGGCTACCATGTCCAGCATACCGCCGGATTGGTGGTCATCGAGATTTCCGAACCCTCTTCAGCCCGTCGGATCGGCTCGCTGAATCTACCGGGAAATCCCATGGGCGTATTCGCTGTCGGGCAGTATGCGTATGTGGCGGCCTATGATGGAGGGCTCCACATCGTCAACGTGAGCGCTCCGTCCAATCCCACCCTGGTATCCACCTGCGCCATGCCCGGCCTGGCCCACCGGGTCATGGTCAGTGGACGGTATGCGTATGTAGCCGCCGGCCCCGGCGGCGTGCATATCCTCGACATCTCTGATTCTGCCGCTCCTCACTGGGTTGGAACCTGCAAAACCCTGGGCAGCGCCAACGACCTCTCTGTTTCCAACAGGCTGATCTACGTGGCGGACGGGACGGTCGGGCTGGTCATCCTGCAATTTGCGCCGCCCCTTGAGGTGAGATGAGGGAGACCTGAAAATGTTTCTCTACTCTGTGTCTATCGCTCGTATTCCTGATCCACGGCGCTCTCACCGCTTGAATCGTCTCTGGAAAGTTTGGTTGTCTCAGAGGAAAATGGTGTGGGCATGGACGCTGTTCTGGGTTCTCCTCTTCGTGGGCTCATCTACGCCCGTCACAGCCGCCGTTGGCTCAGTCACGTTAGTGGGACAATATAATACACCGGGGAGTGCCAATGGCGTGGCTGTCAGTGGTCAATATACGTACATCGGGGATGGCCCAAACGGGCTACAAGTCATTAATATCGGGAATCCGGCCAATCCGGTGCTTGCAGGGAGTCTCGCGACCGATGGTCCTGGTTTAGGGTTATCTGTTGTAGGGAATTACGTCTATTTGGCTGATCAAGCTGGCGGCTTGAAAATCATCAATGTCACAAATCCGACCCAGCCGACATTAACAGGGCAATATGTGGTCTCCGGGCGATATGCCTACGATGTCGCTGTACAGAGCACCACTGCCTATATTGCCTACGATTTTCTCGGCCTTCAGATAGTGAATGTAGCCAATCCATCGAATCCCCAATTATTGAAAGGTCTCGGCACTCCAAGCTGGGCGTATGAACTCTTTCCTTCCGGGAACTATGGGTATCTCGTGCATAGTGCCGCTGGTATGTTAGTGATTGATATTTCAAACCCCGCTACAGCTCAGCAAGTCGCCAGTCTCAATTTATCAGGGAATCCGGAAGGTGTGTTTGTCGCCGGGCAGTATGCGTATGTTGCGGCTTATGGCGTCGGGCTGCATGTGATCGATATCAGTATCCCCTCAAATCCCAGGTTGGTTGCGACGGCAACTACACCGCCGTATGCTACGAAAGTCTTCATTCAGGGCTCCTATGCCTACGTAACGAATGGGCCGTTTGGAATTCAGGTTCTTGATATCTCGAATCCTTTGAGTCCCCAACTTGTAGGGACCTATGATACTCCCGGCAATGCGAATGATATCACCGTCAGCAATGGGCTGATTTATGTGGCCGATGGCGATGCCGGTCTGGTGATCTTGCGCTTGACTCCGCCGTCACCTCATCTCATGGTTACACCGACTTCGCTGGCATTTGAAACCATTCTTGTCGGGCAAAGTACGACGAAGGCATTGACTGTCCAGAACACCGGCACTGCTGATCTGGCCGTAACCGACATCAACGATCCATTCTTTACGGTCAGTGATACAGCCTTCACCATCGCGCCTGGTGACAGTCACGCTGTCATAGTCACGTTCTCCCCAATGACCACAGGAACCGCTGTGGATACATTGTTGATCCTGAGTAACGATCCTGGGACGCCAATCTTCCATGTTCCGGTTCAGGGAACCGCGATCTCACCCCCACAACTCCTTCACCTCACCCTTAGCCATGTCTTCGGTGCCACTGGCGAGACAGCAGCCATGCCACTGACCCTCACCAATCCCACCACCACGCCGGTCGATGGCCTGCAGGCCCAAATCGTACCTGGTGATCCGGCCCACGTCCACTTCGAGAGCCTGAGCGATTCGGTTGCCAGCCTCGGCTTTCTGGCCGCTGCGTCCACAAGCCAGGAGACGACCACTGTGCTCATCTACACCACCGGTCATGCGCTCATCCCGCCCGGCATGACCACGCTGGGCCGCCTCGTCTACCACATCGACGCGGCTACGCCCG
>JACQVL010000342.1 GCA_016209865.1 Candidatus Latescibacterota bacterium | reverse complement strand
GATGGGCGCGGGGTGTACGGCCTGACGCCGTCTATCTGGGGGATTGGGGTGGCGGGGGTGGTGATGGGGGTGAGTGCGGGGGTGAGAAAACCGCTTTAGAAATGGTCTACGCGATCTCACCGCCGCATGGATCAGACAGAGGCTGTTAAAGTGGCTCCATCCTCACTGCCCTTCAAGCAACCACGAAACGATCCCTCGAACTTTTTCAATATCCCCGGCTTCCGCCGCGTCGCGCAATTGGCGGAGCGCGAGCGGACTGGTGGCCATCAGCGCCTCAGCGCCGCTGGTCGCCCACTGGACGAGGACGTAGTGGATGATGTCTTCGGGGGAAAGCCCGACGTTCGTGGCGAGCTGCCGGACGGTCGGCAGCGGATCGACGGCGGCAGCGGCTCGAACCGCCTCGATAAAGCGGCGATCTGGGTGGTGTTCGGCAGGCTGATTCATACAGAATGGAAGCGTGAAAGCGTGAAAGCGTGAAAGTGTGGGAGTATGGGAGTATGGGAGTATAGGCCCAAAGAGGACATTCCCTCGCCTCATTCTCTCATACCTTCACACCCCCACACTTCCATACTCTTATTCTGCTGGGACGGCGCAGTACGTGTCGAACGCCTCGGTCAGCCGATGCGCCACATCCAGCGCAGTCCGGCCTTCGATGTCGTGCCGCTCCAGTATGAAGACGACCTGGCCGTCACGCAACAGCGCGATCTGGGGGGAACTGGGGAAATACCCCGTGAAGTAACTGCGCGCCCGGCCGGTCGCCTCCACGTCGACGCCGGCGAACACGGTCGTGATCTTGTCCGGGAGCGTCCGGTGTTGCAGGGCCATGGCCACCCCCGGACGGGCGTTCGCAGCCGCACACCCGCAGACCGAGTTCACGACCACCAGGACGGTCCCATTCTCGTTCGTCAAGACCTCGTCGACCTCCGCCGATGTCCGTAGTTCCTGCACCCCAAGCTGGGTGAGTTCCTCTCGCATCGGCTGTACCAGTTCAGGATCGTATGGCATGACTGTGATCTCCCTCCTGTATATGAAATTGCGGATTGAAGATTTCAGATTGCGGATTTGATATCTGGCTGTTCAATCCGCATTCCGAAATCCGCAATAGGGTTACCTTCTCTCAATCCCCGCCTGCTCGAACGCAGCGGAGAGGGTTCGGTACGACAACTCCGCCGCCGCGAACGGGTCGTACTCCGGGCGGCGTTGGACCATGACACTCACTTCGACGGTGATAAACTTCTCATACCCGGCGGCCTGCATCGCCTTCAGGTACCGGACGTAGTCGAACGTGCCCTCGCCCGGGATGAGGAACTCGAAATCCGGATGCCGGCCCCGCTGGTCTTTGACGTGCGTATGCGCGGAATACGGCGCGAGGACGGGCACCGTCTCCTCGATCGTCAGACCGACGACATCGAAGTGGCTGATGTCGAAATTCACGCGCAGGTACGGGGAGCCGACCTGCTCGATCAGCCAGAGCACCCGCTCCGGGCTGTTGATCGACGCGCCGACGTGCGGTTCCATCGCGATCGTCACCCCGGATGACGCGGCGTACTCGACCAGCGTCCGCGTCTCCTCCACTAAGCGGCCCTTCACCCCGTCCCACTCATCCGGCCCGCCCCCAGGCGTGGTGTTGACAGCCGGAGGAGTATCCCCCCACGTCAGGTCGGCCGCTAAATCAACCGCGGCCCGGAGCCGCGCCATGTTCGTCGCGTGCCTGTCGGGGTCCGTCTCCAGCAGGCTGGAGTGGGCCGCGATGGCGGGCAACGCCAGGTGGTGTTCCTGGAACGCCCGCCGAATCCACCGCCGTTCGGACGGGACGAGGGTGCTCAATTCCGTGGTGTAGCCCGGAATGACGGTGAGTTCAATGCCGTCGTACCCGAGCGCGGCCAGATGCGGGACCGCCCGCTCCAGCGGAACGGTCGGCATCCCCCAGGTGCTGTAGCCGAGTTGCATGGAACCTCCGAAGAGCAGTGACCAGTGACGAGGAAAAGAAGATTAAGATTGAGGCGAAGAACTGCTCCCCCCATGTCACCCTGAGCACAGCGAAGGGTCTCACGCACGACGGGATTCTTCGCTTCGCTCAGAATGACAACCTGATCTTAACTCGTCACTCATCACTTGTCACTCGTCACTGATTTTAAATCCCCAAACTCTCGTTGATCTCCGCTTGATACGTGTGTGTCCGATCGTCGAGCACCTCGTCGATCGTCACCGGCCGGTTGAGCGCCCCAGACTCTAACATCGCGTACGAGATGGCGACGGAGCGGGCGCCCATGTCCGGCCCGACCTCCGGCGGCCGGCCGGTCAGGATGGCGTCGGCAAAGTCCGCGTACTCGATGGCGATGATCTTCCGGTCGGTCTCCGCGAACGGGAAGCTGTACCGCCAGAGCCGCGTCCCGCCGAACAGCGCCGCCGTCGCGTCATCGACGTGAAAATCGGGGACGAGGTCGAGGATGGCGGCGCCCTCGATCAGGCCTCCGTCGTCGAGCGTCAGGTTGATCGGCTGGCCGGACCGGTCGCCGGGCAGGTCGAGCGACCCCCGTTCCCCGTAGACCGCCCGGTGCCAGAATCCCCGCCCGTGGGCGGCGTGTTCTTCGAGGTACTGGCCGACCGCCCCGCTGGCGAACACGAGGGTGGCGTACGCGGCGTCTTCCGCCGTCGCCTCGAATTCAGCGGGCATGTCCTTCTGCCAGCGTTCGTAGACCCCGGCAGGTGAGGTGTGCTCGACGGCATCCGGGTCTTTCCCGGCCATCGGGTTTTTCCGGGTCTTCTCGTACAGCCGGGTCTGGGCGTAGACCGTCGTGACGTCCCCCATCAGGTATTCGATCATGTCCGAAAAATGCACCCCGACATCCAGGAGGATGCCGCTCATGTTCTTCTGGTGGCGCCAGACGGAGATGAGCATCTGGTCACGGCCGCCCGCGGTGTTGTGCATCATGAACCGGGTCCGGCCGATCACCCCCTGGTCGAGCAGCGCCTTCGCCAGCCGGTTGATCGGGTCGCGCCGGTAATTCTCCGCCACTGACAGCAGGCGGCCGGTCTCCACCGCAGCCTGTCGCATCAGACGGCACGCCCGGGCGGTCAGTCCCATCGGCTTCTCGACCATCGCATCCCACCCCCGGCGCATCGCCTCCACCGCTAAGGTGTGGTGATGAGGCGGGTCGGTGCAGATATCGACCGCCTGGATGCCCCCGACGGACGCGAGTTCGTCCATCGTCCCCACCACGGCGGGACGCGTCCCGAAATGCTCCGTGACGTGAGCCGCTAACGACACCGCGTTCTCGTGCCGGGGATCGCACGCGGCAACCGGCGCGAACCGGCAGAGGCCAGCGCGATGGAGCTCTGCCAGGCCGAACAGATGGCGATGGCCCATCCCGCCGCATCCAACCAGCCCCAGCCGTATCGCCTCCATATTCTCCTCCTGGAAGCGCGCAGGGCGCGATGAATCGCGCCCCTACACCCGTCCCATTAATACGACGTCGCACTGCTTGGATCAGTAAACTACGGCCAGTCTATGCATTTGTCAAGGACGATCGCTGAATTTTCTTGTTGATTCCCCGGCTAAAGTATGTATATTGCGCCATTATTGCCCAGGAATTCAGTGATTGTGAAGAGCGGAATTTCGCTCCTCATTCCGCAATTCGCAATCCGTAATCGGCCTAAGGAGTCGTATGAGCACCCAGTCCCACACGGTCGGGACGGCAGTCGTCGATGCGCTGTTGGCCGAGGGCGTTGAGACGATCTTCGGCCTCCCCGGCTCGCACGTCCTCCCGATCTACGATGCCCTCCGCGATGTCCCGGCCATCCGTCACATCACAGTCAAGCACGAGAACAACGCAGCGCTGATGGCGGATATGTACGGGCGTCTGACCCGCCGGCCGGGGGTCTGCCTGGTCACCGCCGGGCCGGGCGCGACCAACTCGATCTCCGGGGTCGCCCAGGCGTTCACCGCCGCCTCCCCGGTCGTCCATCTCTCCGGGACCGTCCCGGTTGACGCGGACCGGGAAGCGTTCCATGGGGTCGAGAAGCCAGATTTCCTGTACAGAATGTTTACGGACATCACGAAATGGAGCGTCCGGGTCGAGCGGTTTTCCGACCTTCCGGCAGTGCTGGCAGAGGCGTTCCATCTGGCGACGAGCGGAAGGCCCGGCCCGGTGCATGTGGAGGTGCCCCTACGGTGGGACGAGCCGGAGACGGTGGAGGTCAGGCCGTACCAGCGGCGTCCGCCAGCCCGGTTCCAGCCGGATCAGGCGGCACTGGATCGGGTCGCTTCGACCCTGCGCGCCGCCCGCGCCCCGGTGATCGCCGCCGGCCCCGGCGTCTTCGCGACCGGCGCCTCGCGGGAACTGGTCGACCTGGCGGAACGACTCTCCGCGCCGGTCGTCTACCCGATGTATGAGGCCGGAGTGATCCCGGACGATCATCCGTTGTCGGCTGGTTACTTCTATTCCTGGACCGCCAACCCGTTCGTCTACGACCTCCTCCGCGACGCCGATGTCGTCCTCTCCGTCGGGTTCCTGCGTGAGACGGAGAGCGTCCACATCCTGCGCCGCCATCTCACCGGTCGCCACCTGTTCATCGCGTTCGACGACACAGGGAAGCGTGTGGCCGATGCGGCGGTCGACACCACGGCGGATACCCGCTTAGCCGTCTGCGGGCTGATCGAACGCCTCCGTGGACGGACTGTGGCGAGCGGGGACCAGCTCGTGGCCAGACTCGCCGAGTACCGGCGAGTAGCCGCGGAGACGAAACTCCAGACGTTAGAGGAGTACGAATCGCTCCGGCCGATGCATTTTGGCCTGGCCGTCCGGGAACTGGCCAATCATCTCGACCCGGATGCGATCGTCGTCGGGGATGTCAGCAATGGGGCGTCCTGGCTGCAGCACCTCCTCACCGTCCGCGCCGGGATGCGGCTGATCCTGCCGGGACGCTGGGGGGAGATGGGGTTCGCCCTGCCGGGCGCGATCGCCGCCAAGCTCGTCCATCCCGACCGCCAGGTCGTCGGGGTGACGGGAGACGGGTGTCTGTTAATGGCTCTCAGCGACCTGGGGACGGCGGTGACCGAACAGGCGAACATCGTCCTGGTCGTCCTCGCCGATCATCAGTACGGGATGATTCATAACATGCAGACGTCGGCGTACCGGGGCCCGTACGCGACGTTCTTGGGGACGCCCGACCTGGTCAAGTTAGCCGAGAGTGTCGGTCTGGCCGGGTTCAGGGTGGATGACCCGGCCGACCTGGCCGACGCGTTCGCGCAGGCGTGTGCCGCCGGCCGGCCCGCGCTCGTCGAGGTGATGGCCCATCATGAGGTGCCGAGCCCCTCTCTGGCGCGCCTGTATGCACGTTTCCAGGAAGCGAAGTAAGGACGAAAGAGCAAGGACAAAGGACGAAGGACGAAAGGATGTTCAGTGAGACGCTATCGCTTAATGATTCCAGGCCCGGTTGAAGTCGATCCCGACGTGTTGACGCACATGAGCGACCCGTTGACCGCGCATTACGGCGAGCGGTGGATCGGGATTCTGAATGAGACGAAAGCGAACCTGAGAGCGATCTTCAGGACGAGCGGGGACGTCTTCGTCGTCGTCGGCTCCGGGAATACGGGCACCGATATGGTCATCAACAGCCTGTTCGATGAAGGCGACCACGTCCTGGCCTTAGATAACGGGTATTTCGGCCATCGTTTAGGCGAGGTTGCGGAGTCCCACGGCTTGCGGGTGACGTGGCTGACGAAGCGGTGGGGAAGCCCGTTCCGGCCGGCCGATATCGACGCGGCCGTGGCGGGCGCGCCCGACCTCAAGGCGGTGCTCGTCGTCCACGGGGAAACGTCCACCGGGGTGGCGAACCCGGTGCATGACCTCGCGCAGGCTGCCCGGAAGCACGACCTCCTCGTCGTCGTCGATGGGATCGCCTCGCTGGGCGGCGAGCCGTTCGAGATGGACGCCTGGGGGGTCGATGTGTGCGTCACCGCCTCGCAGAAAGCCCTCGAATCCCCGCCCGGCCTGGCGCTCATCGCTATCAACAGCCGGGCGTGGCAGGCGATCGACCGGTGTCAAGGCCATCGCGGCTGGGTCGGTAACCTGCAAACCTGGCGCAGGTTCGCCTCGGAGCAGGCCGACTACCATCCGCATCCCGGCACCATCCCGGTGAACAACGTCGTCGCCCTCCGGTCGAGCACCCGGCTCATCCTGGACGAAGGGCTGGAGGCCCGGTGGGAGCGGCACGCGCGAATCGCCCGGGTCGTCCGGTCGGGCATGCGGGCGATGGGGCTGGCCGTCATGGCCGACGAGGACGTCGCCTGCGCGAACCTGACGGTCATCGAATCGGCCGGTCTGTTCAACCCCGGCGCGCTGGTCGAATTCTTGAAGGCTGAATACGGGATTCACATCGCACAGGGCATTCGGGAATGGTTCGATAAGGCGGTTCGCATCGGCCACATGGGACCGAACGCGAGCCTCGGGGCGATCGTGCCCCTGCTCGTCGGCGTCGAGCATTTCCTGCGCCAGTCGGGCCATCGAGTCGAGCGAGGGAGTTGTCTGGCGGGACTGACGTAAAGGGAGGTTCCCATGATCTACGAAGAACGCGTCTATAAGATCATGCCCGGCCGGATGGCCGACATCAAGAAACGGTTTGCCGAGGTGACGATGCGGCTGTTCGAGCGGCACGGCATTCGGGTGATCGGGTTCTGGCAGCCGGTGTTCGGGCCGAGCATGAATGAACTCTACTACATCGTGGCGTACGACGACCTGGCGCACCGGGAGCGGGCCTGGGACGCGTTCGTGAGCGACCCGGAATGGATTCAAGCGAAGGCGGAGAGCGAGAAGAACGGGCTGCTCGTGGCGGACGTCGCCATCCGCATCCTGAAGCCGACGGAGTTTTCTCCGCTCCAGTAGGAGTCGCTCGTGTCGGATCGCTCTTCGCTCGATTCGCGTCTCGCCCTGGCGACTCAGGCGGCGACCGAGGCGGGCCGGCTGATCGTCCAGCAGACCGACCGGCGCGGGACGCTCAAGGATGACCGGCTTCGGGAGATCGTGACCGAAGCGGACCGGGCGTCTGAACGGCTGATCATCGACGCCATCCGGTCGCACTTCCCCGCCGACGCGATGCTCGGCGAGGAATTCGGACTCCAGCCGGGGTCGTCCGGCTACGCCTGGGTGATCGACCCGATCGACGGGACGACGAACTACGCGCACGGCATTCCAATTTTCGTCGTCTCTATCGGCATCGTGCACGAGGGGCGGGTGGTGGTCGGAGTCGTCTACGATCCCAACCGAAACGACACCTTCAAGGCCGTACGGGGCGGCGGAGCCTTCAGGAACGGGGAATGCCTCCATACACGCACGGCTCCGCTCTCGACACGGACGCTGTTCGGGTTCTCCTCCCGGTTCATCGGCCCTCCCCCGCCTCACGTCGTCCGTGTGCTGGAGGACTTCGACGAGTACCGGAACCTGGGGTCGGCGGCGCTCCATCTCTGCGCCATCGCCTGCGGATGGCTGGACGGCGCGTTCTCGGATTCCACCAAGCTCTGGGATATCGCAGCCGGGAGTCTCCTCGTCGAGGAGGCGGGAGGCCGGATCACGCGATTTGACGGCGCCCCGGTCTTTCCGCTCACACAGACGCTCTCGGAGTACGCCGTCGACCGGCTCCCGTTCTTAGCGACGAACGGCCATCTCGATCATGCTGCGCTCAAGGCGATCTTTACAGGAGAACGATGAACGGGGACCGATCATGCTCGTTCTTCCTGGTTTTCGTTCATCATTCCTCGTTCATCATTCATCATTGCCTTTCTAAGGAGGATGTATGGCGCATTCACTCTTTGCCAAGAAGACGATGGCCCAGTTGGAAGCGGAGCTTCAGGGGGAACAGCGGCTCCGGCGCGTGCTCGGCCCGATCACGCTGACCTCCCTCGGCATCGGCGCCATCATCGGGACCGGGATCTTCGTCCTCACCGGCCTGGCCGCGAAGGAATTTGCCGGGCCGGGTCTGATGCTGTCGTTCGTCTTCGCCGGGATCGGGTGCGCGTTCGCCGGGCTGTGCTACGCGGAATTCGCCTCGATGATCCCGGTGGCCGGCAGCGCATATACGTATGCTTACGCCACCCTGGGCGAGTTGATGGCCTGGGTCATCGGCTGGGACCTGATCCTCGAGTACGCGATGGGGTCGAGCACGGTCGCGTACGGCTGGTCGAAGTACTTCGCCAAGTTAATGAGCTTATTCGACGTCAAATTCCCCATCTGGTTCGCCAACGACTACTGGTCGGCGACGGCGCTCCTCAAAGAAGCGACGGAGAAGGGCACGACGGATGAACTGCTTGCGCTGTATTCTTCGATCGAGATTCCATCCGTCTTCGGGATTCCGTTTGCGGCCAATTTCTTAGCGCTCTTCATCATCGCGGTCGTCACCGTCGTC
The DNA here is from genome assembly GCA_016209865.1 of Candidatus Latescibacterota bacterium. Taxonomy (GTDB): domain Bacteria; phylum JAAXHH01; class JAAXHH01; order JAAXHH01; family JACQVL01; genus JACQVL01. The sequence continues at coordinate 14,220 of JACQVL010000342.1, read as the reverse complement.
CTCGTCATCGGGATTCGCGAGAGCGCCCGGTTCAACGCCACGATGGTCGTCATCAAGCTCGCCGTCGTCCTCTTCGTCATCTTCGTCGGCTCGTCTTATATCAACCGGGCGAACTGGACGCCGTTCCTCCCGTTCGGGCTGGCCGGCGTGATGCGCGGAGCGGGGCGAATATTCTTTGCCTATATCGGGTTCGATTCGATCTCTACTCATGCGGAGGAGGCCAAAAACCCGCAACGGGACGTACCAATTGGCATCTTGTCCTCTCTGGGCATCTGTACGATCTTGTATATCTTGGTCACCGCTGTCCTGACCGGGATGGTCAAGTATGACCAGATCGACATCGGCGCGCCGGTCGCGTCGGTGTTCTCGAATTATGGGTTGAATATCGCCGTGTTCCTGGTCTCTGTGGGCGCGGTGGCGGGCATCACGAGCGTGATGCTCGTCATGCTCCTCAGCCAGCCTCGGGTCTTCTTGGCGATGGCCCGGGACGGGCTGCTGCCCCGGAAGGTTTTCGGGGTCGTGCATCCGCGATTCCGGACCCCCCACCGGGCGACGATCCTGACGGGGACGGTGTGCGGGGTCGTGGCCGCGCTCACCCCGATCGATATCCTGGCCGATATGGTGAACATCGGCACCCTGCTGGCGTTCGTCATCGTGTGCGCTGCGGTCTTGATCCTCCGTCGTACCCACCCGAACCAGCGACGACCGTTCCGCACCCCGTGGGTCAGCTTCGTCTCGATAGCGGGCATCCTCGCCAACCTGGCGTTGATGCTCTCTCTCCCCCTGGACACCTGGGCGCGTCTGATCATCTGGCTTGTCATCGGGCTGATTATCTATTTCGTCTACAGCCGGAAGCACAGCGTCATCGCTGAGGCGCAGGGAGCGCAGGCCGCCAAGCAGGCGGGGAGTTAGAGGCAAGCCGATGAAGAAGAGAGACGCGATTCTGTTAGCGGGCGACCGGTACCATCATGCGGAGGATGCGTTCCGTGGCGTGGGCCCGGCGATGGAGGCGGCGGGACTGGTCGTGGAGTATACGACCGATTATGCAGCGTTGAATAAAGAGGTCCTCGACGGAAAACGGCTGCTGGTCATCCTTCGAGACGGGATGGAGTGGCCGAACGGGTTCGACCAGCCGTCCGAGGTGTGGATGCAGCCCCATCAGGAAGCGGCGATCGAGGGGTTCGTCGCCGCCGGTGGGGCGTTCATGCCGCTGCACAACGCGGGCTGGGCGTACCCCTGGCGGAACGGCTACCGGCGCGTGATGGGCGGGTACTACCAGGGACATCCGCCCATCTTGCCGTTCGATGTGAAGGTCGTCAACCACATTCACCCGATCACGGCCGGGGTCGAGGATTACGAGATCGTCGATGAGCAGCATTTTCTGTGGTTCGATTATGACCGGGTCGACTTGCTGCTCAAGAGCCAGGGACGGGATGGCCGGGAGTCGGCTGCCGGATGGGCGTATGACTACGGACAGGGCCGGGTGGCGTACTTAGCGAACGGCCATACCTTAGAAATTCTTCAGCACCCGATGGTGCAGCGACTCCTGCGGAACGCGGTGCGATGGCTGTTGAGAATATAATTTTGGATTTTAGATTTTGGATTGAACAGCCAGACATGAACTGCAAGAGAGTTGCACTGGGCTCTCTGTTCTTTAATCCAAAATCTAAAATCCAAAATGGAAGAGTCGAGCTATGTCACCACATGTTGTGGTCGTCCCTCCAGAAACGCGATCACGTTATCGACCGCCCCTTCGTTGAGTAAGTCCACGCCCTCCGGCGTCATGTCCGCGCAGTGCGGGGTGAGCACCACCTGGTCGCAGGTCAGGAGCGGATGATCGGGCGGGAGCGGCTCCTGATCGAACACATCGATTCCGGCGCCCCCCAGATGCCCCGTCTGAAGCGCCTCGACGAGCGCCTCGGTCTCGACCACGCCCGCACGGGCGCAGTTGATCAGCAGCGCCCCCTGTTTCATCCGCGCGAACTCCCGACGTCCGATCAGCCACCGGCTGTCATCCGTCAACCTGACGTGGAGACTGATGACGTCTGACGCGCTCAAGAGTTCGTCCAACTCTACGTACCGAAGCCCCAACTGCTGAGCCTTCTCGGCCGAGGGATGGAACGTCCACGCCACGACGCGCAGACCGACTACGCGGCCGAGCCGGGCCATCTCAGCCCCGATCGCCCCTGTTCCGACGATGCCCAGGGTCTTCCCCTGCAAAAAGACGTTATCCATGCGCGGCCACCGGCCTGCTTTCAAGGAGGTGGTCATGAACGCCGACCGCTTGGCCAGGGCGAACATCAGGCCGAACGCGTGTTCCGCGACGACGGGCGCGGTCCGGCCGGGCTGGTTGCACACGATGATGCCCCGCTCCCGCGCGACCGGCAGGTCGATCATGTCCGTGCCGATCGAGCAGGTCGTGATCATCCGGAGTTTGGGAAGCTGGCGCAGCGCTTCAGCGGGCCATTTCACGATACCACGAGAGTTGATCAAAATCTCCGCGTCTTGCGTCCGCGCGATCTTCTCTTCCAGGGTCGCCGGCCGGTCGGTGTAGACGATCACCTCCCCGTACGGCTCAAGGCACTTCAGGTGGGGCGACCCCTGAACCTGCGGGGGATCATCCCCCGGCACGACGATCGTGAGGCGGTGTGGCGTTCTTCTCATTCTTTCACCCCAACTCCTTCAGGTTCACGCGACCATTCCCCCGCCGCTGAGATTCCAGCAGTCCCACCATCACCGCGACCGTCTTGCGGGCCTCCCGGCCGTCCGAGATGCCCTGCCCGCCGTGCTCCATCAGCCGGAGGAGCTCGTCAACCGCGCCTAAGATATGGCTCTTCATGAAGCCCGGCTGGCTGATTGGCCGTCCGGCGAATCGCTTCTTCTCATCGACAGTCCAGAGTTCGAGCAGGGTGTCGTCCATCTTGATCATCCCCTGCGGACCGTACAACTCGACGGAGAACCCGGACGGCGTGCCCTTCGACCCGTTGTAGAACGCACGAACCCCGTTCGCAAAATGGATGTAGCCGCTCGCCCCCGGGTCGGTCGCCGGGTCACGCCCCCCGTCCCCCCGGTACTCAAAGTAGTCTTCAAAGCCGGGGTCGAGCTCCCCGACTACCCATTCGGGGTCCGACTCCGCGAAGAAGCAGAACAGGTCGATCAGATGGGTCCCGTTGCGGAAGAGCATCGCCCGAGGGCCGCCGAGATAGCCGGCGATCCGTCCGATCGGGCCGATCGCACCGTCCCGCGCCAACTGGCGCGCCTGGTGGTACAGGCCGGACCACCGGCGCGTGTGCTCGACCGTCATCACCACGTTGTTCCGTTCGACCGCCTCGATCATCCGGTCGGCGTCCGCCAGGGTCGTCGCCATCGGCTTCTCGCAGAGGATGGCCTTGACTCCGGCGCTCGCCGCGTCCACGACGATGTCCGCGTGCCGGTGATCCGAGGTGGCGACGCTCAGGATGTCGATCTGTTCGCGAGCGAGCAGGTCGCGGTAATCGGTGTAGGTATGCACGTCCGGCCAGGCGGCGTTCCAGTCGTGGACGAACTGGTCGAGCAGAGACGGCACGATGTCGCAGACCGCCACGACGCGGGTCGAGGGCACGACGGCGTACGACGCGGCGTGGGAATCGGGCATCGGGTCGATGATGGGCGAACCCGGCCATGTCTTAGACGATGCCGCAGCGATTCCGCTGCATCCGACGATGCCGACGCGATACGAGGGCATAGGCGCTCCTATGGTAGTCAGTGGTCAGTGGTCGGTGAAGGCCCACCAAACGGCACATACTCGATCTTCAACGGTTGCTTCAGTCGGGCCTCCAGAGCCTCCAGGTCCCGTCGATTGGGCGGGACATCCTTGACCGTGTATCCGTTGGGGTACACGGTCACGGTCGTCGTGACGCCTATAAACGCTTTCTTAGCCTGTGCGCGAGAGATTTGCAGTCCATCACGGGAGATCGCCATCCGGGATTCCACGACCCGGCCCTCTCCGATGAGCCGGAACAGCGCGCCCAGAAGACCCGACGTGGGGCGTCCGGTCAGTCCCGAGACCTCGTCGTACACGATCCAATCCTTGAAAACGAGCAGCCGGTAGGTGATGACCCGATGGTTAGTCACCCTCAACTGGGGAGTTGACAGGGTATCCTGGTAGGAGTAGGACTGCGGGCCTTTCGGGGCATCTGGCCACCAGACCTTCACGTTCGCCGCAAACTCCGGGCGCGGGCCTTCCAGCACCTTGCTGATCACACAGTCGGTCCGGTAGTCGATCTCCATGTCCTGTCCGTACCGATACGCCAGGAGGGCGAAGAGCGGGGCGGTCGCGATCGTCCGGCCAGTGATCTCTAAGAACGCATGGAACCAGTCTGCGGCCCTGACGAGCAAGGGCGGCCCTTCCGGGTCCCGTGCGCGTGCCTGCCGGGCCAGGTGCATGAGGACCTCCGCCTGAAACCGGGCTCCGTTGGTCGTGGCCGTCGGGTCGTACCCTTTACAATGCTTCATCGCGTCGACCACCTCTGCACGGCTCACCGCCCTGGCCTGATGGACGTGCGGGGACGCGGCAAGAATCACAGATGGCACAGAGAACAGAATGATGACACTGATCCACCAATACCTCATAGGTTCTCACCGACCACCGATCACCGACCACTGACCACCGATTTTCCGCGCCCGGAACACGACGTACGGCCAGGCGAAATGGATGTCGTCTTCACGCTCCTCGATCTGGAACGTCTCGCGCAGGGCCGGGGAAGCTTTAGTGAGCATGCGCCGCACGTCCTCGATGACCTCCGGAGGGGTGCCGGATCGCGCGACCCATTCCTGAAAACGCATCGATTGACGGAGTCCAACCTCCCCCGTCTCCCAGACGAGACCGGCCTGATCGGCCATCCGCCGCCACTCGCCCGGCCGGTAATTCCGGATGTGCGTGGCGTCGCGGAGGACTTCGAGCCGGTTCATCCAGGCATCCCCGGCGTCATCGTCGGGGGAGCAGGTGTCGGAGACGACCAGCCGGCCGCCGGGCTTCAGGACGCGATGGGTCTCCCGGAAAAACGCCATCGGGTCGAGAAAATGATGGGGCGCCGTCCGGCAGGTGACGAGGTCGAAGACCCGATCACGGAACGGCAAGGCTTCGGCGTCGGCGTGCTGGGCGAGCACGTTCGTCAGGCCCCGCCGGGCGGCGAGCGCCCGAGTCTCGTTCAGCATCGCGGGCGCCAGGTCGCTGGCGACCACCCGGCGGACGAACGGGGCGACCGCGCAGGCGGTGAACCCGGTCCCGGTCGCCACGTCGAGCGTCACGTCCTCCGGCCGCAACTCCGCCAGGTCGACGAGCCGGTCGAGGCTCTCCCCGCCCGCGTGGACGGCGCTGACCGTGTACTGTTTCGCCTGACGCTCGAATTGCGCCTTGACCCGTGTCTTTGCGTTCATATCAACGCCATCGCGCCGTCGTCGTGCAACGGGAACCCGCGCCGCCAGGGCTTGAAGGGATAGTGGACGAACGCCTCTTCGTTCAGTTCGATCCCCAGCCCCGGCTTGGTCGGGAGGTCGATGTACCCGTTCTTGACGACGAGCGGCTCTTTGACGAGGTCCCGGCGCGGTGGTGCGTCGTCTGGGATGTACTCGAGGATGAGGAAATTGGGTGTGGATGCGGCGAAATGGACGTTGACGGCGGTAGCCACTGGTCCCATCGGGTTGTGGGGCGCGATGGAGACGTAGAACGCCTCCGCCATCGCGGCGATCTTCTTCATCTCCAGCAGACCGCCCGCGCAGCACACGTCCGGCTGGAGGATATCGGCCGCGGCCTTGACGAGGAGGTCCCGGAACTCGAACTTCGTGTACAGCATCTCCCCGGTCGCGATCGGGATGTCGACCTGAGCCGCGACTCTGGCCAGCGCGTCGATGTTCTCAGGCCGGAGCGGTTCCTCGAAGAAGAACGGGGTGTATGGCTTGAGCGCTTCTGCCATCTGGATCGCCCGGATGGGCTCGAAGGTCGTCGCGTGGGGATCGACGCCGATGTCGATGTCGGGACCGACCGCCTTCCGCACCGCTTCCAGACGGACGGCGGACTCCCGGACGACCCGGTTGATGGGCAGGCTGTGGTGTCCGGGCGGCTGCGGACCGATCTTGAGGGCGGTGTACCCGTACCGTTCGATGAGCGAGACGGCATGTGCAGCCATCTCGTCAGGGGTGGCTCCGCCCGTGCCCTGGTAGACGCGAACCTTGTCCCGGCATGCCCCCCCTAAGAGCTGGTAGACGGGCACTCCCAGAGCCTTGCCCTTGATATCCCACAGAGCATGCTCGATCCCGCTGATAGCGGAATTGACGATCGAGCCGCCGGGAAACCGGCTGCCGTTGTACAACCGTGCCCAGAGGTCTTCGACCCGCATCGGGTCGAGCCCGACGATCCAGTCCTTAAAATACTGGATCGTCGCCGCCGTCGCGTCGTCCGGGCCGACAGAATACGCCTCTCCGATGCCGTCGATCCCCTCATCCGTGCGCACCTTGACGAAGAGGAGGTTCCGGTGGTCCGGATGGACGAGATAGGTGAGAACATCTGTGATGATCATAGTCGCTCCGTTGTGAGGGCGAACGTGATGCCTCCGAGCAGCAGCCAGAGGCCCAATGTGACGTATTCGAACGGCTGAAAATGGCCGGGCACGAACGGAAGCAGCTTCATCAGCAGTAGACCGCGGCAGACGAGGGCGCCGAGTCCGGCGATCAGGGTCGCCCCGCTTCCGGCCGTCTCGCCCGCCCGCCTGCCCGCCCCCTTGAGGAACGAGACGCAGGTCGCCATCCAGCCGACCGCCGCCGCGAACGACCCGACCTCCGTGATGGGAATGAGCACCGCCTCCCCTAAGACGGTGCCGATGACAGTCAAGAGTCCGCCGAACACGACCGCGTTCCCCGGCGTCCGGTAGGCCGGATGGACAGCCCCGAGCGCCGCCGGGAGGAGGCCGCGACGGCCGAGCGCGAACAGCAGACGGGTGCCGGCTAAGAAATTCCCGTTAAACACCTTGAACAGGGAGAGCAGCATCGCTAAGAAGATCAGGTTGACGAGGGTGTTCGACTGGAACGCTCGCTCGAACGCGACGACCGTGGAAAACTTCACGGTGAGGAGTTGCTGCCAGTCAGCGATCATCGCCACGACCCCGATGATGATGACGTAGAACAGCGTCGCGCCGATCAGCGCCAGGAAGATCGCCCGCGTGAACCCGCTGGTCTGGAAATTCGCGTTCGCTTCCTCCGCGCATTTGGGCACCGACTCGAACCCGGTCATGAAGTACGGGACGATCTGCATGACGAGCAGGCACGAGATGAGAGCGCCGCTTATCCCCGGTTGCGCGAACAGCGGCTCGACCTGCTGCACACTCCCTCTCAGCAGTCCGGCTCCGGCGAACACGACGAAGATGGCCAGCAGGCCGAACGTGGTGATATTCTGGAACCATGCGCTCAGCCGGATGCCCCGGTAGTTCACCCCCACGATGACGCCCGTCAGGCCGAGGCCGAGGAGCAGGCGCGGAAGGTACATCGGCTTCTCCCCGATCTGGTACAGCTCGATCGTGTCGAGCGACGGGATGAGGTAGACGACGATCTTGCCGATGGCGACCGCTTCCCACGGGCAGACGATCAGGTAGGCCAGCGTCATGAACCAGCCGGTCGTGAAGCTCACCGACCGCGGGAACACCTGCGCGGTGTACGTCACCTCGCTGCCCGCGTCTGGCAGGGACGTGACCAGGCGGCTGTAGACGTAGCCGATGGGCACGAGCAGCAGGCCGCCGATCAGGAAGCCTAACATCGCGCCTAACGGGCCGCCCCGTCCGAGCCAGTCGTCCATCACCAGCACCCAGCCGACTCCGATGATCGTCCCAAACGCCAAAGTGAAATACTCGGTCGTCCGCATCACGCGGGCGAGGGAGAGTGCGGATGTGGGAACTGGAGGAGTTTTAACGTCGATTTTCTCGCTTTTACTCGTCACTTGTCACTGGTTCTCACCCTTCTTTTCTTCACACCGACCACGGTTCCTGACGGTAGCCCATCTCCCAGAACATCCATTCGTACCGACTGGTCGTGATGAAATGCCGTCGCATGGCGTCGTGCGCGTCCGGGTTCAGGCTGGACGCGACGCGATCGGTGAGGGCCAGGACGGCCTGGACGATCGTCCCGAAGCTCTCCGCGCCGTAAGTGTCGATCCAGCGCCGGTACAACGGGTCGGGCGAGCCGTGCGCCATCAGCGCCTTCCCGACCTCCCAGTAGATCCAGTAGCATGGGAGGAGGGCGGCTAACGTCTCGTGGAATGGCCGTCCGTAGGCGACGGCGAGCAGATAGCTGGTGTACGCCAGGTTGGTGGGAGCGAGCGGGGTCGTGCGGACCTCGTCTTCCGAGAGGCCGAATTCCTTGAAGAAGCTCTCATGGAGCGCCCGTTCGACTTCAAGCGCTCCTTTCGCGTGCTCGTTGAACATGATGATCGCGTCTTCGTCTGGCGCTTTAGCGGCGGCCAGGCTGAGCGCCCGGGCGAACTCCCGCAGGTAGACGGCGTCTTGCACGACGTAGAACTGGAACTGAGGCCGGCCGAGCCGCCCGTCCGTCAGTCCGGTGATGAACGGGTGGGCAAGGATCGCATCGAAAATCGGCACGATGGCGGCCCAGAGGGTGGGAGTGATGTTATTCATCAACATCCAATCGAATCCCTTCCGACCGCGCACGGCGCAACATCGGGCGTTGCTCGACTGCACCAGACGGGCAAGGGATCACATCCACTGGAACGGGAATCGGGCGAAAAAAGGAGAGATAATCAGGGATACGGTCGATCAGACTGCGTGCATCACCCCTCACAGGGGCGCGCACGACGATGAGAATATCCGCATCGCTCCGTGGGGTCGCGGTACCGGTCGCCAGTGACCCAAACAGATAGACGGCCTCGACGTCGGGACGCTCACGGCGCAGGCGGTGTGCCGCCCGTCTCAGAGCCACGATCACCGCTGGTCGATCCAGCCATCTGGCTCCTGACGAAGGAAAGAATAGCCTGGGCATCGTCGATCGCTTCCTGGGCTTCGGCTTCCGTGTAGTAATCCATCGGTGCGCCGACATCAAACCCGTTCGGGTACCGGGTCGGGATGTAGAGTTTATCGAGACGCATCCCGGCTTCAACAAGGCGGGAGTCTGGGGTATGAGATGCCGGAAGTTGTTCGAGCAGCTTCGTCACGGAATGGCCCCAACCCTCGCCCTCAAGGATTTGATAGAGCGCTTTCAATGCTTTCTCAGCCGCCTGCTGCGCGGCAAAACAGGCCCACTCAAACTCACGATGCTCGACCGCATGGCGTGCATGTTCGACATCACGTTCCGCCTGTTTCAACCAATCTTCATGTCGAGCAGGCATGGCGAGTCATCCATAAACGTGAAGGGCGCGAAGCCGTCTCCTGAAGCGTTGGAGGCAGGTCGCGCCCTCGTTCATCCTCGATCCTAAAGAGCGTCTACGCCTGTTTCGTCCCGACGAACACCCCGTGGGGCTGCCATGTCTTCGTCTGGGCGTGCCGGTAGTCACGGTACGCCGACGGCCGGCCGAGGAGGGTCATCTCCAGCAGCTTCGCCGCCGTCTTGGTGGCGACGTACGGCCGCCGGATGTCCACCGGATTCTCTTTGAGATGCTGCTTCCACGCGCCCAGTTCCGCCTTCGTCTGGATGAGTCCCTTCACCATCCCCATGTCGTTCAGCATGGCGACGTCGTCCGCCGGGCCGAGGAAGATCGCGCCGACGATCCGGCCGTGATCCCAGACGAGCTTCCGGTAGATCGGGCGGGTGGCGTTGACGACCGACAGCGTCTCGTGGCCGTCATCCCGCCACAGCCCGAAACTGGCGCACTGCAGGCCGCAGACGTCGAGGATGTTCATCAGCAAGCTGCCCGGATAGTCGACCGCATGGCCGGCCATGTTCGCCCCGGCGATGCGGCCATGATCGACGACGGTCGGCTGGATGGCGTGGATGGCCAGCCTGCCGGTCGACAGGTCGGGGCCTTCCGCTACATCCCCGGCCGCATAGATGTTGGCATAATTCGTCTGAAGCCGGTGGTTGGCGAGGATGCCCTGGTTGGTGTGGATGCCCGACCCGCTGAGGAACCCGATGTTCGTGGTGATGCCGGTGGCGATGATGACCAGGTCAGCTTTGATCTGTTTGCCGTTGGACAGTCGCAGGACTTTCCGTTTGTTGCGCTGGACTTCGATCTCCACGACGCCCACCCCGGTGTACGCCTTCACTCCGTGCTGGGTGAGCCAACTGGAGACCAGGGAGCCGCCCTGGGGGTCGAGCATCCGGGGGAGCACCTGATTCTCGACCTCGACCACGTGCAGCTTCGTGCCGAGCTTGTACAGCGCGTTGAGGATGATGAACCCGATGAACCCGGCTCCGATGAACGCGACTTCGGCCTGAGGGGTGAGCTTCGCCAGGGTCTTCCGGGCATCGTCTAACGTCCACAGGTTGTACACCCCATCCTCATCCGCGCCGGGGATGTTCAGTCGCTGGGCGGATGATCCAGTGGCGATGAGCAGGTTGTCGTACTCGACCGCCGTCCCATCGTTCAGGACGACGCGCTTCTGGCCCGGACTGACGGCGGTGACGCGTTTGCCGAACAGGGTATGAACCCTCAGACGGTCGAAATACCTCTCATCCCCCGCCATCAGTTGCCTCTCCGGGATTTCCCCTGAGATGTAATAAGGAAGAGCCATCCGGGCGTAGGCGGGCTCATCAGAGATCAGCGTTATCGACGACGCGCCCTCGTCAACCCCCCGGATCGTCTCGATCGCGTTCATGCCGGCCGCCCCACCGCCGATGATCACGTGCTTGGTTGACATCGTGAGGTCCCTCCATCAACTGAACGTTGACACGTTGGAACGTTCGCACGTTAGAACGTTTTGAAAGCCATAAACGTGCAAACGTTTTAACGTGCCAACGTGCGAACGCTAAGTTAAACCCAGTTCCAGCAATTTCTGCTCCGTCGGCCGGCCATCCGCCGTCCAGCCGCGGACGGCATAGTACTCCGGCAGCATCCGGTCGAGATGGACGAGGACGCCGGCGGACGGACCCTCGGCGTGCGCCTCCTGGAGCAATCGTTTCGGCAGGTCATCGTCCTTCGCGGTCAGCCCGGCGCGCAGGTTCCAGAGCCGTTCGAGGTTCCAGATACGCTCGCCGATCTTGGTGAAATCCTCGACCGTATAGTCCACCCCCGTCGCCGCGCTCAGACATTCCACTAAGTTGTCCAGAGTCGCCCCCGCGAAGGTGACGAACAGGCAGAGGCCGGTCGCGTCATGGGCGGTCGACTGGTTCTGTTGATCAACGACCCAGGGCGACTTCCCTTCGGTCCCATGCGGGTCCGCCTGACCGGACGTCTCGATCGCTGGCGTCCAGGCGCGCAGATGGCAGGCCCCCCGGTTGCAGGTGGCGTACGCCACGCCCATCCCCTGGAACCCGCGCGGGTCGTAGGCGGGGAATTCCTGGCCTTTCACCCCCATGAAGAATTCGGGATGGTTGAACTTCTCGGTCATCCGCTTGCTGCCTTCAGCCAATTCGTTCCCGAATCCCTCCCGGTATCCCGTCGCTTCGACCAGGCGAATGAGCGCCTGGCCGTCCCCGAACCGCAGCGGGCCTCCGGTGATCGCCTCGTTTAAGATGCCCTTCTCGGACATCTCCATCGCGGCGGCTAAGGTCGCCCCCATCGAGATGGGGTCCATCCCTAAGTCGTTGCAGAGATAGTTGGCCATCAGGACGGCGTCGAGGTCGTCCACCCCGCAATCCGCGCCTAACGCCCACAGATTCTCGTACTCCGGGCCTTCCCCCGCCACCTTCCAGTTGCGTGGGTGGGTGTTGACCATGAGCCGATTCGCTTCCGGGCCGATCTTCGTCACCCGGCCGCAGGCGATGTTGCAGGCGAAGCACGCCTTGTTCGTGATCAGCCGTCTCTCCTTGATGCTGTTCCCGTTGATTTCCTCCGCGCCCTCGAACTGACCGGCGGTAAAATTCCGGGTGGGGAGTCCGCCGAACGCGTTCGTCAGGTCGATCGTCGGCGCGGTCCCGAGCTCGCTGAACCCTTTCCGGCCCGGACTGTCCGCGAGCAGGCGATGGTACGCCCAGGTCGCCCGCATGTAGTCGGCGGGACGGGCGATCCGAACCCCCTGCGTCCCGCGCACCGCGATCGCTTTGAGGTTCTTCGCTCCCATGACCGCTCCGACCCCCGACCGGCCCGCCGCCCGGTGTTTGTCGTTCACGATGCAGGCAAACCGGACGAGCTTCTCCCCGGCCGGCCCGATCCCGGCGATGCGCAGGTCGGGGATGCCCGTCTCCTCACGGAGGGTATCCTCGGTCTCAGAGACCGTCCGGCCCCAGACGTTCCGGGCGTCGCGGATCTCGACCTGATCGTTGTGGACGAACAGGTAGCAGGGGAACGGCGACCGGCCTTCGACGATGACCATGTCGTACCCGGCGAACTTCAACGCCGGCCCCCAGTGTCCGCCAGAGTTGGAGGTGGTGATCGCGCCCGTGAGCGGGCCTTTGGTCACGACCATGTACCGCGACCCGCAGGACGAGTTCGTCCCGGTCAACGGCCCGGTCGCCAGGATCAGTTTATTGTCCGGGCTGAACGGATCGACCGTCGGGTCCATCTCCTCGTACAGATACCGGGCCGCCAGCCCGCGACCCCCGACGTAATCGCGCGCCCACTGATCGTTCAGCGGTTCTCTCGTGACCCGTCCGTGTGCCAGGTCTACGCGCAGAACTTTTCCTGCCCAGCCGTATGTCATGCTACACCTCCAGTAAGGACGAAGGTCGAAGGACGAAGTACGAAAAAGATAATGGATTCCGCTTTCGCGGGAATGACGATGATCTTTCGTCCTTTCACTTTCGTCCTTTGTCCTTCGTCCTTATTTTTTTATTTTTATACAAGCCCCAGCGCCGCTAATTTCTCCGCCGTCGGCCGGCCATCCACTGTCCAACCCCGGAGCTGGTAGTATTCCGGCAGCATCTCATGCAGGCGGTTGACCGCGCCCTTCGTCGGGCCGGCCGAGATGGCTTCTTCGAGCAGACGCTTCGGCAGGGTGTCATCCTTGCCGCTAAAGCCCGCCCGCTGGTTCCACAACCGTTCCAGGTTCCAGACCCGCTCGCCGGCGTCCAGGAGGCTTTGGACGGTATACGGGATGCCCGTCACCGCCGCCAACTGGGGCTGTATGTCGTCAAGACCAACCCCAAACGTCAAGAAAATACACAGTCCGGAGGAATCCACGGTGCTGGTGGCATCCTGGAAGATTTTAGTGATGCCAGCTTTCCCTTCGGTCACCGCCGGGTCCATCTTCATCGGAATGCCCAGAATCTCCGGCGCGACGGTGTAGCTCTTCAGATGGCAGGCCCCGCGGTTGGAGGTCGCATAGCCCAACCCCATCCCCTGAATGGCGCGGGCGTCGTAGGCGGGGAATTCCTGGCCTTTCACCCCCATGAAGAATTCGGGATGGTTGAACTTCTCCGTCATCCGTTTGCTGCCCTCGGCGAGTTCGTTTCCAAACCCTTCCCGGTAGGCGGTCCTCTCGGTCATAGCCACGAGCGCCGCCCCGCTCCCGAACTGGAGGGGCATGCCCGTCTGCGCGTCCGTCACCACGCCCTTCTCGTACAGCTCCATCGCGGCGGCCAAGGTCGCTCCGAACGAGATCGGGTCCATCCCCAGCTCGTTGCAGAGGGCGTTCGCCTTGATGATCGCGTCCAGGTCGTTGATCCCGCAGTCCGCGCCCATCGCCCAGGCGTTCTCGTACTCCGGGCCCTCGACGGCGATGTTCCAGTTATGCGGATGGGTGGTGACCATGAATTTATCCCGCGCCTCGCCGGGCAATTTCGACACCCGGCCGCAGGCGATCGTACAGGCGAAACACGCCTTGTTCGCCACCAGCCGCTCGGCGGCTAACGTCTCCCCGCTGATCTGGTCAGCGTCCTCCAGTTGGGAGAGTTGGTGGTTGTTCGTCGGGAGCGCGCCGCTCTCGTTGATGACGTTGACGAGCACCGCGGTCCCGTAAGCCGCGAGGCCCTGGCCGGTGATCGGATGCTCCTTCAGCTTGGCCTTCATCGCCCACATCGCCTTCATATAGGCCTGAGGATCGACGATCTTCACCCCGCCCGTCCCGCGGACGATGATGGCTTTGAGATGCTTCGACCCCATGACCGCGCCCACGCCCGACCGGCCCGCCGCCCGGTGTTTGTCGT
>JACQVL010000341.1 GCA_016209865.1 Candidatus Latescibacterota bacterium | reverse complement strand
TCGCGTACGGGCCGGTCAGCCCGATCCCGGAGCAGGCAGCGTAGATCCGCGGGGGGTACGCCGCATGCAGCGTTGCATAGTCGAGGCCCAGACCGGCCATCGTGCCGGGGCGGTAGTTCTCGACGACGACGTCAGCGTGGGCGAGCAGGCGGAAGAGGAGGTCCCGGCCGTGAGGATGCTTGAGGTCGAGCGCGACACTCCGCTTCCCCCGGTTGATGCTGAGGAAATACACGCTTACCCCGTCCTGAAACGGCCCGACCCCGCGCGCTTCGTCGCCCTCAGGCGGCTCGACCTTGATCACCTCAGCGCCCAGGTCCGCCAGGATCATCGTCGCGTACGGTCCGGCCAGGACTCGTGTCAGGTCAAGAACGCGGATACCGTCTAACGCATGCATCGAGAAAAACTCGGGGTTCGGGGTTCGGGATTCGGGGTTCGGGAAAGGCAGAAAAAAACAGAAGGCAGCACAGACCATTCCACCACCTTCTGCGTACGACCTACAGTCTTTATTGTCTCCCGAACCCCGTACCCCGAATCCCGCACCCCGTCTTTTCGCCCTTACTCACGTCGCATCACCTGCGTTCCCTCGTTATCGGCGTGGAGGATCAGAGAGCGACTGGTGATCCCGTGCCGCCTGAACGCGTCAATCATGGCCGCGCCGATCTGCGGTTGCGAGTGGCTGGCCAGCGCGATGACCGTCGGCCCCGCCCCGCTCAGTGCGGCTCCATGCGCGCCCGCGTCGAGCGCGGCCGCGATGACGTCCGGGAGGCCTGGGATGAGATGCTGGCGGTACGGCTGGTGGAGCCGGTCGTCCATCCCCGCCCGGATCAGGCTGTAATCCCCGCTGAGCAGCCCGCTGACCAGCAGCCCGACGCTGCAGAGGTTGAAGACCGCGTCATGCATCGGGACGCGGTCGGGCAACGCACGCCGCGCGACGGCCGTGTCCAGGGTAAAGTCCGGGACCGCCACCACCCCCATCAGGTTGCGCGGGATGTCAAACGTCCGGTAGACAATCTGTCCGTCCCGCTCCCCACTGATCGACAGCCCGCCGAGCAGGGACGGGACGACGTTGTCCGGATGGCCTTCGAGGTCGGTGCAGACGCGAAGCAGCCCGGCCGTGTCGAGAGGACAACCGGCCAGTTCGTTGGCCGCGACCGCCCCCGCCACGATCCCCACCCCGCTGCTGCCCAGTCCGCGAGAGACCGGGATCGCATGATGGAGGACGAACCGGAGGCCCGCCGGCCTGACGCCCGCCCGGTCGAACACCGTCTGGGCGGCGCGGACACACAGGTTGGTCGCGTCCCGTGGGACAGTCTGAGCCCCCTCTCCGACGACCTCAACGGTGAGGCCGTCGCCGTCCTCGCTGACGTCCACGGTGTTGTACAGCTCGAGCGCCATGCCGAGGCAATCGAACCCCGACCCCACATTCCCCGTCGTGGCGGGCACTCTGACGCTTACTGTCGGCATGGAGAGCATCCATTTTGGATTTTAGATTTTGGATTTTGGATTAAGGGCGATTAAAGCGATGAACTGCGAGACGAGACAGTCACACTGTTCTTCCTGCTCTTTCTCTCTAATCCACAATCTAAAATCCAAAATCTAAAATTGTTGTCGTCGCCCCGCCCGCGATGGCCGGGATGATGGACACGCGATCCCCGTCCTTCACCCGGGTGGCCGTCCCGTCGAGGAACCGGATGTCCTCCTCGTTCACGTAGATGTTGATGAACCGGCGGACGTTCCCGGATTCATCGCAGAGCCGCTCCCGGAGGCCCGGGTAGGCGGCGTCTAAGTTCCCCAAGACCGACGCGATCGTCTCCCCCTCGACCTGAACGTCGGACTGGTTGGCGGTCAACTTTCTCAACGGCGTCGGAATGCGGACGGTCACTGGCATTCGAGGCTCCCTTTCTATAACGGAAATGACAAATAAGATACGAAATGAAGAACGACTCAGTGCTTGACCGACTGGCCCTCGTAGTATTCCCGGAGGCTCAAGTAGCGCTCCCCGGTATCCGGGAGGATGGTCACGACGGCGCGACCAGTTCCTAATTCTTGTGCCACCTTGAGGCTGGCGAACACGTTCGCGCCTCCGGAAATCCCGACGAGCAGCCCCTCATCGGTGGCCAGCCGCTTCGCCGTAAAATAGGCCTCTTCATCCGTGACGGTCAGGATCTCGTCGAGGATCGTCCGATCCAGGATGTCCGGGATGAACCCGGCCCCGATGCCCTGAATCCCGTGGACGAGGCTCTCGATCCGCCCGCCGGACAGCACCGGGGACGACGTCGGCTCGACCGCCACCACCCGGACCGCCGGGTTCCGTTCCTTGAGCACCTGGCCAACCCCCGTGATCGTTCCCCCGGTCCCCACCCCGGCGACGAACGCATCCACCTTCCCTCCCGTCGCCTCCCAGATCTCCTCCGCCGTCGTCGTCCGATGGATGGCCGGGTTGGCCGGGTTCTTGAACTGCTGAGGCATCACATACCCGGGGTTGGAGGACACGATCTCTTCGGCTTTCCGAACAGCCCCGGCCATCCCTTCCAGCCCCGGCGTCAGGATGATCTCCGCGCCGTACGAAGCAAGCAAACTGCGCCGCTCCGCGCTCATGTTGTCGGGCATCGTCAGGATGACCTTGTACCCGCGCACGGCGGCCACCATGCTCAGACCGAGGCCGGTATTCCCGCTCGTCGGTTCGACGATCGTCCCTCCCGGCTTCAGCACGCCCCGCTGTTCGGCGTCCAGAATCATCGACAGCCCGATCCGATCCTTCACGCTCCCGGCCGGGTTGGCGGATTCGACCTTGGCCAGCACCGTCGCGGCGCCCTCCGGCACGATCCGGTTCAGCCGGACGAGCGGAGTGTCCCCGATCAGGTCCACGACACTCTCATAAATCCGTCGCGCCATGCAGTCTCCTGTATCAGATATAGTACATCATCGTGGATTTGTCCGCCCGCCGGCAGATGTCCTCGAATGAGATACTGTCCACCACCCGCGAGACCTGCTCCTGGACATCCTGCCAGACCTCGCGCAACGCCGAGTGCGCCTCGAGCGGACGCCGCCCGTTCCCGGCCCCGTGTTCCTCCAGGCTCTCGATCGCCACTAACGGCCCGTCCGTCGTCCGCAGGACATCCCCCAGGCTGATCTCCGACGGCGGCTTCGCCAGGGTATACCCGCCGGCCGCCCCCCGCTTGCTCTTGACGAGGCCCGCACGCTGCAACTGCAGCAGGATCTGCACCAGATACTTCTTCGGGATATCCTGCCGGGTCGCAATATCATGAATCTGAATGACTTCTAAGACCTTGTAACACCGGGACAATTCCAGCATCGCCCGACACGCGTACTCCGCTTTCGCTGACACTCGCATGGAACATTTCCCTCATGACGCGCGTTAATGTTGACCATTTTAGTCAACATTATAGCACTCAAGAGGTTTATTGTCAAGATTTTTATGGGAGAGGTGGATCGAGATTGGGGGTACCAGTGTGTCTATTCCGTCCGAACCGCTCCAGCAAAAACGGCTCCAGCTCCGGCGAGACGTTCCCGGTGACGACCGAGTCCGCGATCAGCCGCGCGGTGATCGGGGCGAGGAGAATGCCCTGACGGTAATGGCCGGTCGCCATGACGAGGCCGGGGAGGGTGGTCGGACCGAGGATCGGTTTGCCATCTTTCGACATCGGCCGGAGGCCGGCCCAGACCTCCGAGAGCGGCGCGCCGTCCAAGCCTGGAGCCATCCGGAGCGCCGCGTTGAGCAGGGTCGCCATACCGCCCGCCGTCACCCGCACGTCGAACCCCACCTTCTCGACGGTCGCGCCGACGAGCAGCCGGCCGTCGTGCCGGGGGACGAGGTACGCGCCCAGGCCGTGGATGACGCGCCGAACAGGAGCGGTCGTCCCCACGTCGAGGGCAAGCATCTGCCCGCGGACCGGCTTCACCGGAGGCTGAAGCGCTGGATCGACGCCGCTGATCAGCCGCGACCAGCAGCCCGCCGCGTTGATGATAGTCCCCGCCTTCCATGTCGTACTGGACGACTCAACCCCGATGAGCTGCGCCTTGCGGACGGTGAGTCCGGTCGCGGGCGTGCCGCAGACGACCTGCGCCCCGCGCCGGACCGCGGCGACGATGAGCGCCCGCATGAGCTTGCGGTTGTCGATCTGGTGCATCCCCCGGAAGAACAGCCCGCCACGGACGTCCGGGGAGAGCGACGGTTCGAGGGCGAGCACCTCCTCGGCCGTCAGCCGTTCGACCGGCAGGCCGAGGGCCTGCTGGTGGCGGTACCGGTCATCCAATTCCGCCTGCTCCGCCTCATCGAGGGCGATGTGGAGGCCTCCGTCCGTCCGGTATTCGATGTCGACCCCGCTCTCCTCCTTCAGTCGTTCGGCGAACGTCCCGTACACCTCCCGACTCCACAGGGACAGGTCGAGGTACGGACCCGCGCTCGGACGCGCGCCCTGCGGGGCCAGGACGCCCGCCGATGCCCACGACGCGCCTTTCCCGGCCTCGCCTGCATCGAGCACCGTGACCCGCAGCCCGCGCCCGGCTAATTCGTGAGCGATCGACAGTCCGATCACGCCCGCGCCGATGATGAGGACGTCCGGGGTCATACGATCTCGTCGGGCGCGACCGCCCGTTTCTCCGCGATCGACCGGTAGGCGGCATGGACGAGTTGGAGGGTCTTCAGGTTATCCGCTCCGCTCGTCTCCGGTTCCCGGCCTTCCTCTATCGCCCGCATCAGGTCGCCGATCGGCCCGATGAACGCGTCGGGAAGCCACATCTCCTCGAACCGATGACTGAACGACAGGTGCGGATACGCCTTCTTTGAGGTAAATTCAAAGGTGTCCGGCCGGCCGTACGGGTAATTGTACAGGAGGCCGAACGTCCCCTTGGCAAGCCCGTCCGTCCCGTCGATGCGGAGGGTAGCGTACCGGTCGTCCGTCCAGTTGTTGTGGTTGACGGCGACGAGCGCGCGGAGGCCGGCGGGGTACTCGAACACCGTGATCGTCCGGGTCTCTCCCTTCGGGGCCTGGCCGGGGTAGGCGGAACAGGACGACCAGACGCGGTCGGGCTGGCCGAACAGGGATCGAAGACTGTCGAAGTAATGGATGCTATGGTACATCAAATCCAGGCCGTCCACGGTGAGCAGCCACGGCCAGACGCTCCATTCAGTCAAGATGTTGACGTCGATCGTCGCCGCCGTCGGCGTCCCCAGCCAGCCGCGCGTCACGAGGGTGCGCGCCGACCGGATGGTCTGATCCCAGCGCATCTGCTGGTTGACGGCGAGCTTCACTCCCGCCGCCTGGGCGAGCCGGACGATCTCCTGCGCGCCCGCGTACGTGTCCGACAGCGGCTTCTGGCAGAGGAGAGGCTTCCGGGCCGCCGTCGCCTTCCGGACGAGGTCCAACTGGTTCCACGGGGGCACCGCGATATCGACGATCTCGACCGCCGGGTCGGCGAGCAGCGCGTCCACACTCTCATAGACCGTCGGCACCTCGAACCGTCTGGCGGTCTCGCTCGCCTTCTCCCGCGACAGGTCGGTGATGCCAGCCACCGTGAACCCGGCCTTCCGGTAGGCGGGCAGATGGGCCGCGTTCACGATCGCGCCCGCCCCGACGATGCCGATGCCGTAATCTCGTTTTGCCCCCAGCTTGGGGCGATAGTCCAGGTCGAGGTCTGGGTCGTGCATGGCAAAATCCTCTCGGGGTTAGGGGTTCGGGGTTAGGGATTCGGGAAGAAAACCCGGGATTCGGGGTACGGGGTATGGGTAAGACAAATCATCTGTTGCTTTTCCCGAACCCCGAATCCCGTACCCCGTGTTTTATCTCATCCACTCCTTCGATCCACCCTGATACTTTCTCTCTGTGATCGGCTGGCCTTCTTTGAACCGGCTCGCGCGGAACGCGGTGATATCGAAACCCGTCGTCCGGCCTTCGGTGATCAGTTCCGCCATCAACAGGCCGATCGCCGGGCAGTGTTTGAACCCGTGACCGCTCCAGCCGAGGTTGCAGGAGAACCCCTCGACCTCCGGGATGTGTCCGATGATCGGCTGCTCGTCGGGAGTCATGTCGTAGATGGCCGCGTAGCCACCGCGGGAGACGCCCCACCGCATCGCGGGCAGCCGGGCCTCCATCGGCGGCCGGAGCCGGGCGATGAGACCGGAGTCGACCGATTCGTCGTAGGCGTCCGGGTCGGCGGGCTTCGCGATCTCGCCCTCGGAGACATCGATGCCGACGAAGCTCAGCCGGGCCTGCTCGGGACGGTAGAACATCCCGGTGACCGAATCGGAGTAGATCGGGTGCATCCCGTCGAGGGCGGGCGGGCGTTTGAACAGGCAGATCTGCGGGCGGATCGTCTGGATGGGCAGTTCGACCCCGACCATCCGGGCGACGCGTGCGCCCCACGCCCCGGCCGAGTTGACGACGACCGGAGTGGCGATCACCCCCTCCGAGGTCTCGACCGCGGCGATGCGTCCCGCAGACAGCCGGAGGCCGGTGACGGTCACCCCTTCAACGATCGTCGCCCCGAAGTCGCGCGCCCGCCGGGCGAACGCGAGAGTCGTGGCGATCGGGTCGGCGTACCCAGAGTCGGGATGGTATGCCGCCGCCGCCACGTCGTCGACCTGCACGCCGGGGCAGATGCCGGCCAGGTCGGCGGCATCGAGGAGCAGTACGTTCGCCCCTATTCGGCGCTGCATGGCGACGTTCGCCTCCAGCGCCGCCCGGTCATGCGCCGCCACCCACTTGACGTAGCCGGTCCGGACGAACCCGGTGTCCCCGCCGACGGCGTCGTCGAAGTGAGAGAAAATTTCCAGCGACCGTTGCGACGTGAAGACCATCGACTCGACCCCATAGTGCTGGCGGAGGATGGCCAGGGATTTGCCCGTCGGCCCGGAGGCCAGACGCTTCCGTTCGAGGAGGACGACGTGTTTCACCCCGCGCCGGGCGAGGGAAAACGCTAAGCTCGCCCCCATACACCCGCCCCCGATGATGACGATATCCGCTGTCTTCACCATGTCTTTGCTCGCTTGTACTCGTCACTCGTCACTATGCTGTCCCCTTTTCACCTTTTTCCCCCTTCTTTTATGTACGCTTCCACCATCCGCACGTCTTCTTCGCTCCCGATGAACAGGGGAGTGCGCTGGTGGAGGGTGATCGGCTGGATGTCGAGGATCGCTTCCGTCCCGCTGCTCGCCCGTCCCCCCGCCTGCTCGACGATGAACGCGAGTGGGTTGGCCTCGTACAACAGCCGCAGTTTCCCAGACGGACTTTCCCGGTCGCCCGGGTAGAGGTAGATGCCCCCTTTGAGGAGGTTGCGATGGAAGTCGGCGACGAGCGAACCGATATACCGGGAGCTGTACGGGCTGCCGCCTTCCTTGCCCCGAAGGTCGTCGATATAGTGCCGGATGGGGTGATCCCAGAGGAAGTAACGGCCGTCGTTCACGCTGAACGTCTTCCCGCGCTTCATGATGGTCATCTGCTCATGAGAGAGGAGGAACTCGCCGACGTTCGGGTCGAGGGTAAACCCGTGCACCCCCTGGCCAGCCGTGTAGACGAGCATCGTGCTGGAGCCGTACAGCAGATAGCCGGCGCACAGTTGCGCCCGTCCCTTTTGCAGGAAATCCTCCGGCGTGGCATCCTCGCCCGGTGTGATCTTCCGGTGGATGCCGAAGATCGTGCCGACTCCCACGCTCACGTCGATGTTAGACGAGCCGTCGAGCGGGTCGAAGAGGAGCAGGTATTTCCCCCTGAGATGATGTTCCTGGATATGGAAAATGTCCTCCATCTCCTCCGAGACCATGCCGGCGAGATGGCCGGTATGGTCGACCATCCGGATGATCGTCTCGTTGGCGAACTCGTCCAGCTTCTGAACCTGCTCGCCCTGCACGTTCGTCCGGCCGGCGGCCCCCAGGATGTTGCCCAGACCGGCCCGGTTGACCTCATGGGCGATGATCTTCGCCGCCGTTGCCAGTTCGGTCAGCAGGCTGGTGAATTCTCCGGTCGCGCCGGGGAATTTCCGCTGCTCGGCGATGAGAAACCGGGTGAAGGTCGTTCCTTTATACATAAGATATCCTCCGCGCTAATGTCCCGCCAAGAAACCCGCCAGGATGGTCGCGGCCTGGAGTCGGACCTGGTCTCTGAGCGGGAGGGGACGGAAGTGAAACCGGGACATCATCTCATCGAACCGTGCATCGAACTCCTGTCTGTACGTCGTCTGCCGCCGGCGCAGGTGGTCATCCTGACTGCTGTGGAGCAGCCTGACTCCGGCCGCGGCGTTGAACACCCGGTCGCGCAGACGGGCGAGCGCCACATCGTGCAGGTCCCGCCCGAGCGCCGGTCTGTCCGCGTACCGGTCGAGGTCATCGGCCAACGACCGCAGTCCTGACCGCCGGTAGGACAGGTACCCACGGTAATACGCCAGCCAGGACTGCCCTTCATCACTCAACGACACGCCAGCCAGCCGATCGACGATCGCGTCCAGCTCATCCAGCGACTCGGACTGCTCGGTGATGCGCTGTCGCTCGATCTCCACGCGCGTCTGGTCGGCTGGTGTCATATCCGCCAGGACCGGGTCGTATGCGAGCGGGAGCTCGGAGACAGCGGCAAACCGCGCGCCGCAACGGGAGAGGGCATATTGCATCGAGTTGAGCCGGAACTGGCGGACGAGCGCCGCATCCCCCGACCGTTCGTAGAACGCCCGCATCCCCTCGACCGTGGGGATCGTGTGGAAGCCCGGTCGCAGCCGGGCAAACCCGCGCTGCCCGCGCCGGTCTTCGTCATGGAGCGGCAGGCCTTCCCAGTCGCAGGCATCAGTCAAGAATGCCAGCGCTGGCGCGAACGGGGCAATGTCCGCCGCCGCGATCAGAAACCAGGCACCCCCGGTGAAGACCATGCTGTGCAGACTCAGGTGCGCGGCGATGGGCGAGCACGATTCGAAGAACCGGGCGCATGCCAGGTTCTCCGGCCTGCCAGCACGGTCATCTCCGGAGGGATAGCCGAATTCCACGTCGTCGCGGGGGAGGTCGCGGTAGACGTGCAGAAAGTACCGGCGCAGGTCGAACGGCGGGACGAGCCACCCCTGGTTCCGGGCGAGGCCATCCGGGTTGGCCGTCGGGATCAGGCAGAATCGGGCGCGGTCGGCCAGCAGCCGCCAGGCCGGATGCTCGGCCAGCAACCGGGCGATGAGCAGACAGGTGGCGGTCCCGGCCGGTTCGTCCGCGTGCGCATTGCCCTTGACGGTGATCGTTACGTCCCCATGGCCGACGGTCAACGCCAGGATGGGATGGTCTTCCCGCGAGCGGCCGATCCCGGTCACCTCTATCCCAGGCGCTGTGTCATGCAACGCCCAACACGCCGGTTCAATGGCCTCGGCGCCGACGTATTCGATATCCTGAGTGACCTGACGCACAGCCTCAAAAGCCCGGTTGATATCTGTTCGATGCAGTAACATTCCACTTGTCATGCCCGCGAAGGTGGGCATCCAGGTCTTTGAACTGCCATATGGATTCCCGCTTGCGCGGGAATGACACCTTTTACGCTCAGTATGCAGTATGTAGCATAGAGCAACAGGAACCAACTGGCAAGCAAAATTTGAGAAGCGTGATCAATTGACCCAGTCTATCTCTATCAGGGGCCGCCCTGATAAACCTCCCCCGTGATTGAAAAATTTTATTGACAAATGAATTACAGGTGGTATACTGCATACAGACATATCCTTCCTGTTCTCGATGTCACGAATGACCTTGTCCGCTATTCATTAGTCTTATATTCAACTCTACCCCTTCGTGGGCGGTGCCCATGCTCGAGCTCGTGGCGTCATTCCTCGACCGGGGGTTAGCTCGTTCGTCAGGGCTTCCCTGCGATCGATGCCTTCCGGTCTTTCTACAAGTGTTTCCATAGATAAAGGAGGTATCCCTATGCGTGCGCGTGTGTTGCTGATCGTGCTCGGTTTGCTGCTGATCGCTGTGGGTTCTGTGGCAGCCCAGGGCGCCAAGTCTTCCGCGACACCGGACTGGTCGTTCAACGCGACGATCATCGAGGCGTGTAGCTGTCCGATGTTCTGTCAGTGCTATTTCAACGCTGAACCGGCACCAAGCCACGAAGGTCAGCACTTTTGCCGATTCAACAATGCCTTCCAGGTCAATAAAGGAATGTACGGCACCGTCAAACTCGACGGGGCTAAATTCTGGGTCGCCGGAGACCTCGGCGGCGACTTCTCCAAGGGGCAGATGGATTGGGCGGTGCTGACGTTCGACTCCGCGGTGACGAAAGAGCAGCGGGATGCCATCGCCACGATCCTGGGCCGCGTCTACCCGGTGAAGTGGAATTCGTTTACGATAGCCAAAGATGCAGTGATGGAATGGAAGGCCACGAAGGATCGCGCGGAAGCTCGGCTCGATGGCGGAAAAACCGCCGAAGTGGTGCTCCGGCACAATCCGTCGGCGATGACCGGTGAGCCGACGGTGATCAAGAACCTCAAGTACTGGGGTGTCCCCCGGAACGATGGCTTCGTGTTGATGCCGAACGAGGTGGAGGCGTACCGGGCGGGGGATAAGCGCTACGAGTTTAAGGGCACGAATGGCTTCATGATCACCCTTGACATCACCTCGAAGGATACCATGTGAGAGTGATCTCTTCAGAGGGAGGAGTGTTAGGCACCTGAACTCGAGCAAGGCACTCCCGCGAAACACAGGGCGCTTCCAGTGGTAGGCTGGGAGCGCCCTTCGTATCTCAGGAGGGATGACCAGACTATGTCGATGACACGGAAAGAATTTCTCGAACTCACCGGGAAAGCCGCGATGGGGGTCGGGCTGGCCGGGTCGGGACTCACCGGCCTGTTCGACGACGCGGCGGCGCAGAAACCGGCCAAACCTGCGAAGCCGTTCACCCTGTCTGCTAAAGCCCAGCAAGCCATCCAGAAGGTCTACAGGCATATCGAGGAGAACAAACAGCGGCACATCGCCAGGCTGCAGGAATACCTCCGTCAGCCGAGCGTGAGCGCCCAGCACATCGGCATCGAACGGTGCGCGGAGATGCTGGCGGGCTACTACCGCGACCTCGACTGTCAAGAAGTCGAGATGGTCAAGACCGATGGCAACCCCGGCATCTGGGCGTACTACGATTGCGGGGTCAAGGGCGCGAAAACGATCGTCAACTACAGCATGTACGACGTCCAGCCGGTCGAGGAGAAAGAGTGGACGACGCCTCCGTTCGCGGCGGAGTTAGTCAAGATGGACCCGTTCCCGCTCGTCCTCCGGGCCCGGGGCGCGATCAACAGTAAGGGGTCGTATCGGATGTGGCTGAACGCCCTGGAGTCGATCATCGCCGTCGAGGGCAAGCTGCCGGTCAACATCATGTTCACGGCTGAAGGCGAGGAGGAGCTGGGCAGCCCGCATTTCCACCAGATCATCGAGCAGTATGCCGACCGGCTGAAGACGGCGAACGCGGTGCTCAACCCGGACCCGACGCAGGCACTGGACGGGTCGGTGACGATGTCGCTCGGCAATAAGGGCATCGTCTACTTCGAGCTGGAGTGCTCCGGGACGGACTGGGGACGCGGCCCGACGCAGCGGGAGATCCACAGCAGCTTCAAGGCGGCCGTGGACAGCCCGGTCTGGCGGCTCCTGAAGGCGCTCTCCTCGATGACATCCGAGGATGGGAACTCCATCATGATCGAGCATTTCTACGACAGAGTCGCGCCGCCCAGCCAGGAGGATGAAGCCCTGTTAGCCGAACTGGTCAAGACGTTCAACGTGGAGAACTGGCGGAAAGCGAACGCGGTGGACGTGTTCATCGACAACGCAGAGGGGATCGACCTGCTCAAGAAGTACCTGTACTCGACCACGCTGAATCTCGACGGCATCTGGGCGGGGTACACCGGGCCGGGCACGAAGACGATCCTCCCGCACAAGGCGACGTGCAAGATCGACGTCCGGCTCGTTCCCAACCAGGAAGCGAAAGACATCATCCCGCTCATCCGGGCGCACTTAGACAAGCACGGGTTTACCGACATCAAGATCCGACAGCTTTCCGGGTACGAGTGGTCGAAAACGAGCGTGACCCAGCCGGTCGTCCAGGCGGTGCTGAACGTCTACCAGAAGAACAACATCAGACCGGTGATCTGGCCGCACACGGGCGGCAGTGCGCCGTTTTATCTGTATACCCGACCGCCCCTCAGCCTGCCGACCTGCGGGGGTGGAATGGGTCACGGCGCACGGGCGCACAGCGTCGATGAGTACATCGTCATCGATGGGAATGACAGAGTCGCCGGGATCGCCGAAGCGGAGAAATCGTTCGTGGAC
Organism: Candidatus Latescibacterota bacterium; assembly: GCA_016209865.1. Taxonomy (GTDB): domain Bacteria; phylum JAAXHH01; class JAAXHH01; order JAAXHH01; family JACQVL01; genus JACQVL01. The sequence goes on along the minus strand of JACQVL010000341.1, from coordinate 2,228 downwards.
ATTCTGTACACGTACGCGGAATGGAAGACGACGTAGGGGTGGTCGGTGGTCGGTGGTCAGTAAAAACCAATAAGGGATAAACCTGCGCGAAGGGGGTGTACCATGGTCTATCATCTTTTCTGCTTGTGTCTGATTTTCCTCTTCTTCACCCGTCCGGCGGCGGCCCAACCGCACCAGCATGCAGCCTCATCCGTCGCCGTCCCGCTGTTCGACAACCTGGGCACGTACCATCATACGGTCACGACGGCTTCCCCGACGGCTCAGCGGTACTTCGATCAGGGGCTTCGGCTCGTCTACGCCTTCAACCACGAGGAAGCAATCCGTGCGTTCAAAGAAGCGGCACATCTCGACTCGACCTGCGCGATGGCGTACTGGGGAATGGCGCTCGCCCTCGGCCCGAACATCAACTTAGATGACCCGACCCAGGATCGCGTGGCGTACGACGCGGTTCAGAAGGCCTTAGCCCTCTCCTCACGGGTGAGCAAGCCGGAGCGGGCGTACATCGAGGCGCTGTCGAAGCGGTATTCGATCGCTCCGGATGCCGACCGGAACGCCCTGCAGCAGGCGTACGCGGACGCGATGCGGGAGGTCGCCCGGCAATACCCCGACGACCTCGACGCTACGACTCTGTTCGCGGAAGCGATGATGAACCTGCGCCCCTGGGCGCTGTGGACGAACGACGGACAGCCGCAACCGGGGACACTCGACATCGTCTCCACGTTGGAGTCGGTCTTACAGCGCAACCCCAACCATCCCGGCGCGAACCACTACTACATTCATGCCATCGAAGGATCCCCCCGTCCGGATCGAGGGCTGGCGGCCGCCGACCGGCTGACCACGTTAGTGCCCGGAGCGGGACACCTCGTCCACATGCCTTCCCATATCTACATGCGGGTCGGGCGGTATACCGACGCGGCGGAGGCGAACGCACGCGCCATCACGGTGGATCGTGACTACATCAGCAAGCAGGCCCCCCAGGGCGTCTACCCGATGATGTACTACCCCCACAACATCCATTTCCGATGGGCGGCGCTGAGCATGGAAGGACGGAGCGCGGAGGCACTCCAGATGGCCCGTGAGGTCGTCGCGCAATTGCCGGTGGAGATGGCCCGTCAGATGCCGGCGCTTGAGTTCGTCCCCCCGACGGTGCTGTTCGCCCTCGTACGATTCGGGAAGTGGGAGGAGGTGCTGAAGCAACCGCCGCCTCCGGCGGATCTGCGGTTCACGACGGCAATCTGGCGCTACGCCCGCGGGCTGGCGTTCACCGCGACCGGACGGGTGAACGAGGCGGCGGTTGAAGCGGACAGCGTCAAGGCGATCGCGGTCGCGATGCCGGCCGACCAGGTGGTGGGGAATAATTCAGGAGCAACCTTGCTCAGCATCGCCTCGAACGCCCTGGCGGGCGAGCTGGCGGCCAAACGAGGTCAGGTTGACAAGGCGGTCACAGCGCTCAAGGAAGCCATCCATCTCCAGGATGGACTCCGGTACAACGAACCGCCCGACTGGTACTACCCGGTGCGTCAGTCGTTGGGCGCGGTGTTGCTCGCGGCGGGACGAGCGACTGAAGCGGAGGCGGTCTACCGGGAGGACTTGAAACAGAACCCGGACAACGGCTGGTCGCTCTACGGCCTGCTTCAGTGCTTGCGTGCGCGAAAAGCCGTCCAGGAGGCCGCAGCGGTGGAGCAGCGGTTCAAGAAGGCGTGGGCGCGCGCGGACGTGACCCTCACCGCGTCGCGGTTTTAAGGGCGGTGACGAGTGACAAGTGACGAGTAAAAGCATGAACATAAATGGGAGCTTTGATAATTTTGCCCCAGATCGTACTCGTCACTCGTCACTAAACACTCGTCACTGCTTCTTAAACGGCGGCTGTGCGAAGAGGCTCGCGTTCACCGGCCGGGATGGCTGTCCCGGCGTGATCACGTCGAACACGATCTCGACGGGAATGTCGTCGGGGGGCAGGCAGACCTGATCGTTGCACGCCTGGTACCGGAGCGTGCCCTTGAGCGTCTGCCGCCCGACCGGCAGGTCTTTGCCGGCGCGTGCGATCAGGCCGATCACAAACTTGCCCTCGTACAGGGCGAGTTTCTTCCCCTCGACGAACTCCATCGCTTTCTGGATCGGCGTGGGGTAGAGCGCCGGCTCGACGGTGAGACCCTTGAAGGGCGTCAGTTTCAGGTCGGTGGGGATGAGGTACTTCTCGGACGGGATGTGGGCGTTGACGTGATACC
>JACQVL010000340.1 GCA_016209865.1 Candidatus Latescibacterota bacterium | reverse complement strand
GAGTCAGGGTGGCGGGAGGAGGCGCGCCAGGCAGTCCGGGGCCCGGTCCTGCCGGCCGTCAGCGCGGCCCTCCGTGAGATGGCGGAGGAATGAGAGTGACAAGTGACGAGTGACAAGCATGTTACCCCCCTCCGTGTCCCCCCGCATGCGGGGGGACGATAGGGGGGTGTCTTGGTAAGCAATCATGCCTGACAAGAACAGAATTCCTGCCTGCTTCCAGATCACCGACACGGACCTGTCTGAACACGTCGCGCTCGCGAGCGTGAAGACGATGCAGACCCGAATCGTCCAGCTCGTCATCGGGCTGTTCGAGCGCGGCTACCTCGACGAAGCGTTGACGGTGACGTTCGACGCCCATCCTGCCCTTCAGTTCGCCGAACGCTTTCGCCGGCTCCTGAAGCTGGAGACGCTCGTCGCCGTCCTGACGGATGGCATCCTCCCCCGGATTCGTCGCCGTATCACGTTCACCCCGGATCGGGCGTCAGAGACCCACCGCTATCACGTCCGGGGCGCGCTCGACTGGGGACGCACGCTCCGGGCAAACTTCCTCGTCGCCGCCTCCCCCCTGCTGTCCGATTTCGTCGTCTGCCGTCCGATCAAGGATTTTAAGACGCCCGAAAACCTGTTGACCGTCCTGACGCTCGTTCGTGTCATCGATGACGCGCGCGGCGTACTCCATCATCCGGCCGTTGGCCCGGCTCTGCACGACCAGGAGCGACGGAAGATTCAGGAGATCATCTGGACATGCCGCCAAGCGCTGCGCCCCACGCCCTTCTCCAGCCTCATCGCGGACGCGAAGGGACTGCTCAGAGGGGAGCGCGCGCAGACGGAAGAGAACCGCCTGGAAGGGCTGGCCCGGTCTCGGATCGAGCGGGCCAGGCGGACGCATGGGGGGTATCAGGCGCTCCTCGCATGGCGGGAGCAGTACGGGCAGCTTGACCTCGCATCCTTCGGCCCCGCGTTCTCGGCGCCGTTCCGTCCGATTTCCCCCGACCGGGCGTACGAGTTGCTCGTCCTGCTCGAACTCCTCGTCCGGTTGAGCCATCACGGGATCGTCCGGCAGCGCGGGGCGGTCTTCGGGACGGGACGGGTCTCCGGTCTGCCGGCGTTCGAGTGCCGGTTTCGCAACGGGGAGACGTGGGAGATGTTCGTCCAGACGTCGCACCCGATTCAGGAGCACCGGTATCTGCAGCAACTGGCCGGGGTTCCAGATTTCATCATCAGAAACCCGAAGACCAGTCGTGTCCTCATCGGGGATGCGAAGCAATACATGGTCAGCAGTTACGGCGCGGCCTTCTACAAGATGATGGGGTATCTGTACCAGTTCGGCGGTTCATCCGTGTGCGCCACCGTGGTCGGCGGGGTGCTGTTCGTGCCTCACCGTGTGGACCCCGCATCCGGATGGACGGTCTGGACGGGAACCGGGGCAGAACCGCACAGGCAGGCGCTGATGACCCTCGTCCTGCCGCCCGACGGGATCATCTCGTACGATACCCAGCAGGATGTCGAGGCGTTCATCGCGTTTGCACGACGGGCGCTGGCACAGGTCGGGGAATAAGAGGACAAAAAGGGGAAAAACTCACCGCGGCCGGAGCTTGGTGATGATCTCCTGGGCTTCGGCCTGGGTCAACTCGGCCAGCCCCCGGCCATACCGCTCGCGGGCACGGCGTTCCACCTGGGCCTGGGTGATCTTCCGCTGTTTGGCTAATTCAATGATCTCGGCGACCTGGAAGTCGGTAATCAAATCGGGCGGGGGACCCGGCTCGGGGGCCGGTTCGGGCTCCGGTTCTGGCGTGGGCTCGGGCAAGGCGGCCTCTGGCGGCGAGACGGGCGCGGACTCTGCGGAGTGGTAGAGGTGTAAGCCGATTCCGAACAGGGTGGCGGCTTTCTTCAAGGCATCCGAGGCGGCCGCTTTCAAGGCATCTCCCATCGACAGGACGACGCCCTCATCCCCTTCCTGACGGAGCTCGCACGTGCCGAACTGCTGCTTCGTCACTCCTTCCGCCGTCAGCTCCCCCAGGACGACCACGTCGTCCTCCAGCAGTTTGTGATCGAGAATCTTGAAACTCCACAGGCCGCCGAACGTCTCGTTCAGCCGGGCGATAACGGTGTGGGTCTCAAGATAGTCGAGGGTCGTCCCCAGGGCGGTCTTGCGCCGTCTAATCTGATCGGACGGAAACGGACGCTGGATGAGGTCAAGGTTCATAGGATTTCCTCCGCCTACCGGCGTGGTTGCGCCTTCACGCGTCGCATCTGCTCGTTCTGTCGCTCTCCTTCAAGATTCTTCAGCCGTTGAATCTCCGCCTGCAGCTCCAGCAGCCATTGGGTGAGGGATTTTTCCGTTAAGACCGGCTTGGGACCGTTGGGGCCCGCTTCCACGGGCCTGACCTCTTCTCTCGCTTCATCGCCCTGTCGCCGGTCGAGGAGAGCCGGTCGCTGGCCGAGCCGCACCCGCTTGACCTCCTGGTGGCTGTTTCGAATGTACTGGAGTTCCACTTCCGTCCCGACCGGGATGTTCGCCACACGATCCGCCAGCGCGAACGGGCTGGTGGTCGGAAGCCCGTTGACCGAAAGCAGGATATCTCCCTTGCGGAGGCCAGCCGCCTGGGCAGGGCTCCCTTCGTAGACGTGATCGATCGGGACTCCTCCCTCTCTTCCCGCCAGGCTCTCGATCTCAACCCCCAGCCAACTCCGGCGTACCTCCCCAAACTCGATCAGTTGGCGAGCGATCGTCAGAGCCCGGTTCATCGGAATGGCCAGGAGAGCCCCGGAAAACGGGCCCTCCGCGGTCCAGAACGTCCCAGCCTGATTCGGGGAATGAAAGATTGCAGGAAAGTCTGGGAGCACCGTCAGCTTTCCCACGATCAGGCCGATGACCCGGCCATCTGAGGCGACAACCGCCCCGCCGGTCGAGCCTGGACTGGCCATCGCGTTGATCTGGAGCAGCCCATCCTCCGAACGAACCCCGTTCACCAGTCCGAACGACGGGGACGACGGCAGGCCGAACGCATTGCCGATCATGATCGCCCAGGTTCCTGCACGGATGCTGTCCGAGTCGCCAAGGCCCGCCGGGAGGAGGCCCGCGCTGTCCGCCTGGACGACCGCGATCGAGGAGAGCGGGTCGACCCCGACCAATCGAGCCGGCTGTTGGCGTCCGTCTGCGAGGCTGAGACTCAACGCATTCGCGCCCTTGACAACACTCGCCGTAGTCAGGATGTGCCCAGACGGGCTGATGACGATCCCAGAGCCGACATCCCGGTCCCACGTGGTGAGGATGTGCCCATCGACCGGGATCATGAAACGCCGTTGAGCAACGATGCTGACGATCGAGGTCTGCACCCGCTCGACCAGTCCGACCACTTCCTGCTCGATGGCGGTCAAGGTTGGAGTCGACGTCTGGCCTGAGGCCTCTGTCACAGGGAAGAGGAGGAACGCGAAGACAGCTAAGTTGAGCAGCGTGAGGAGACGAAGCGTTCGGGGGTTCATCTTCGACAAAAGGCACGTCCTCTCCATCACGATCACGCCCTTATGAATTTTGACGACCAAAATCGGTAAAGACCTGTAGGGGCGAATCTTGTATTCGCCCCGATGCGGGCGATCACAAGGATCGCCCCTACGGATGACCTGTTTTGATTATCAAATCTCATTAGAACGCAACCCGGCTGAAACGGGGACGGGAGGGGATCGTCGGCAAGAGATAATGCATCGTCTCCCTCCGGCCATCGACGATCGATCCCCTGGCCGATGCCACCCCATCGCCTGACGCCTGGGGAAGCACCCAATGGGGGTCTGGGGGGGTGGAAGCCAGGAACAACGCGGCGCTATCTGGCGGGGCGGCAAACTCAGCGCGCTCCGGCTGTGGAGCGCGCCGATCCTGGCGCGCCGGGGAGGATAAGGCCAGGCGTGACAGCGGTCGAGACGCAGACCCGGAACGCTCGGCCTGTGCCCGTTCTTCACGTGCGGAAACAGTCAGTGTCTGGCCGAACGATGGAGCCGGCCGTTGGGTGTTCAGGGTTTCGTTCACCCGGCCGGCCGGCGGGCCGCTCTGGAAGATGAACATCCCCACGCCTACGGCAACAACCAGGATGAACGCGACGGCGATCTGGGGGGAGCGCTGGAGCCCGGCCCGCCAGAATTCGGTCAGCCCTTCGGCCCAGCGTGTCCACTCCGGCCGCTGGTAGAGGTCCTGCGTGATCTCCTGATGGAGGCGCTGGCGGAGGGCTTCCGCGAATTCCGGCCTCGGGGCCAGACGGGGCAACCCCTGAACCGCGTTCACCGCCTGCTGCATCTCCTCCAGGATGAGGTGACATCGGGGACAGCCGCTCAGATGGAATCGGATCGATTCGAACTGGTTCCGCTCCAATTCCCCGTCGATGTACTGTGAGAAGAAAGGCTCAAAATCGCGGCACTGCACGGTGAATATCCTTCAAACGGTGGTCGGTGGTCGGTAAGAATCAGTGACAAGTGACGAGTGGCGAGTGACGAGAAAAACGGTCGTCATGCCCGCGAGAGCGGGAATCCACGGTCATCCTGCCAGTATCGCAACTTTTCCTGCAACTTCAGGCGGGCCCGGTTGACCCGCGACTTGATCGTTCCCGTCGGGCACTGGAGGACCTCGCTGATCTGTTCGTACGAGAGTTCTTCGATATCCCTGAGCACGATGACGGTCCGGTACTTGATGGGCAACTGACCGATCGCTCGCTGGATCGACCGGCCGAGTTCGGAGTGGTGCAACTGATCGTCCGGTCCGCCAGCGGGGTCGGAGAGTTCAGGCCGCTCCCCCTGGTCGTCGTCTGGATCGGTATTGATGGAAAAAAACCGGCGCCGCTTTCGTTTGCGGAGTTCGCTCCGCGCCAGGTTGAGCGCGATCGTGTAGATCCACGTCGAGAAATGGGTGGTAGCCTGGTACTCGTTTCGGCTCCGGTAGACTCGGAGAAAGGTTTCCTGGACCAGGTCTTCCGCACACTCGGTCTGGCGAACGAGCCGGATGATACAGTTGAACAGCCGGTCCCGGTACCGGTTGACGATCGCGTCGAAGGCCTCGGTATGCCCTCGCTGGACTTGATTGAACAGCCACTCGTCCGGCGCGGTGAGTGCCGATGTCGTGTCGGATGTCTGCACAGACCTGAGCATCGTGTGTCGTCCTCCTCACGTAAGTTACACGAGGAAGGGGGGAAAAAGTTCCAGGAAAAACGGCGACCGGTGAACCGACTACCGACCACCGACCACCGATTCTTTCACAACCTCCGTCGCATCATGAATCGTATACTCATATCCCTGCTCTGTCAAGAAGAGCTGGCGATTGACCGCGTAATCCTGGTCCAGGGTGTTTCGCGTAATGATCGAGTAGAACGTCGCGGGCCCCCCGTCCCGCTTCGGCCTCAGGATACGGCCGAGTCGCTGGGCCTCTTCCTGACGGGAGCCGAACGTCCCGGAGATCTGGATGGCCACGTTGGCGTCAGGAAGGTCGATGGCGAAGTTGGCGACTTTTGAGACGACGAGCCGGGTGATCTCCCCGGCCCGGAACTGGGCGTACAGGCGCAGCCGCTCCTGGACGGGAGTGCTCCCCGTGATGAGCGGCGTGTCGATCTCGCGGGCGAGTTGTTTGAGTTGCTTCAGGTACTGGCCGATGATGAGGATCAGGTCGTCCGGGTGGCGGGCCAGCAGGGCGCGGACGACGGCGAATTTCGTCGGGTTCTCCGACGCGAGCCTGAACTTTTCCCGTGAGCCGGCGAGGGCGTATGGCATCCGCAGTTCATCTGGCAGGTTCACCCGGATTTCCCGGCATTCCGCGGTCGCGATCCAGCCCTGCCGCTCGAGCGTCTTCCAGGGCATGTCGTAGCGTTTCGGGCCGATCAGGCTGAAGACATCCCCTTCACGGCCATCCTCGCGGATGAGGGTGGCGGTCAGGCCGAGCCGCCGCCGCGCCTGAATCTCTGACGTGATCCTGAACACCGGCGCGGGCAGGAGGTGGACTTCGTCGTAGATGATCAGGCCCCAGTCCTCCCGGTTGAACAGCCCGAAGTGTTCGAAGTCCTCGTCTTTGCTCTTCCGGTAGGTGAGGATCTGGTACGTGGCCAGAGTGACCGGTCGGATGACCTTCTGTTCCCCGGAGTACTCCCCGATCTGATCGGACGTCAACGACGTCTTGTCGAGCAACTCATCCCGCCACTGCCGGAGGGCGACCGTATTGGCGGTCAGGATCAGCGTCTGGCACCGCAAGGTGGCCATCACGCTCATCCCGACCATCGTCTTTCCCGCCCCGCACGGCAGGACGATGACCCCGCTCCCGCCGCGCGGCCCGCCGTCGACATGGAAAGCGTTGGCGGCGGTGACCTGGTATTCCCGCAGCCGGAACGGCCGTTCAGATCGAGTGAGGGCGAGCAGGACGAGGTCGAGCGGCGCGCCGGTCACATACCCGGCCAGGTCTTCGACCGGGAAGCCGAGTTTGATCAGCGCCTGTTTGACGTGGCCGCGATACCGCCCCCCGACGTGCAGGCGGTATTCATCGACCGGGCCGACGAGGAAGGGCTTGACCGACCGCTGGCCGGCGATCTCCGCGATGAGGGCGGGGTCATCGGATTCGAGGATGAGGCGGTCATCCGGCTTCGTCAGCCGGACCTGGCCGTACCGGGCGATGAATTCGACGATGTCCCGCTGGATATTTTGTGGGATTTCATACTTGCTCAGCCGGTCGAGCGTCTCGACGATGGCGGATGCGTTCAGGCCGGCCGCCGCCGCGTTCCAGAGGGAGAGGGGGGTGATCCGGTACGTGTGGATATGCTCAGGGGATTTCTCGAGCTCGGCAAACCGGGCGAGCTCGTCCCGGGCCTCTTCGTACAGCGGATGATCGACCGCCAGCAAGACGGTCCGGTCACTCTGTACGATGAGCGGAAGATGCGAACGGTTCACAGACGTCACCTCGGCGCTTCATGCCTTCCAGAATTTCTCGCGTCGCTCGATAGACCGCATCGACGCTGATGCGCGTCATACAATCGAAGTACTCGCAGGCCGTGCCGATACAGCGGGGACAGGCGGGGACATCCGGCATGAGCACCCGGTGCCCTTCTCCGTACGGTCCCCATCTGACAGGGCTGCAGGGGATGATCGGACAGAACAGGGCGACCGTCGGGGTTCCGACGGCCGCGGCCAGATGCAGCGGGCCGGTGCTGTTCGTCACACAGAGCTGGCAGCCAGCGAGGAGGGCGGCCAGTTCTTTAATCGTCAACTCTCCGGCGGCGGTCAGCGGCCGGGTTTGCATCTGCCCGACGACGGACTCGATCAGTTCCCGCTCATGCGGGCCGCCAGTCAACACCACCCGGACGCCGCCCTCGTCGATGAGCCGAGACCCGAGCGCGGCGAACGACGACGCCGGCCAACTGCGTGCGGAGCCGCCGCTTCCCGGATGGAGCACGACGAACGGCTCGTCCGGTCCGATACCTCCGGCGTCCAGCCAGCGGGCGATGGCCTGGCGAGCCGCGTCCGGGATGACGATAGTGGGCGGGATGGGCACGTCAGCGACGCCTAACGCCGCGGCCACCCGGAGATTGTACTCGACCTCATGTCGGCGCGCATCCTTCCGGTGCTCGTACACCCGCCGGTTGAACAGGAGGCCGTAGGCGCGATACCCGCTCCCGACCCGTACCGGGATGCCCGCTAAGAGTCCTAACAGAGCCAGCCGGAGCGTCGGGTGCAGGATGACGATCGCGTCAAACCGTTGCTGCCTGATCGTCCGGACGAGCCGGATGAACCCGGCCAGGCCACGATGCCGCTCCCCCTCGTCATCGACCAGCACCTCGTCGAGCGCCGGGTGGCCGTCCACCACCTCGCGCGCGTACGGGCTGACCAGCATCGTCATCCGGCTGTCCGGAAATCGCGCCCGCAGCCCGCTCAGGACCGGAGTCGACAGCAGGACGTCCCCCATCCGATCCGTCCGGACGACAAGGAGATTGCGGATTGCGGATTGCGGATTGCGGATAGAGCGGCTCATCATGTCTCCTGACCTCTTAGTCCGCATGGCCATGCCAGACTCTCATGATTTCATCGAACGGCACGCGGCCGGGACGGATGAGCGTCGGCGGCGCGGTGGTCACATCGACCACGGTCGACGGAACGCTGTCCCCCGACTGCCCGCCGTCCAGGATCAGGTCGATCTCCCCGTCGAGCGCGATCACGACGTCCGCCGCGCAGGTCGGGTTGGGGGCGCCGGACCGGTTGGCGCTGGGGGCGGTGACCGGCCGGCCGACGGTGCGAGTCAGGTCGAACGCGATGGACGGACCGGGCAGCCGCACCCCGATGGTCGTCCCACCGCCTAACAGTTCAGGCGGGACGGTGGGCGCGGCCTGGAACGTCAGCGTCAGGGGGCCGGGCCAGAACCTCTGCATGAGCGGGATCGCCGCATCAGGGACGGCTTCAGCCAGGCCCGCGAGCCAGGACCGGTCCGCGATCAGGACGAGCAACGGTTTGGTGAACGCCCGCCCTTTCACCATGTAGACGCGCCGGATGGCGTCCGGGTTCGTCCCGTCCGCCCCCAGACCGTACACCGTCTCTGTCGGAAACGCGACGAGACCCCCCGCCAGGATGATGCGGGCAGCCTCGGCGATGACGGCAGCGTCGGGACGATCCGGATCGACCCGTCTGACCGGCGTCCGCATCGGTCAACTCCGGCTCCAGTCTGCCCGGTAGTCGGCCAGCTTCTGCCGGAGTTCCGGGTCGGCCAAGGCGAGGATTTCGACGGCGAAGATGGCCGCGTTCTTCGCGCCGTGCGTCCCGATGGCCATCGCGGCGACCGGCACGCCCGCGGGCATCTGGACGATCGAGTAGAGAGAATCCACCCCGTTGAGCGCGGAGCCGGGCAACGGCACGCCGATGACAGGGAGGGTCGTCTCGGAGGCGAGCACCCCGGGGAGATGCGCGGCCATCCCGGCGCCCGCGATGATGACCTTGATCCCGCGATCGGCCGCCGACTGCACGTACTCACGCGTGCGTTTCGGATGCCGGTGGGCAGACGAGACGATGACTTCATACGGCACGCCAAAACGTTCGAGCATCTTCGCCGTTTCTTCCATCACCGCACGATCTGATTCGCTTCCCATAAGGATTCCGACGATGGGAGAAGACATAGAAGAACTCCGCGTTCATGAGACCCGTGCCAGCGCCTTCTGCCCGATATCCCGGCGGAAGTACTTCCCCTCGAACGCCACCTGATCGACCGCCTCGTACGCCCGGCTGATGGCGGCCCGGATATCGCGTCCCAGGGCGGTCACTCCCACGACCCGCCCCCCGTCCGTGACGACCTGGCCGTCCTTCAGCGCGGTGTCCGCATGGAACACGATCACGTCGTCGAGTCCGGCCAGCCGGTCGAGGCCAGAGATCGGTTTGCTGGTCTCATACTTCCCGGGGTACCCTCCCGACGCGAGCACTACGCAGACAGCGGCGGACGAGTGCCAGTCGAGGGAGACGCGGGAGAGGTCGCCCTCGCAGACGGCGACCGCGATGTCGGCCAGGTCGTTCTTCAGGAGGGGCACGATCACCTGCGTTTCAGGATCACCGAACCGACAGTTAAACTCGATCACCTTCGGACCGTCTGCGGTCAGCATCAGCCCCGCGTACAGGACACCCCGGTAGGGACGCCCCTGTGCCGCCATCGCCCGGACGGCCGGGACGAGGATCCGCGCCATGATCTCGTCCAGACACCGTTCATCGACGACCGGGACGGGCGCGTAGGCCCCCATACCGCCTGTGTTCGGTCCGCGGTCTCCGTCGAAGACCTGTTTATGGTCCTGGGAGGGGATCAGGGGGATCACCGTCTCGCCGTCCGTCAGCGCGAGCACGGACGCTTCCTCGCCGGCCAGGTAGTCTTCGACCACGATGCGAGTCCCCGCCGCCCCGAACACCTGCTCGACCATCATCTGCTGGATTGTCCGGATCGCGTCATCAACCTGACGACAGACCACCACCCCTTTGCCAGCCGCCAGGCCATCTGCTTTGACGACGACCGGCGCGCCATGTCGTCGCACGTAGGCCGTGGCCTCATCCGGGGACGTAAACGACTGATAGTCCGCCGTGGGAATCCCCGTCGTCTTCATCAGGGCCTTCGCAAACGCCTTACTCGTCTCGATCTCCGCGGCCGCACGGCTTGGTCCGAACGCCCGCAGGCCGAGCGCCGTGAAGCGATCGACCAGACCGGCCGCTAACGGGGCTTCAGGTCCCACGATCGTCAAGTCGACCCGATGGTCCGCCGCGAACGCCGCAAGGCCGTCCATGTCGGTGGCTTTCAAGGGAACACACTCGGCGCTCTGGGCGATCCCCGGGTTGCCGGGCGCGGCGTAGAGTGTCTGGACGGACGGCGCGCGCCGGAGCGCCCAGACCAGGGCGTGTTCACGGCCCCCGCCGCCGATGACGAGGACGTTCATGGCAACCTCTCTGTTGATGAAGGGATGAAACTTTTCTCGATCAATTCGCGTTTAACTCTGAAAAAGACTCTCTGTCGGGCGTGACGCCCGTCATTCTTCCTGGGCGGGTGCGATTGTATGATGGAAAAACATACATCGAGTTCGCGGGTTTGTCAAGCGGCAAACGGCGAAATGATGCGGTCTTTCCTCAGCGCGGCCGGGCCGAAAAAAGCATTGACAATCGGTTCTCGATCACGTATCATCCGCAAGAGTTGTCTCTAATGAGATTTGATGATCAAAACAGGTCATCCGTAGGGGCGATCCTTGTGATCGCCCGCATCGGGGCGAATACAAGATTCGCCCCTACAGGTTTTTACCGATTTGGGTCGTCAAAATTCATTAGGTTCATGACCGGTCTTGGTGGCCAAATTTCATTCATTACTTCCTTCCTCAGCCTTGGAGGAATCGAGATATGTTCATGAAAAAACCCCATTTCGTCCTCTCCCTCATCGGGGTCGCCGTCGTTGCCTTCATGCTCGGGAGCCTGACGACGCACGAAGGGTACGCCGTCGATGACATCTACCAGAAGATCGGGCTGTTTTCCCAGGTGCTTAAGCTGGTCGATGCCAACTATGTCGAGAAAGTCGACCCCGGAGAACTCATCTATGGGGCGATCGATGGGATGCTCCGGTCGCTCGATCCTCATTCGAATTTCTTGAGTAAGGAAAGCTTCACCCAGATGTCGGAGGATTTCAGCGGTCAGTTCTCCGGGATCGGGATCGAATTCGACATCATCAACGAGTACCTCACCGTGATCGCGGTCATCGAAGGGTCGCCGTCCGAAGAGGTCGGACTGCGTCCAGGCGATCGGATCACCAAGATTAACGGGGAATCCTCGATCGGGATCAAAGAGGACGAGGTTCGGGCGAAGCTCCGGGGGGAGAAAGGGACGAAAGTCTTAGTCACGATCGAGCGCGAGGGAGAGTCGGACCCGGTCAACCTGACGATTACCCGGAACCGGGTCCCAATCCGGAGCATTAAAGCGGCGTTCATGCTCGATACCCAGACGGGCTACATCCAGCTACGCCGGTTTGCGAAGACGACCTCCCAGGACCTTGAAGATGCTCTGAATAAGCTCGAAGGGCAGGGGATGAAGCGGTTGGTGCTCGACCTGCGCCAGAATTCCGGCGGCTACCTCGACCAGGCGGTGGAGGTGACGAACAAATTCATCAACGGGGGCAAGGTGATCGTCTCAACCCGCGGCCGCACGCGCACCTCGAACCAGGAGTATGTCGCCACCGAGTCGGCCGCCCATCCTCCCTATCCCCTGATCGTCCTCATCGACCATCAGACGGCGAGCGCTTCGGAGATCGTGGCCGGGGCGATTCAGGATTGGGACCGCGGCCTGATCGTCGGGACCCGGAGCTTCGGGAAAGGCCTGGTGCAATCCCTCTTCACGGAACCGTACCTCCGCGACGGGTCGGCACTCAAGCTCACCACCGCGAAGTATTACACGCCGAGCGGACGGCTCATCCAGCGTGAGTACAAGGGGAAAAATTGGCGCGATTATATCGACGAGGCGTTTGAGGATGGCGATGAACCCCTCAACAGGACCGGGGAGAATACCCCGGCTGAGGCGGATAGCGCGCAGAACGCTCCGACCTTTAAAACGAGGAATCTGGGTCGAACGGTCTACGGCGGCGGAGGGATCATGCCGGACGTGACCGTTAAGTCGCCGAAACGGGCCTACCCGTTCGCCTCGAAATTGCGTGGGCGCGCCTTCTTCGAGTTTGCCACCCATTACGCCGCCACCCATCGTGACCTGAAGAAAGACTTTACCACCTTTCTGACATCGTTTGTCGTCGACGATGAGATGTTGAAAGGGTTTAAAGATCAAATGAAGAAACAGGGGGTCACGTTTACGGAGAACGATTTCCAGGCCGACGCGGATTACGTCAAGCTCCAGTTGAAGCGCGCCATCGCCAGCAACCTGTGGGGAGAGGAGGAAGGCTACAAAGTCGCAGTCCGGGGGGACGTGCAGCTTCAAGAAGGGCTGAAGCTGTTTACCACACATTCGCTGCTCGTGAACGCGAAGTAAGGTGTGACCATTCGTGAGCCAGGGAACACCCGTGGGCGTATCGTGTTGCCGGACGTGGCTCATCGGGGTGTGTACGCTGCTCGTGAGCCTGTCAGTCGGTCTGTCGCGGACGTTGGCTCATCCTGTTCCGGCGGGACCGAACACGGCCACGGACGATTCGACGGCCTTCACGTTGACCATCTTGCACACGAATGACACGTATGGCCGGTTGGTCCGTCCCGATTCGTCAGGCCTGCCCGACCGAGGCGGACTGGCCGCCCGCACGACCCTCATCCGCCAGGCCAGAGAGAACGGCCCGACGCTCGTCCTCGACGCCGGGAATACGATCGGGCCGGACCCGATCGCCGGGCTGTCGCTCGGCGCCAGCGTCCTGGGCGCGATGGGGCTGGCCGGGTATATGGCGATGGGGATCGGGAATCACGAGTTCGATTACGGACTCGACCCCCTGAAGCGCCATATCGCCTGGAACGTCGTGCCCATCCTGGCCGCCAACCTCATCGACCCATCGACCGGGGGGTTGCTGGCGAACCCGTACGCCGTCTACGAACTCGGCGGTCTCCGGGTCGGGGTGATCGGGTTGACCGCTCCCGCCGTAATCGGGACCACCAACCCATTCAACACACGCGGGATCAAGGTAGCAGACCCGGTCGAGACGGCACGCACGACCGCGCAACACCTCCGCCAGGAGGAGCGCGTCCAGTACGTGATCGCGTTGAGCCATCTCGGCCATGATCTGAACCTGGCTCTGGCCGGACGGGTGCCGTCGATCGACCTCATCGTTGGCGGCCATGTGCCGGAGACGCGCACCGCCGAGGAAGCGGAGTGCCTGACGGAGCTGGCGAACGGCGTCCGCATCGTCGCCACCCCTCGTTACGGAGAGTTCCTGGGCCGGGTCCGGGTCCGGTTTACCAGGGCGGCTGATCGATTCCGTCCCGTCGAATTCCACGCGGATCGCATCCCGGTGGATCGCACGGTCCCAGATGCACCCGATGTCGGGGTGTACATCGCCCAGGTGGATTCGGCCTATCGAGCCGAGATGAGTCGAACGGTCGGCCAGGTAGCGGGCCCGTTGTCGGCGGATGAGGTCGGACTCCTGCTGGCGAATATCATCCGGGTGGTGTGCGGGACCGAGATCGGTATTCTGAACGCCGGAGGGGTCGACCTTCAGCCGCTTCAGGGGGCCGTCAGTCGGGACCGGCTGAATACCATCATCACATACCGGGACGTGCTGGTGACCCTCAAGCTCACCGGCTCGCAACTCCGGGAGGTGCTTGCCCGGAGCAAATCGCTGGAAGGGGTGAACCGGCATCTGATCATCGCCGGAGTGTCCAGTGAGTCCGGCGGGGGCACGGTCAATGGGCGGCCGTTGGCCACGAACGAACAGTATTCCGTGACGACCAACCAATTCCTGGCGGCGGGCGGGGATGGCTATACAACCCTGGCTCAAGGGGCCGGCCAGGAACAGACGAATTTGCTCTTCAATAACGTCATCGTGGACTATTTCAGCCGCCGGCATGGTCCAGTCAGCCTGGCCGAGTTCGAGCAGTACCGGCGACGCGCGGTCGTGCAGACGGGGTTGACGGCGGCCGGGGCCGCCCTCCAGAGCGCCCTCAACAGCCGGGTCGCCGCGTACCGGCCCCAGAACGTCCCGATCCTGGGCGGACGGACCTCGATCGCCTGGAATACCCGGCTCGACCTGGTCATCCGACGGGATACGGAGTTCCATCACCTGGACAACACGGGGCGACTCGAATACGGACGCATCGGGTTCGGGAGCGGGACCAGCCAGGAATCCGTCGACCGGATCAGCTTCAACACCGTCTACCGACGCGGACGCCAGGCCGCTCCCGTCCAGGCGTATGGGGGCCTGGGGTTCGATACGGTCTTTACGCCGAGTCCCTCACGCCGTTCCGTGGTGACCAAGACGAGCGCCGGGGTGAGTTCCACCCTGACGGCCGGCCTCACCTACCAGGTCGGAGCGCGACGGCAGGAGACGCTGGGAGGAATCTCGAAGCCGGTCGAATACGGGATCGAATTTGTCTCGCGCTACCGCGGAGCCCGGGGCACCGCCGTCCGATATGCCTCCGACCTGTCGACCTTCCTGTCATCTGGGAAAAGCCGTGTAGCCCAGATCGAGTGGTACAACACCGCCGGGATCAACCTGTTTAAAACCGTCGACCTGCTCGTCCGGACGAATCTGTTCTTCTACCGGGACAGCATCGTGACCGGCATCGCGCATAAGACCGAGATCAACATCGGACTGGGGTACTCGTGGGGATGGAAGTGGTTTTAGTGCAACGATGAATGATGAATGCAGAATGATGAATTGAACTTCATTCATCGTTCAGAAGGAGTGCTCGTTGGCTTTGCCAGTCTTTTCCCTCTCTCCCAGCGCGGCCAGAGATGACCTCGTCCGGCGTCTTGACGCGCTGCGGGCGCAGGATCGGCGCGTGACGCTCATCCAGGGAGCGTTGCTGGGACTGGCGGCGCTCTGTGTCGTCGCCGTGGCGGCGCTCTCGGTCGAGGCCGTCTTTCGCCTGTCCCCCGCCGGACGGCAGGGGATGCTGCTCGTCAGCGGGCTCGTCGTGCTCGCCGCGTTCGCCTGGGGATGCGGACGCTCGTTGATCCGGACTCCGACCGACGAGGCCCTGGCATGCCGAGTCGAACAGCACTACCCAGACCTCAACGACCGGGTGACGATGGCCCTCCAGCTCTGGCGGCAGCGTCAGGACAATCAGTCCCGGTATTCCCCCGTCCTGATCGATGCGGCCATCGTCGAATCCGTCCAGGCGGCGCACGCCGTCGAGTTCAGCGTCGCCGCGGCGGCCTGGCGGATCACCCGTGCCGCGTCTGTCCTCGGCGGCACCGTGCTCGTCGTCATGATCCTCATCATCAGTCTGTTCCGCCCGCTTTCCGCCTCCCTCGTCCGTCTGTCGCATCCGTTCATCGACTACCCGGTTCCCCCGCGGACGATGATCGCCGTCTTACCGGGCGACGCGACCGTCTCGAAGGGCAGTGACGTGACGGTCACGGTCGCGGTGACCGGCGAGATGCCGGATGAGGGGATGATCTCTGTGATGCGGGAGGAAGGGCGGGCATGGCGGAAGACTCCGCTGACGAAACGGTCCCCCGCAGAATTCTTCTACACCATCCGGGACATCCGGCAGACCCTGGCTTACACCATCAACGCGGGCGACGCGACCAGCCGGCCGTTCACTCTCACCGTCATCGACCGCCCGGTGATCACCGCCCTCCATCTCACCTACCGGTACCCGGCTTACACCCGCCTGGCGCCCCGGACGACCGCCGATGGGACGGGGGATATCATCGCGCTCAAAGGGACGTCCGTCGCACTCGCGGTTGAAACGAGCCGTCCCCTCGCGTCTGCCCGCCTGGTACTGGCCGGCGACTTCCGCCCGGCCGGGATTCCGATGACGGTGAACGGACGCTCCGCCGTCACGACCCTCCAGGTCCGGAAGGACGACCGGTACCGGGTCGAGTTGACCGACCGTGAAGGACGGGCGAATGTCGACCCGCCTGAATACCGGATCAGCGTGATCCCCGACCGCTCCCCCGACGTCCAGATCGTCTCGCCCGGCCAGGACACGAACCTGACTGAGAACATGATGGTGCCGCTGATGCTCACCGCCACCGATGATTTCGGCTTCTCCGCGCTCCGTCTTGTCTACCGGGTTGGCGCAGACGGCCACGAACAGCGCAAACCCATCGCCATCGCTGAGCCGCAGACGACGACCCTCTCCCAGCCGTACGTCTGGGATCTGTCCAACAGCGGCCTGCTCCCTGAGGACGCGGTGACGTATTACGTTGAGGTGTACGATAACGATACGGTCTCCGGTCCAAAACGCGGAGTGAGTCAGACGTACACCGTCCGGTTCCCTTCGATGGTGGAGATGTACAAGCAGATGGAGACGAATCAGGCAGAGCAGATCACGAGTCTGGAAGAGATGCTCAAAGAACAGAAACAGGTGAAGGCGAAATTGGAAGACCTCGCGCGCGACCTGGCGAAGAAGCCTGAGCCGGGTCAGGAACGTGACCTGTCCTGGGAGAAGAAGAAAGATGTCGAATCGCTCATGACCAGGCAGCAGGAGATGGCTGAAGACTTGAAGAAAGTGGCCGAATCGTTAGAGAGTATGACCGGGCAGCTCGAACAGCACGACATGAGCAGCCTGCAGTTGCTGGAGAAGATGGCCCAACTCCAGAAGCTGCTCCAGGAAATCGTCACGCCGGAGCTGCGGAAGGCGATGCAAGACCTCAAGAAGTCGATGGAGGGCCTCGACAAGCAGAAGCTCACCCAGGCGGTCAAGGATTTCAAGATCGCCCAGGAAGACTTCATGAAGCGTCTGGAGCGGACGCTGTCGATCTTAAAACGGCTCCAGGCCGAGCAGAAGATGGACGCGGCGGTCAAGAAAGCGGAAGAGCTGGCCAGGCGCCAGGAAGAGATCCGGTACGCCACCCAGAACGCGGAGCAGCAGGCTGCGCAGGCCGCGAAGAATCTGGCCGAGAAAGAATCGGCCCTGCAGCGCGACACCGAAGGGATGGAGCAGGAACTGTCCGACCTGGCGAAGACGATGGAGGAGCAGCAGTCGAACCTGCCAGCCGATGAGGTCCGCGAGACGATGGAATCCATCCAGCGGCAGCGCATGCCGCAGAAGATGGGCCGGATCAGCCAGCAGTTAGCGGCCGGGCAGATGGGCCAGGCGGTGCAGGGACAGCAAGAGGTGGAACAGGATTTATCCGAGATGGCGCGACGGCTCCAACGGGCGCAAGCGCAGATGCAGGCGGGACAGAAGCAAGAAATCGCCGGGGAAATGCGCCGGGCGATGCACGACCTGCTCGACCTGTCGCAAGGAGAGGAGACGCTGCGATCCAGGACGGCTCAATCAGACAGCCGGGCGGCCAGACTGCAAGAGTTGGCTGAGGAACAGCAGAGTCTCCTCAAGGGCGCGTCGAGGGTGGCGGATCAGCTTCTCCAGACGGCGCAGAAGAGCTTCTTCGTCTCCCCCCAGGCCGGCCAGGCGCTGGGCGAAGGCCTGTCGCGCATGCAGGCGGCAAGCACCGGGTTAGAGCAGCGGAACCGGGCGACGGCTTCCCAGCAGCAGGGGGAGGCGATGCGGGCCCTAAACCGGGCTGTCCTGGCGCTCCGACAGGCGATGGACGACCTGAACGCGGCCGGGTCCGCCACCGGCCTGATGGAAATGCTCGCCCAACTGCAAGCCATGGCCCAGCAACAGTCGGGAGTCAACGAGCAGTTGAACCAGATGATGCAGCAGGGACAGGGACGGACCGGGGACCAGATGACGATGGAGGAGCGGGCGACGATCGCCCGGCTGGCGGCGGAGCAGGAGGCGCTTCGCAAGAGTCTCGAACAGCTCCAGCGCGAGATGGGACAGCGCTCTGACGTCTTGGGCCGGCTGAGCGAGATCGAGCGGGAGATGAAGGAATCCGTCCAGTCGCTCCAGCAACAACACGCCGACCCCCGGCTGATCGACCGCCAGCAGCGCATCCTGTCCCGGCTCCTCGACGCACAGCGCTCGCTTCGTGAACGCGATTACGACGAGAAGCGGCAGTCGAAGCCGGGTGAGGACGTGGTGAGCCGGCCCTCACCAAAGGACCTCCCGGCCAGCCTGATGGAACAGAATCAACCCCTGCGAGACGACCTACTCCGGGCGCTCCGCGATGGGATGTACCCGAAGGAGTACGAGGACCTCATCCGGGCGTACTTCCGGACACTGTCGGAGATCCCGCAAGAACAAACCCCATGATGCTTCAGAACCTGAGTCGTGACCCCTCTTTTTCTGAGAGGGGCGCGTAGATGAAGAAAAACCTCGTGCTCTTGCTGTGCTCCCTGTTCGTCTCTGCCCTCTTCGGGGAGGCCATCTTACGTCTATTCCCGCTCAACTCTGATCCCCTGACGCAGCCGGACCCCGTCTTCGGTGTCACGTTGATCCCCAACGCGAAGGGCTGGTACGTCAACGAAGGGACCAGAATACGGATCAGCATCAACTCGCGGGGGTGGCGCGATCATGAGTATCCAGATGAGAAGGCACCGGAGACCTTCCGTATCCTGGTTCTGGGCGACTCGTTCGTCGAAGCCACCCAGATGCCGCTGGAGAAGACGTTTCACAAGCTCCTTGAACAACGGCTGAACGATCAGTCCCGCGACGGGTCCCGGTATGAGGTGCTCAACTTCGGGCGCCAGGGACAGGGGACGGCGCAGGAGTACCTGGAACTCAAACATCAGGGGTTGGGGTTGCATCCCGACCTGGTCCTGCTCTGTTTCTGCACGTCGAATGACGTGGTGAATAATTCACGGACGCTGAATGGCATCCCCTGGATGCCCTATTTTGCGGTTCAGCACGATACCCTGTCGCTGATCAGCTTTCATTCTCCTCCGACGTACCGTACAATCTTGCGTTCATCGAAGTTCTTGTATCTTCTGTATAAGGGGATCACGGTCGAGGCAGGCTCTCTCTCTGGATTCCTGGGAGCGGGGCAAAACAGCATGTCAGTCGATGGGGTTCCGCTCGATTTCTATGTCTACCGGAACGAGGAGTCGCCGGAATGGACGGCCGCCTGGGAGGTCACGAAGCGTCTGGTCGGGGCGATACACCGTGACCTCGCAGACCGGGATATTCCGTTCATGGTGTTCACGACGTCATCCGTCCTGGAGGTCGAGGGGATAGACGCGGCCCGCCGAACCTACCCCGTCATGAATGAGCGGGACTGGGACCTGGAAAAACCCACGAAACGGCTCGCCGCCATCTGCCAGGAGTATGGAATTCCATTCCTCCCGACGTTTGAGCTGTTTCGGCAGTATACGGCACGCACTGGGCGGTCACTCTACGTCAGACACTGGAACGAGGAAGGGCATCGCATGGTGGCGGACCTCCTGTATGAGACACTCCATGAGGAGGGTCTGATTCCGCCGGCCCCGTCCTCGCCCCTCTCCGCGGCCCACCGTGATTCCGCCTTGCCAAGCCCGAAGATGCCATGAGACGACGCGCATTGCTCCTGTTCCTGGTCCTCGCCGGGTCCATATCCCCGGTCCGCGCTCAGACCCAGCCGACCCCGCCCCCGCGATCCGTCGTGCCGGTGTTCATCCCGCAACGGGCAGACCCGTCGGCCGATCTTCCGAAAGCCCGCCAGCTCGAACAGGCCGGCCAGGTTGAAGCGGCGATCACCCTGTATGAACGCATCCTGACCGTCTCCCCGGCTCACCCTGAGGCGCTCTCCGCCCTCCAGCGGCTCTACCTCCGGGTAAGGCGGTATGACAAAGCGATCGCGTTGCTCAACCGCCAGGTCGAACGGGACCCGAAAAACCTCGTCTACCGGCGGATGCTGGCGGATGCGCTGTTCCGGTCGGAACGAACCGACGAGGGCCGGGCGCAGGGTCAGGCCATGCTTGAGATCGACCCGCGGGGTGAAGGGACGTACCGGCTGGTCGCGACACTCTACGCGGAACACGGGCTGTTCGATGAGGCAGCGGAGACGTACCGGCGCGGGCGCTCGGTGAGCAAGCAGCCTGCCGCGTTCGCGCTCGAGCTGGCCGGGCTGTATACCGCCCTCTCGGACATCCGTAACGCGGTCGGTGAGTACCTGCTCTGGTTGAAAGCCCAGCCCGCCCAGTTCGCGATGATCGATGACCAGATCGAGGGCCTGGCCGACCAGAAGGGCGTGGAGGCGGTCGAACTCGCCCTGAAAGAAGCCGCCGCGACGCCCCCCCCGCGTGTCGAGGTCTTCAAGCTCCTCGGCAACTTCTACATCCGGCGCGGTCAGCCGGGCCAGGCGTTCGAGCAGTACCAGCAGGCCGAGAGCCTGACGGGTGGGAAAGGCATCTATCTGCTGGAATTCGCGACGTGGTGTGAACGAGAGCAGTTCTTCGAGGATGCCATCCGGGCGTACCAGAGCGTGCAGAACGGGGCACTTCCTCTCGTCTTGCTCGCTCGGGCGTCCCTCGGCCTGGCGCGATCCCTCGTCGCGCTCGGCCGGGTGGATGAGGCCCTCACGGTCTACCGTCAGGTCGTGGAGCGTGCTCCCCGGACGCGGGAGAGCGAGGAGGCCACGTTCCAGATCGCCGAGTTGCAGCTCACGAAGCAGTACGACCCGAAAACCGCCCTCAACACGTACCGGTCGCTCCTGGCGTCCGCGCCCAAGACCCCCCGCCGGGAGGACTGTCTGTTCCGTCTCGCCGACTGCCAGGTGGCCTCCGGGAGCCTCCAGGATGCCATCGCGCAGTACAAGGCGATCTTGAACCCGAAGGAGTCCGGGCTGCCGGATTTCGGCGACCGGGCGAAGGAACACGCCTCGTTTGGGTTGGCCGAACTGGCCCTGTTCCAGGGACGATTCGACGACGCGGCCGCGCAGTTTCAGGACGTGGCCCAGCGCTTCCCGGGGGGCGTGTACGCGAACGACGCCCTCCACTGGAGCCTGTTGATCGACGAGACGAGGGAAGCCGGGGACGACATCCTCCGGGTGTACGTTCAGGCTCGCCTGCTCGCCCGGCAATACCGGCCGAACGAGGCGCTCGACCAGTACAAGCTCTTCCTGAACGCCCATCCGGCCACCCCGGTCAGCGACGCGGCTATCCTGGAGATCGGGGCGCTCCTGACCGGCATGGAGAAACCCCTCGAAGCGATCGCCGCCTACCGTGACCTGATCGAGCGGTACCCGATCAGCCGGCACGCCGCCGAGGCGCAGCGCCGGATTGCCGAGGTGTACGAAACCCGTCTCCATGACATCCCGCAGGCCATCGCCGCGTACGAGACGATCCTGACCAAGTATCCCGATAGCCTGTTCTACGACGCCGTCCGCCGCAAGCTCCGTGGCCTGACCAGCCGGCATCTTCCCAGACCGTGAGTCCCCGATCCCCCCTGCATATCCACTTCATCGCCATCTGCGGCACCGGCATGGGCGCGCTGGCCGTGATGCTCAAGTCGCAAGGCCATCACGTCACCGGCAGCGACCGGGACGTCTACCCGCCCATGAGCACGGTGCTCGAACGGCAGGGCATCCCCGTCTCCCAGGGATTCGACCCGGCCCACTTAGAGCCGGCACCCGACCTGGTCGTCATCGGCAACGCCGTCTCGCGCGGCAACCCGGAAGCGGAAGCGGTGCTCGATCGGAAGACCCGGTACCTGTCGATGCCCGAAGCGTTGAAGGAATTCTTCCTGTGGGGGAAGCGGTCGCTCGTCGTCACCGGCACGCACGGCAAGACGACGACGACGGCACTCTTAGCGTGGACGATCGACCGGGCCGGCCTCGACCCGAGCGCCATCATCGGGGGCGTGCCCGTCGACTGGGAGACCGGGGCGAAGCTCGGCCAGGGCGAGTACTTCGTCCTCGAAGGGGATGAATACGACTCCGCGTTTTTCGATAAGCGGGCGAAGTTCCTCCACTACCTCCCGGAGATCGTGGTCATCAACAACATCGAATTCGACCATGCGGACATCTACGGAAGCCTGGATGAGATCGTCTTAGCGTTCAAACGACTCATCAATCTCATTCCCCGGAACGGCCTGCTCGTCGCCAACGGGGACGACCCGGCGGTCCGCTCCTTGCTCTCCGGCGCATTCTGCCCCGTCCACACGTTCGGCTTCGGCCTGGATGCCCGATGGGCCGCCCGCGATATTCGGGTCTCCCCGGCCGGCACGGGGTTCGAGGTGCTGGACGACGGGCGCTCACGCGGCCAGGTCTCCGTTCCCCTCTATGGTGAGCACAACGTCCAGAACACGCTCGCCGTCATCGCCGTGGCCGACGCTATCGGGCTGTCCTGGAAGACGACCAGCGACAACCTCCGGTCGTTCCCCGGCGTGAAACGGCGGCTGGAAGTCCGCGGGGTCGTCAACGGCGTCACGGTGTACGACGATTTCGCCCATCATCCGACCGCGGTCGACGTGACCCTCCGGGCGCTCCGGGCCGCCTACCCGGCCGCCCGAATCTGGGCCGTCTTCGAACCCCGGACGGCCACGACGATCCGGCGTGTGTTCCAGGACGCCTACGGCCGGGCGTTCGACGCGGCGGACCGGGTCGTCCTCGCGCCGGTGTTCAACCCGCACAAAGCCCCCGAAGACAACCGGCTTTCGATCGAGCGACTCATCGCGGACCTCCGGCAACGGGGGAAAGACGCAATCCAGTTGCCCGACATTCCCGCGATCGTCGAGCATCTGGCGGAACGAACACAGCCGGGCGACCACGTCGTCTTCATGAGCAACGGCGGGTTCGGGGGAATCCACGAGCGATTCCTGGGGGCATTGCGCGGGAACGATACATAACAGGAGTCAAGGTTCAGGGACCAGAAAGGAGCTCTCGCTATGGATTCTATCATCCTCCACAACTCCCGCATCACCGTTGCCCTTTCGCGCGACGGCAACAGGCTGCTCGCACAGAGCGTGACAAACCTGGCGACAGGGTTCAACTGGGTCGCCTCCGGGACTCCTCTCGGTCCTTCTCTTTCGCAGGGAGGCGATCCTGCCGACGGGATGGAGACTTCCTTCACCCTGGCCGGGCAGCCGCTGCTGAAAACGGCATCGGACGCCGAACACCTGTTCGTCGCATGGACGCGGCCAGATGGTCTGACACTCGACTGGACTCTGACGAGTTTCCCGGGCGTCAGCGTGGTCGCATTCGGGGCCTCGTTGCGGAATAGCGGTGAAGAACTCCTGACCACTCCACCTTCCTTCGGTCCCCTGTCGATCCGTCTGCGAGATGGGACAGCTCCCTACAAAGTCCATTGGGTGACGCGGTACGATTATCGTAAACACGAAGCGACGTTGGATCGGGCTTTTACGCTGAGGGGCGGAGAATGGAACCGACCAGATTCCGCGGGATGGTTTGTCCTGGAAAACACGCATGCCCAGGAAATCTTATTCGTGGGGATCGAATGGGAGAGCTACTGGCAGATGAGCCTGGAACGGCAAGACTCGCAGGTTCTCCTGCATTATACCCTGGAGCACGTCAGGCATGACCTTCCCCCGAACGCAACGCTGGCCGCGCCGCGTGTCTTCCTCGGCGTCTCCCACGGTGATCTCGATGATGCGCTCCGGGACCTGCACGACTATCTTCGGATGTACGTGATGGCACCGAAACTCCCTCACACGCCGTGGGTCGCCTACGATATCTGGGGGACTGAGGCAGAAGGGGTCGAGGAGGGCATTCTGGCCGAGATTCCGTTCGCCGCTGACTTAGGGGTCGAGTTGTTCTACGTGGATGCCAGTTGGTATGACGGGTCGTGTAAAAACGGGTCGGGTGACTGGTTCACGGGCGTGGGAAACTGGCAACAGGAAGATCGCGTCAAGTATCCACGGGGGCTGGCTTCTCTTTCTCACCAGGTTCATCAGGCCGGGATGCGATTCGGCCTCTGGTTTTGCCCGCAGATGTG
>JACQVL010000039.1 GCA_016209865.1 Candidatus Latescibacterota bacterium | reverse complement strand
GTGGCTGCTGCGGAGACTCCGGAATCGCTCGTCACGCGCCTCGTCGGGCGAGTGGGCGGGTTGAGTCCGGCCATGGCGCGGGAGGTCGTGGCCGGTGCGGGGCTGACTGAGGCGGATGAGGTTGTCCGGTGTTCCCCGGACGAACGGCGCGCCCGGCTGTCGGCCAGCCTGGCGGGAGTGATCGACCGGGTCCGGACGGGCAGATGGATGCCGATGATCGGTCTCGACCCAGCCGGTCAGCCGGGCATCTTGTCGGCCATCCCGTTAGCATCCCTGCCGCCGGACCGCCGCATCGTCTGTGCGACGATGAGCGAGGCGATCGTTCGGTTCTACGCGGCCCGGGCGGAGGTCGACCGGGTCCGCCAGCAGGCCACCCGTCTCCGCCGGGTCCTCGCCGATGACGTCGCCCGGCTCGACCGGCTCGTCGTGAACCTGACGGACGATTTGGCGAAGGCTGCGCGGGGGGACGAGTTCCGCAAGTACGGCGACCTGCTGACCGCCCACCTCTCCGTCCTCCGGCGCGGGCAACCAGAAGCGGCCGTTCCCGACCTGTACGACCCTGGGCAATCGCTCCTCCGGATTCCGCTCGACCCGGCGTTGAGTCCGGCGGACAACGCGAAGGCGTACTTCAAGCACGCGAAGAAAGCGCGGGATGGCCGGGCGATCATCGAGCGGCGGCTGGCGCAGGCGCGGGAACGGCTTGAGCGCGTCCGGACGTTACGCGGCAGGATGGAGGGGGAACTGGGCGCTGGGGTAGTCGAGCGTGTTCATCGCGAGTGTGTCCGGTGGGAGCTGATCCGGGAGTCGCGGGATGGGACGAAAGCGACAGGTCGGCCGAAGCCGAAGCGGAAGGCGGGGGACATCCATCCTCGCCGGTTTCTGACGGCGGACGGCTGGGTCGTCCTGGTCGGCCGCAACGACCGGGAGAACGAAGTGCTCACGAAGACGGCAGCCCCGGATGATCTCTGGTTTCATGCCCGTGGGATCGGGGGGTCACACGTCATCCTCCGCCGGGAGGGCCGGAAGGCGATGCCGAGCCAGGCTGCCCGGTACGAAGCGGCGTGTGTGGCCGCGTACTTCAGCAAAGCGCGCGGGTCGACGACGGTGGCGGTCGATTATACCGAACGCCGGTACGTCAGGAAGCAGAAGGACGGAAAGCCGGGCCAGGTGGTGTTTACGCACGAGAAAACGTTGTTCGTAGAGCCGAAGTTATTGAAGGAGCAAGATTCCTCGCTCGCCGCCATTATCTAAAAAAAGGACAGTGACGATGGACATCCAGACCGCGCTGTGGAACCTCGGCGTCCGGGAACACACCCTGACACCGGACGAACAACGCTCGCTCGACGAACACGGGTTTGTCATCCTGCGGCAGATGATCGCGCGGCGGTTGACGCCGGAGATGCGGTATCTGCTGGACGCGTAGCGTCGCCGGTCTACAACGTGACCTGCGTGGCTCGGACCTCATTCCAGCCTTCGGGTCGGAACTGGGGCCGGCCGGCCGGAGTGTAAGTGAAGTGCGAAGCGGCATAGAGAACGGTGACGCGATCCGCTCCATCGACCAGCGCATTAGCATAGTTACATCCCACCCCTTCATAGACCCAGACGGAGTCGCTCCAGTGTTGACCCTCGTCCGTCGAGAGGCGGAGAACGACCCCGTCGTGGTCCCCCGTGCGCCGGCCATAGACCAGCATCGTCGGCCCCCTGTCGGGCAGTTGCACGGCCAGGGGGGCGACCCCTTCTGTATCCAGGATGGCGGGGTCGCTCCAGGTTTGTCCACCGTCTCTCGAGTCGCACTGGATGAGAGGATCGTGCTGACCGCTGGTGCGCATCACGCAGATCATGCGTCCATCGGGATACCGCACGAGTGCTGGCTCGCACGGGCCTTCCGCCCAGCCCTGGCCAGCGCCGTGCGCCACCCGGCCACGGGGATGGACCCACATCTCCCCTGGCCGCACCGCTCCCACCCACGTCTCATACGAGCCGGGCGTAAAATACGGGCCTTGATAGCCGTACAAGGGCACCAGTAAAGTCCCGTCCTCCTCTTCCACGAGGCTTCCAAACGGGAACAGGCGGCGGTCCAGTCCGAGCCCGCCGAGTGCCCAGAACTCCTCCGTCCAGGCCTGTCCATCGTCATACGAGCGATAGGTACGGAGTTGGGGAGACCACTCCCCTTCTGTGTTTGAGTACCCCAGCCACGAGCCATCCCGCAGCGGGCCGACCACCCGCATCTTCGGATGGCCGGCGAGCGGGTAGGGTCGCGTCATCCAGGGGAGTGCGCTTCCGTACAGGATCGGGTTGGTATCTGGCAGCCAGGTGCTTCCCTCATCCTCGCTCATCACAGCCACCCACCGTTCATCCTGACCATGCGTCCCGATCGTGAACGCCAGGAAGAGTGTGCCCTGGTGGTTACGAAACACCGAGGGGAAATTGAGATCGCGGCGAGACCTGAACCAGACGTCTGTCGTCATCAAGCGCACGATGTCGCTCCTTGTTGCAGAGGATACCTGTAGAGGACGGAACTGGTGTCCGCGTCTATCTCTCCCCTTTCACCCAGTGCCGGTACAACGGTCGCACATCGTCGGGCAGCCGGTCGTACACCTCTGGGGGGACGGGCGGGACGATGTTCTCTCACGTACCAGCCATCAGCCTGCATGTGTGAGAGCGCGTCATCCAAATCCATGTTCCGGCTCCTGTCTTGACCCCCAAAATCTTTGAAGAGCCTGTGACGTTGAGGCTTGACTCAGAATATGGGGTGCAGACAGGGAGAGAGCAAGGACATTCTCGCCCACTCGCCCATTCGTCCCTCTGCGTTCTTTACGGTCAAACGATGGCCGCACCGCAAATGGACTCAGGTCTTAGGGACGGGCGTATATTCTCCCGCAGGGGCATCCAGCGGACTGCGGACGGCCATGCCTCCTCGGTTGAGGACATGGGTATAGATCATCGTCGTCTTCACATCCGCATGGCCGAGCAGTTCCTGCACCGTTCGGATATCATACCCTTGTTCGAGCAGATGCGTGGCAAAACTATGCCGGAAGGTATGACAATGCACGTGTTTAACGATGCCGGCTAAGCGGGCGGCTGCTTTCACCGCTTTCTGCAGACTGCTCTCATGGACATGGTGTCGGCGGCGCAGTCCGGTCCGGGGATCGGACGACAGGCTCTTTGCCGGAAAGACATACTGCCAGCCCCACTCCTGGCTGGCGTGGGGATACTTGCGTTCCAGGGCGAACGGGAGATAGACGTGACCGTACCCCAGGGCGAGATCCCGGTCATGCATCAACTTCACATGGTTCAACCGTTCCTGCAACGGGAGGATCAGACTGTCGGGGAGCACCGTCACCCGATCCTTCATGCCCTTTGCCGCTCGAATCACAATCTGATGTTGGGCGAAATCGACATCCTTCACCCGCAGCCGGACACACTCCATCAACCGCATTCCGCAGCCATACAGGAGTTTGGCCATCAACTGGTGCATCCCTGACATGGCGGTGATGATCGTGAAGACTTCCGCCTTCGTCAAGACGACGGGCAATCGGTGCGGCTGTTTTGCCCGAATCGCTTCGATGATCCAGTCCTCGTCGAGTTGCAGGACTTCCCGGTACAGGAAGAGCAGCGCGCTCAGCGCCTGGTTCTGAGTGGAGGCGGCCACGTGCTGGTCGACTGCCAAGTGAGTAAGGAACGCTTCCAGTTCCTGACGGCCCAGGTCCTTGGGATGGAGCATCTGATGAAACACGATATACTGGCGGATCCAGGAGACATAGCTCTCTTCAGTGCGGAGCGAATAGTGTTTGAGTCGTACCACCTCACGCACCTGGTCGAGGAGTTTTTTCGGAGGCGTGTCCATCGGGGACTCCGGAGTGAAATACTCCTTGACATTCTGGTTCCAGTATGACACAATACAATAACCGATCCTCCGGCAATGACTTGTCCCCTGTCGCTCAGGATCAGGGCATCCGAAGAAGAGCGGGTTCCCCATCCGTGACCGAGCGTCTGCCCCAGAGATTCGGCCTTGCAAGGAGTCCTCTAATTAGACGAAGAATCGGTCGCGTTCTCGTACGATAGTGGAATTTCATCGCCCTCGGCGCGGCTGACCGAGCAAACACACCGTCTCATACGCTCAACCGACCATGCTTGCTGGATCAAAGCTCGATGACAGCGACAAGGCCACGGTGGTAGGAGCAGCTATAGATATCTTTCCGTACAGTTAATGTTAGCTGGCAGGGCCTCGGAGTTGAGTATGCGTCCCGTCCTGATCTTCGATTTGTCCGAGGTGCTCATTGAGGGCCTCTATGGCGTCGTGGAGCCGTTGGCCACTCGCCTCCGGATTCCCCAAGAGACCGTGTTGCCCGGCTTGGGCGGTCCGCCGTTAGTCGCCTTGGTGGAGGGCCAGATGTCCGAGGCCATGTACTGGCACCAGGTTCTGACCCGGACCCAATGGAGTATCGCGACAGATGAGTTGGGGGCCTTGGCGCGGGCAGCCTTCCAACGGCCCGTTCCAGGGATGCCTGAACTCCTTGCATCACTCCAGGCGTATCGGCTGGTGCTCCTGTCCGATCATGGGAAGGAGTGGTGGGAGTATATCGAGGCGACGCATCGCTTTCTCGCAGGGTTCGAGCGGCGGTTCTTGTCCTTTGAGATGGGGAGGACGAAACGGCAGGTGGAGACATTTCAGCATGTCTTAGCCGAGGTAGGGTGTGCCGCCCACGAGTGCCTGTTTATTGATGACTCGGTGAGGAATGTGGAACGGGCCGAGTCGGTGGGGATTCGGGCGCACCAGTTCCGGTCCGTCCCCGCGCTGAGGGAATGGTTTGCCGCGAGGGGGATCGTAAGGGTAGAAAGTCCTGCCAGCTAACAACCCGCTGCAGGCCGACTGGAACCCGGCTCGGCTTTTCGATCCGCTGGACTTGATTCCACCGCTCAGCCTCTTGGAGGCCTTGTCGTCCGGGTTCCAGCGGCTGAGCGGGGGCGTTAGACGCCTTTTGAGGCTTGTGATGAGGTTGATATGATAATTGGAGAGATATGAAAGGCATGTGGCAGAGCCTCATTGTCAGCCTAATATCCGCCTTGTTGATAGGTTGTACGACTCCATCGCGTATAATGCCCTCTCAGGCATTTCAAGCGATTCCTCCTCAAAGAGTGGAAGTCTTCCGAGGCAACGGTTATATCAGTTATACGACTTACCAAAAGGGGGCCTTCCGTTTCTATTTGTCTGGAAATTATCTCTCCGAAGAGTGCAATCCCAGGGATCAAATAGCGATCTTATGTGAACAGGGGATTTTGACCGGACGGATGTTCTACGAGGCATTGCCTAAAGCTTGGGATTGGCCGCGGATCAAGAAACCGAACTCAACTCGAGCGACCCATGGGGCTGATTACGACACAGACCTTCACTATTTCAACCAGGAGTATCAAGGGAATACAATTGAGTTGCTCTACGTTTCGCCGGATTCCCTGCAAATCGAGAAGAAGCAAAATCGCAGAAGATATACAGTAGCAGTGCTTTTGGACTGTCTAGGCTGTGTTGATTCCTATTATTTCACACTGGAAATAGAGTTGAGAGTACTTCAGGGGCCCTGTAAATTACAGTTTTCTCGGGCACGGCTTCTGACTCTTCAATATGATCATACGGAGATCTGAAAAGGCGTCTAACCACGCGCTGCAGGCCGACTGGAACCCGGCTC
>JACQVL010000339.1 GCA_016209865.1 Candidatus Latescibacterota bacterium | reverse complement strand
TAATTGAAAGGCGATCTCCAATTTCTCATCCCGGTTCAACGACGCCCCCGGGACCTGCTCGCCATCCCGCAGGGTCGTATCAAACACATCAACCTTGCGCAGTTCCATCGGTCTACCTCCTTACGTCGCGTTTACCGCGATTTCTTGATCCAACTCATCATCTTCCGGAGCTCCTGGCCGACCGTGACGATCGGATGCTCGGCGGCGTGACGGCGCAGCGCGTTCATCACCGGCCGGTTCGCCTGATTCTCGACGATCCATTCCCGCGCGAACTCGCCCGCCTGGATCGCCTTGAGGATCCGCTGCATCTCCGCGCGCGTCTCCTCCGTGATGATCCGAGGACCGCGTGTCAGGTCGCCGTACTCCGCCGTATCGCTGATGGAGTAGCGCATGTGCTCGATGCCCCCTTCGTACATCAGGTCGACGATCAGCTTGAGTTCGTGGAGGCATTCGAAGTACGCGATCTCCGGCTGGTACCCGGCTTCGACCAGCGTCTCAAACCCAGCGAGGACGAGCGCGGTGCACCCCCCGCAGAGGACGGTCTGCTCGCCGAACAAGTCGGTCTCCGTCTCTTCCTTGAACGTCGTCTCGATCACCCCGGCCCGGGTCGCTCCGATGCCCCTGGCGTAGGCGAGGCCGATGTCCCTGGCCTTTCCGGTGGTGTCCTGGTGGATGGCCAGGATCGACGGCACGCCGCCGCCTTCCGTGTACACCCGGCGAACGAGATGGCCCGGACCTTTCGGCGCGACCATGAAGACATCGATGTCGGGGGGAGGCACGACCTGCCCGAAGTGGATGTTGAACCCGTGCGCGAACGCCAGCGCGTTCCCGACCTTCAGATGCGGTTTGATCTCCCCGTTGTACAGCCGCGCCTGTAATTCGTCGTTCACGAGGAGCATGATAATGTCCGCTTCAGCCACCGCGTCCGCCACGATCCTCGGCTCGAACCCATCCTTCGACGCCGCCTCCCAGGATTTCCCCGGCCGGAGGCCGACGATGACATCCAGCCCGGAATCCCTCAGGTTCTGTGAGTGGGCGTGTCCCTGGCTGCCGTAGCCGATGACTGCGATCTTCTTCCCCCGTAGGATGCCGAGATCCGCATCCCGGTCATAGTACATCCGTGCCATGTAGAAGGCTCCTTTGAAGAATAAGCTTACGCTGGGTCCGCCGCGATGTTCAGCCGCTCCCGCTCCCACACCGGGGCCGCCGGGGCCGGTTGACGCGGCTGATCCTTGCCCCGGTACTCCCGGCTGAGGGCGACCCGTCCCGTCCGGGCGATCTCCTTCAACCCAAACGGACGCAGCATCCCGATGACCGCGTCGATCTTGTCCTCGTTCCCCGTCGCCTCGATCGTTAAGGTCTTCTGACTGATATCGACGATCTTCGCCCGGAAGATTTCCGCGATCTGGACGATCTCCGGCCGCGTGCCCGCACTCGCGTTGACTTTGATGAGGGCCAATTCCCGGTTGATGAAACTGTCGTCCGTCAGGTCGACGACGCGGATGATGTTGATCAGCCGGTTGAGTTGTTTCATGATCTGTTCGATGATGATCTCATCCCCTTGCGTGACGATCGTCATCCGGGCGGTGCCGGGTTCGACGGATTCTCCGACGCTGATGCTGTCGATATTAAACCCGCGGCCGCTGAACAGGCCGGCGATGCGCGCCAGGACTCCAAACTTGTTCTCGACGATCAAAGAAATCGTATGACGTCGCATTCCCGCTCCCTTTCTCACAGAAAATGGAAAATGGAAAATGGCCAGGAACAGGAAAAAGAGGGGAACGGCCTCACTCTGATCGTCTTTTCCAGTTCCTCTTTCCCATTTCCCATTTTCCAGTTCCCAGTTCCCATTCTCCAGTCAACTCTCCCGCATCTCATGGGCAGCCGCGCCAGCCGGGATCATCGGGAAGACATTATCCTCCTCCCCGATGACGAAATCGATCAGGACGGGACGATCCGTGACTTTCATCGCTTCCGCGAACGCTTCTTCCACGTCCTCGTCTTTAAACACCCGCAGCCCGACCGCGCCGAAGGCTTCCGCCAGCTTGACGAAGTCCGGGTTCGATTCCCGCAGGTCGACTTCCGAGAACCGTTTGCCGTAGAAGAGGTCTTGCCACTGGCGGACCATGCCGAGATAGCCGTTGTTCAACAGGGCGATCTTGATCGGCAGCCGGCAGCCGACCGCGGTGGCCATTTCCTGGATGTTCATCTGGATGCTGCCATCCCCGCTGATGACGACGATCGGCCGGTCCTTGACAGCGAAGGCGACCCCGATCGCGGCCGGCAGGCCGAACCCCATCGTCCCCAGTCCCCCGGAGGTAATCATGCTCCGGGGTTTCGTGAACCCATACCACTGCGCCGCCCACATCTGATGCTGTCCGACGTCTGTGACCACGATCGCGTCCCCGTGCGTCATCTCTCCGATCTTCTGGATGACGTACTGCGCCCGGAGCGGGATGTGCGAGGGGGGAGCAGTGCCGTCAGACCCACCGTCCAGACCTTCCTCATGGCAACTGGCCGTGCTCTCGTACGTCAACGGATGCTCCCGCTTCCAGACTTCGATCTGCTGGAGCCACTCGTCGGTACCCAACGGTTTGGTGATGAGCGGGTTGAGTTGCTGGAGCACCCGTTTCACATCCCCCACGATCGGCAGGTCGACCTGCACATTCTTCCCGATATCCGCCGGGTCGATGACGATGTGGATCTTCTTGGACTGGAGGGAGAAATCGGACAACTTGCCCGTCACCCGGTCGTCGAACCGGGCCCCGATGGCGATCAGCAGGTCACACTGCATGACCGCGGTGTTGGCGTACCACGTCCCGTGCATACCCAACATCTTGAGGGAGAGCGAGTCGGTCTCCGGGAAGGCGCCCAGACCCATGAGGGTCGTCGTCACCGGCGCGCGCGCGCGATAGGCGAGGTCACGAACCTCGTCGGCCGCCCCGGAGAGGATCGCCCCGCCGCCGACGTAGATCACCGGCCGTTTCGACGCGACGATCATCTCGACCGCCTTCTTGATCTGGCCTGGATGGCCTTCATACGTCGGCCGGTACCCCCGGACGTGCGGGCGCTCAGGGTACTCAAACTTCGCCTTCATGACCTGCACGTCTTTGGGCAGGTCGATCAACACCGGCCCCGGCCGGCCCGTCGTGGCGATGTAGAACGCTTCCGCGATCGCGTCAGCGATTTCCCCGGCTTCCTTCACCAGATAGTTATGCTTCGTGATCGGCCGGGTGATCCCGACGATGTCCGCCTCCTGGAACGCGTCGTTGCCGATGAGATGGACCGGCACCTGGCCGGTAAAGATCACCATCGGGATCGAGTCCATGTATGCGGTGGCGATGCCGGTCACGGTATTCGTCGCCCCCGGCCCTGAGGAGACGATGCAGACGCCGGGTTTCCCGGTCGCGCGCGCGTACCCGTCCGCCATGTGCGCCGCGCCCTGCTCGTGACGGACGAGGATATGGCGGATCTTGGGCGTCCGCCGGAGCACGTCATACAGGGGGATGACCACACCGCCCGGCAGGCCAAACACGAGGTCCACCTTCTCCCTGAGCAAACACTCAGCGACGATTTCAGCACCTGTCAATTCCATGTGAGACCCCCTTTATGCGACCGACCCGGTATGCAAGATGCGGCATCCTCGGTTCTTGAGTTGATTCATTCTCCACAGGTGGAGTGACACGAATTCGGAAACGGACTGGGGAATGGAGCGCGTCCGGCGATTCCCTTACAGCGGGACAGGGAATCCCACAAGGCTCCATAAGAGGAGAGGAAGTAGTAAGACAAGGGTGCGTCCGATTGGCATGTCTGTCGCGTGTCCGAAGAGAGATGAGGAACGACCTGGACAGGACATCGAACCGATCAATGCTATCATCATGATGTTTCCGTAAGATACGCGACTGCGATTGTTTGTCAAGTGAAAAGTGATCTACAGATGACACAGGAAACCGCTTGACTTCCGGTCTCTCCTTCCTATATTGCCCTATGAGTGACGGGTGGGGATGGGAGCGGTGTCGTCCGGTTGTTTCATCAGGGTCATCCGTGATATCGGAGGGAAACGCAGTGGCGGTCAGGAAGAAACTGCAACGACGAGAAGTGAAGCATGATACGTTCGTGGAATTCGTCTATCGCGCGAGTGATTACCTGCTCCGGCACGTCCAGCAGGTGTTTATCATCGTTGGGGTGGTCGTCGTGGCGGGAGGAGCCGGGTACCTGTATTCCCGGATGAGGCAATCGCGCGACGAGGAAGCGGCTCGCCTGCTCGCGCCCGCGCAGATCGCCGCTCAGCGAGGGCAGTACAAAGAAGCGATTCCGGCCTATGAGCGAGTCTTGAGGGAGCATGACGGGACGCGGAGCGCCGGGGAGGCGGCGATCGCGTTGGGCAACGCCTACTTTCATGTCGGCCGTACGGACGACGCACTCAAAACCTTCCAGCGATACTTGAATGACCATCAGGACGAGGACGAGTTGCTGACGATCTCCGCGATGGCCGGGATGGCGGCGTGTGGAGAACAGCAAGGGAAATATCTCGACGCGGCTAAGCGATACCAGCAGACGGCCGAACAGTTTGCGACGTCCTTCATCGCCCCCCGGCTCCTCATCGACGCCGGACGGTGTTACGATGCTGCCGGGCAGAAGGCACAGGCCAAGCAGATGTACGACAAAGTGGTAACGGCCTATAAGACCTCCCGGTACGTCCGGGAGGCCAAGGTGGCGCTTGCGGCACTGTAAACTGAACGTTTAAACGTTTGAACGTTCGAACGTTATAACGTTTTTTCGAGGAGGCGAGGACGATGTTGACCGGATCGATCGTGGCTTTGGTGACCCCCTTCCGCGATGGACAGATCGATGAGACCGGCCTCCGTCGTTTGCTCCGGATGCACCTGGAACACGAGACCGACGGGATCGTGCCATGCGGGACGACCGGGGAGGCGGTCACCCTCTCCCATGAGGAGTACGAGCGAGTCATCGCCATCACTGTCGAGGAGGTCGGCGGACGCATCCCGGTGATCGCAGGGGCCGGAACGAACGACACCGCCAAGACGATCGCCATGTCCCGGTACGCCCAGTCTGCGGGCGTCGATGGGCTGCTGATCGTGACCCCCTACTACAACCGCCCGACCCAGCGCGGGCTGGTCGCCCATTATCGCGCGATCGCGGCCAGCACGAACCTGCCGATCATCATGTATAATGTTCCGTCACGCACCGGCACGAACCTCCTGCCGGAGACGGTTGCCGAGCTGGCCCAGGTCGATCAGATCGTCGGCATCAAGGAGGCGAGCGGCAACCTCGACCAGGTCAGCGCGATCGTCCACCGCTGCGGGGACGGGTTCACCGTCCTGTCCGGGGACGACTCGCTCACCCTGCCTATCCTGGCCGTGGGGGGCAAGGGGGTGATCTCGGTGACCGCCAACATCGCTCCCCGTGAGGTCGCCCGGATGGTCCGCGCGTTCCGGGAAGGCAACTCTGCCGAGGCGCGCCGGCTGCACAACCATCTGTTCCCCGTCAGCCGGGCGCTGTTCGTCGAGACGAACCCGGGACCGGTGAAAGCCGCCCTGGCCTTGATGGGCCTGATCTCCGGGGAGATGCGTCTGCCGCTCGTCCCGCCTTCGGACGCCAACCTGCGTCTCATCCGAGAGACCATCGACCAGGCCGGTCTCCTGGCGGGGACGGAGCAGGCCGCATGATCCGGGTGATCCTCTCCGGGGCGGCTGGCCGGATGGGCCGCGCGGTCGGAAAGCTCATGGCCGCCTGCGACGACATGACGATCGTGGGGGCGGTCGGCCGGCCAGGGCGCGGGTACCTCGGGATGGACTACGGAGAATTGATCGGGGTGGGCCGAATCGGTGTGGCGATCAGCGCTGACCTTGAGTCCGTCCTGGATCGCGGGGACACCCTCGTCGAGTTCTCCACCCCGGACGCGACCGTTGCTCATGTCCAGCTTGCCGTCAGCCGCGGCCTGTCCGCCGTCGTCGGCACCACCGGTTTGTCGCCTGAACAGTCCCAGACCCTCGCCACCGCTACCGCCCGAATCCCCTGCGTCGTCGCGCCCAACCTGTCGGTCGGCGCGCACCTCCTGACCACCATCGCCCGGATGCTGTCGAGCGCCCTCGGCGAGGGGTTCGACGTGGAGGTTTTAGAGACGCATCACCGGTTCAAACAGGATGCGCCGAGCGGCACGGCGCGAGCGATCATCAACGCGATCACAGAAGGACGGGCACGTCCCGAAGCCGACCAGGTCGTCCACGGCCGGCACGGCCGCGTCGGGCCGCGTCAGGCCGGGGAGATCGGCGTCCACGCCATCCGCGCCGGCGACATCGTCGGGGATCACACCGTCATGTTCGGCGGGCTGGGCGAGCGGCTGGAGATCACCCACCGGGCGCACAGCGTCGAGACGTTCGCGCACGGGACGCTCCGGGCAGTCCGATTCCTGCAGGGCAAGCCCCCCGGCCTGTACGGGATGGCGGACATCATCAAGACAGTGACGAGTGACGAGTGACGAGTCACCCCACTCCCATACTTCCATACCCCGAGTGAGACCGAATCAACGGAGATCATCATGGCGGACGTTGACCTCGACAGCGCAGAGAGCATCATCCGGTTCATCAAAGAAAGCCCGAAATCTACCCCAGTCAAAGTGTATATCCGGGGACGGCTGACGACGTTTCCTGAGGGAACCGGTCGGGTGAAAGTCTTCCACCCCGACCAGGACCCGGTCATCATCGGGGAGAGCGATCAGGTGGCTCGGCTGCTGGAGGCCAACGCCAAGACGATCCAGTATTCTCATCTCGAATACGACCGGCGGAACTCCGCCGTGCCCCTCCTGGACATCCGCACCCTCGACGCCCGGATCGAGCCGGGGGCGATCATCCGGGATCGGGTGTCGATCGGCAGCGGGTGCGTCATCATGATGGGGGCGGTCATCAACATCGGGGCGTTCATCGGGCCGCGGACGATGATCGACATGAACGCGGTCGTCGGCGGGCGGGCGATCATCGGGGCGAACTGTCACATCGGGGCGGGCGCGGTCGTCGCCGGGGTCGTCGAGCCGCCCAGCGCGAAGTCCGTCGTCATCGGGGATGACGTGATGGTCGGGGCGAACGCGGTCATCCTTGAGGGCGTGGAGGTGGGACGGGGCGCGGTCGTGGCCGCCGGGGCGGTGGTGGTCGAGGATGTCCCCCCGGAGACGGTCGTCGCCGGTGTGCCCGCGCGGGCCATCAAGCGCGTCGACGACCGGACGAAAGCGAAGACACAGATTGTCGATGCGCTACGAGAACTGCCAAAAAAGCAGTGAAGAGTGAAGAATGTAGAGTGAAGAGTGAAAAACATTGCATCCCACTGGCTCTCTTTGCCTTTCACTCTTAACTCTTCACTGCTCTCCGTAGGAGAGCCTTGTGAGATCCTACATCTACGCGCCGGGTCCGACTCCCGTTCCGCCTCACGTGACGTTGAAGATGTCGGAGCCCATCCTGAATCACCGGTCGCCCGAGTACGTCCGGCTGTTCGAGGAAGTGACGGAGCACCTCAAGTACGTGTTCCAGACGGCGCACGACGTGTTGACGTTCACCGCCTCCGGGACGGGGGCGATGGAAGCGGCGGTCGCCAACCTGTTATCGCCGGGTGACCGGGCGGTCGTCATCCGGGCGGGGAAATTCGGCGGCCGGTGGGCGGAACTCTGCGCCGCGTACGGGGTCGAGGCCGTCCCGATCGACGTGGAGTGGGGCCACGCCGTCGATCCCAGCGTCGTCGCGGACGTCCTGAGCCGCGAATCAGGCATCAAGGCGGTCTTTGCCACCCACAGCGAGACGTCAACGGGCGTCCTGCACGACATCGAGACCCTCGGCCGGGTGGTGAGCGGCCGGGACGTGCTGTTCGTCGTCGATGCCATCAGCGGGCTGGGGGCGAACGACCTCCGTCCGGACGACTGGCATGTGGACGTTGTCGTGTCCGGTTCGCAGAAAGGACTGATGCTGCCGCCGGGATTGGCGTTCGCCAGTGTCGGGCCGCGGGCGTGGGCCGCGTCGGATCGGGCAACCTCACCGCGGTACTACCTGAGCTTCAAACGTGCGAAGGAGGCACTGAAGAAAGGGCTGAACCCGTACACTCCTGCGATTACCCTCATCATGGGGCTGGCCGAGGCGCTCCGTCAGATCAAAGCCGAGGGGTTAGCGAACGTCTTTGCCCGTCATGCACGCCTGGCCGAGGCCACCCGCGCGGGCGTCCGCGCGATCGGTCTCGAACTCTTCGCCACACGCCCGTCGAACGTCCTCACGTCTGTGACCCTGCCCGCCGGGATCGACGGCAATCAACTCCTCAAG
This sequence comes from Candidatus Latescibacterota bacterium, assembly GCA_016209865.1. Lineage (GTDB taxonomy): Bacteria > JAAXHH01 > JAAXHH01 > JAAXHH01 > JACQVL01 > JACQVL01. The sequence goes on along the minus strand of JACQVL010000339.1, from coordinate 1,592 downwards.
CACCTCAAGGCGCGGTACGGGATCATCATGGGCGGCGGTCTGGATCATCTGAAGGGGAAGATCGTGCGGATCGCCCATCTGGGGTACGCGGACGAATTCCACGCGGTTGTCGGGATATCCGCCCTCGAGATGGGACTGGCGTATTTGGGCTATCAGTTCAAGGTGGGGGTGGGCGTGGCGGCGGTGCAGCGCGTTTTAACGTTCGAACGTTCGAACGTGTGAACGTTCCAACGTTATCGTTCATCCTGCCGGGGACGCGATTCCAGCTTGCGAATCTCGATATTCCCCTCGACTGTCTCCAGCCAGATGGTCTCACCGCCGCCGTTGAGCGTGTACGTCGCGCGGATCTCTCTGAGCCGGTCATCCTGCTCGTACGAGTCGGCCTTGAAGTCGGATCGGATCTCGTAATCCTGGTTATACCGTCTTCCACGCTTCCAGTATCCTTGAACACGGATACGCGCTTCAATCGTCGCTTTCGCGTTGGCCGGCAGGTAGAGGGTGACTTCACCGCCTGTGGTGATCAGCCGGCTTCTCCCTTGTCCACTCGGTCTGAGTGCGGCCGTCACATCCCCGCCCACCGTCCTGGCCTCCACGGACCCGGACACGTTGTCGAGCGTAATGTTGCCCCCGGCGGTGATGGCCGAAACGATCCCGCTCCCCCCGTTTAACTCGATATCCCCCCCGGCCGTCTTCAACGTCGCCCTGCCGGACACCTTGCCCACCTGAATATTCCCGCCCGCGGTCGAGACGGTCGCTTCCCCGCCCACATCCCCGATCTCGATGTCCCCGCCGGCGGTCTGCGCCCTCAACGTCTTGCCGACGTTCCCGACGCTGATGTTCCCCCCGGAGGTATACACGTCCATATTCCCGCCGACCATCTCCACCCGGATGTCCCCTCCGGAGGTCTTGAGGTATCCTTCTCCTTGAATCTTGCCCGTCCGGATGTTCCCGCCGGAGGTTGACATATCCACCCTCCCGCTGACGTCGGCGAGGAGGACATCTCCGCCCGATGTTTTGCCCCGGAGATCGCCAGTGAGCGGCCCTTGCAGCTCGATGTCGCCACCGCCAGTCCGAAGGTCGAGGTTGAAGTGGGACGGGATGCTGACCTCAAATCGCATCCGGCGCGGGCGCCGGCCGGAGGAATGGTATTCCACACGGACGGTGCTGCCCAGTTGGGTCATCCTGACCTGGTCGAGGTCATCCGGGTCGATGCCCTGGACCCGGACGACGACCTGATTTTTCTCCCACACGGAGATGAGAATACTCCCGACCTCACTCGACACGTCCAGCGTCCCGCCTGGGCTGACGGAGAACGACTCAGACCGGCTCTCTCCCAGCGACCGGGTACGGTTCACGTTACGATTCCTGTTGGGATTCCTGTCCTTCGACTGTTTCTCGACCTCTCCCGCCAGGGCGGACATCCCCATCAGGCGGACGGCGAAGCACAACAGGATCAGAAACAGCCGGATGCGGCGGGTCATTGTTGCTTGATCTCCTCTAAGACCGCTCTCGCCCGGGTGCGAATGTACGTATTCTCATCGGATTCCACCCTGGATTTGAGGACGTTGACGATATCCTGATCTGCCCGGCGC
>JACQVL010000336.1 GCA_016209865.1 Candidatus Latescibacterota bacterium | reverse complement strand
TGGCACCCACAGGAAGACCGCCAGCAGGAGGGATTTCTTCATCCTCGTGACCCGTTCTGCGCATCGCTGGAGCAATGGCTGAATGGGTGAAGAAACGGATTTGAGATTCTGGACTAGTGATTATTCCTGATTCGCTCATTCCCTAATTTCGCGACTTCACCTTCATCTGAACCGGAAGCCCCGAGGTGGCAGAGCCCTGGACAGAGGCGTCGAAGAAATAGATCGCCGGAATAGATGGAATCCCGGACAGCACGTACGGATCGGTGCCCCCATACATGCCTATGTGGCCGCCGGTTACCCCGGCGCCAATGGCGGGCGACCCCTGGGCCAACTGCCACCGACCATCCGTGCTGCCGGTGCCAACAAACACGGTGTTCATGTCAACGTTCTCCTGGTTGCCGTTGCCCGTGCCGAACTGCGTACTGTTCCCGATATTATTCCGGATGTCGTTGTTGGTGCCGTTGAACGCGCCGCCCCGCAGGATATTGTCGTAAAACGTCGAATTATGGATGGTGAGCGTGTTGTTCAGCACGTTATTCTTGACGATGAGCGAAGCGGTGGCGTCGGAGATAATGACCTGTGCAACGGCATGCCGTTGGATATAATTATTGGCGATCAGGATGTTCTGGCTGTTGGAAGAGACATTGATACCCGTGGCATTGATCGCATCATCCATGAAATTCTGGATGATGACCACGTTCGCCAGGTTCGAGGCAATATTGATATGGACATTATTGACAATGAACCGATTGCGTTTAATCGTGATATCACTGGTGTTGACTGTAATTGTACCCTGCATAAAGCATCCAGTCACCAGTGATCCGTCCGACCCGGCATTGAACGTCAGCCCTAGGATTATGGCGGAGAGCGGTTCGGCCTGCGTGTCCGGGTTTTCACCCAGGAAATATCCGGGGCCAAAGATAAAGAGTTGCTTGGTGATCGTCGCGATCGCGTAACTCTGGGAAGAGCCGGCGACATAGAGCGAATCGCCGGGCGATGCGGCGTTATGAGCGGCCTGAACGGAGGTGAAATCCGGGTTGTTGCCCGGATTGTTGTCCACAAACCAGATTCGCGCAAACGCCGCCCACGGCATCATGGTCTGGATGCCGAGGAGACATGCGCTGATGACCAGCATGCGAAGAGTAGCGGTTTTCATGGCAGTGCTCCCTCTAGGTGAGCGTACAGGGTTCATGCTCATATATTTGCCGTAAGGTATGGAGAGTATGGTTGACTGAATATTATAGAGCGCTATAAGGTTCATTAGTGACGGGTGTCACACATTGACGGGATTTGGATCTGCTGACGTTGAGAAGTCGGCACACGCTCATGCTCAATCGTTGCTGGCATCGTGTTCTCCTTGTCGCCGCTCTGGGAATCCACGAGCAGTTTCGCTGTTTCTGTCCTACCGTATCGCCGTCGGGGGGCCTTGCCCCGGCGGGATGAGCGACACGAACGTCGTGTCCTTCGTCCGCGCCCGGAAATCCGCCCACGCGGCTTCGACCGCTTTCGGGTTCGTCAACAACTCGATCCCAGTACAGGCGAGGGCTTTGGCGGCGACGACCATGCCCTTCTGCCCGATCGACATCCCGGACGCCGCCACGTTCAGCCAGCTATGGCCGGGCGCGCCGTACACGGTTGACGACGCCCGCATCCCGATCGTCGGGACCTTCCAGCTCACCTCACCGACGTCCGTCGACGCCGTCCCCTGCTCCGGCCGGTCGGGCAACGGTTCGACCTCCTCGGACAGCGCCCTGTCGAATTTCCCGCCGAATTCCTGCTCAACAGTTTCTTGTAGCTTCCGGGCAAACATCTTCTCGTCGTCCGTGAATCGCGGCGCGCCGACGAGCGTCAAGTTGGAGTAGAGCAGCTCGGCGAGCGGACGGTTGGGCAGGATCTCGTGCGTGTCGGAATCGACCTTGACCTCGACGCTCGTCTTCGTCATCTGCGCGGCCGCTTTCGCGATGTCGACGATCCACGCGTAGTAATTCTCGACATCCTTGTGCGTATTCGCCCGGACGTAGTACCACACCTGCGCGCGGGGTGGGACGACGTTCGGCTGGCCGCCGCCGTCGGTGATGACGTAGTGGATACGGGCGTCTTCCTTCACGTGCTCCCGCATGTAGTTGACCCCGATGTCCATCAACTCGACCGCATCGAGGGCGCTCCGGCCCTGATGGGGCGAGGCGGACGCGTGCGCGGCGACCCCGGTGAACGTGAATTTCACGGAGACGACCGCCTTCGTCGTCCCGTACCCGACGGCCGTCTTGTCCCCCAAGTGCCAGTGGAGCACCGCGTCCACATCATCGAACAGTCCGGCCTTGACCATGTAGACCTTCCCGATGCCCGTCTCCTCCGCTGGCGTCCCGTACAACCGGATCGTCCCGGCCAATTTTCCCTTCACCATCGCGTCCTTGATGGCGATCGCTGCCGCCGTGCTCGCCGTCCCGAAGATACTGTGGCCGCACCCGTGGCCGGCGCCGTTCTCGACGAGCGGCTTGCGGTACGGCACCGTGTCCTGCGACAGGCCGGGCAGGGCGTCGTACTCCGCCATCATCCCGATGACCGGCTTGCCCGAGCCGTACGACGCGACGAACGCGGTCGGCATCCCCGCGACGCCCTTCTGGATGGTGAACCCGTTCGCCGTCAGCAGGTCGATCAACGCCTGGGATGACTTGTACTCCTGGAGGCCAACTTCTGCATAGTTCCAGATCGCCTGGTTGACGTCGATCAGCTTCGCCTGGTTCGCATCGACCCACGAGACGGCGGTCTGCTTCGCGGGCGTGAGGGTGCGCGGCGGGCTTTTCGCGGGTTTGACTTGAGGGAAGGCGAGCGACGGGACGATCACGAGAACAGCGCAGAACAGACAGTATATGTTCCATGAGCGCATGAAACGATTGGTCATCGCGAGTCTCCTTGAAAAGCAATGACGAGTGGTATGGTATTACTTCTTTGTCAAAAACGTCTTCGCCTGCTGAAGAGCGGGGATTTCGTTATCGGCCCGGTCGCAGTTCGTCATGAGCTGCGTATAGTAATGACGGGCCTTCTGCGTCTCGCCTATGAGCTCCGCCGCTCGTGCCGCGCCGTACAGTCCGTTCAACCGGTTGGGCGATGCAGTGAGCGAGGTTTCAAACTCACGCAGGGCTTGTTTGGGCTCATTCAGCTCGAGCAGCAGATCGCCCAAGAGCTCGCGCGCCGGCACAATCGCTCCTGGCGTGACCGGGTGCTTCTCTGTCGCGTCTTCAAGATCGGCCGCAGAACGCATGAGGGTCAACGCTTCTGCGTGCTGACTTTTGGCGTGGGCGAGCCAGGCAGCGGCGGCTCGACGGAGGATCTCGACCTGATCCGCCCAGTAAGCCTGTTTGGTGTCAACCAAGGCTTGGTGGAGTGACTGGAGTTTGGCCACATCCGTTTGCGCTCTTGCGAGATCACCACTCCGTGTCGCCCCAAGAGCACGGGCAAAATACACGATCGCCTCAGTCCAGGGGAAACGGTTCCATGGAAAACTGCTCGGATGCAGCGTGAGCGTCGCGGCCTCAGACCAGCGACGCCGTTCCAGTGTCCAGCGGGCCGGAACGGCGGCAAACGCGTACGCGGCAGCAAAGTTTTCGACATCAACCCGCTCCATCGCGTTCAAGGCGTCGAGGAGGCGCTTCGCTTCCCGATCCTGGGCGCCCTGCAAGTACGCGTACATCAGGTAGTCTATGGCATGAAGCTCGTCAAACGAGGCGGCACCTGGGCGAGTCCTGGTGACATGTTCTTTCGCGGCCACCGCGGATGCGCGGTTCGACTCGATCGACTCCGGCCACAGGCCGAGCCGGATGAAGATGTGCGAGGGCATGTGCAGGGCATGAGGGGATGATGGCGCGATCTTGGCATACCGCCGTGCGGCAGGCAGGGCCCGGCTCGCCAGCGGTGGGGAGTCGTAACTGTGGATGATGTAGTGCGCAATACCCGGATGGTCCGGCTGTTCGGTAAACACCTTCGCGAGAATCTCCCCGGCTGCTTTCTGGTTGCTGTACGTCTTGTCAGTCGGCAGCGCGGTGCCGTTGAGGGCCAGCCCGTAGAAGATCGCCGCTTCTGGATCCTCTGGATAGCGGCGGGAGATCTGTTCCATAGCTTTCTCGTACGCAAGGGCTCGTGTCCGGTGATCGAGTGTCTCGAAGTTCTTGTAGAACGTCTCGATCGCCTCGATGTACGCCTGTTCACGGCTGGTCTTCGCGCCGAGACGCTTCGCGTGCTCGATCGCGGCCAATCCTTTCTTGAGGGCTGTCGTATCAGGCGGTTGCCAGAGGGGATAATAGAGACTCATCGCAATCCCCCAGTAGGCCATCGCACAGTTGGGATCTGTGACTGTGATCTCGGTAAAGGCTTTGAGCGCCTCATCGTACCAGAACGAGTGGAGCAATGCCACGGCTCGATCGAACTTCTTCTGGGTCTCAGCACGACAGGAGATCGAAAAATGGACCCTGCCCAGTTGTTCGGGTTTGCCTGCTGGAGGCGTATGCTGGTGATTCTCTTGTGCCATGACCTCAGGAGCATAGAGGAGTGCCGCGAGAGTCACGAGCCGCAACAAAGTATTAGGTTTCATCATCCCACCTCCTATGGATATGATAGAGATTGGATACGGTTTAATGCCGTTGCTTTTTCTCTCTGTTTCAGCAAGAAGTCCCGGTCTTACCGCTCTCGCACCCGTTCTACGATCTTCAAGACCGTGTCCACCACCGCCGCCGGCTCCGTCCCGATCACCCGGACCATCGGCTCCTTGCCCACGTCCCCCAGGTCGTAGATGATGTCGGGGACCGCCCCCGCGCTCAGGATCGCCTGCTCCGTGCCCCATTCGAGGGACGACCCCTCGCGCGCTTTCACGTCCTTCGGCTCCTGGAGCCGGTCGAACGAGGCGATGCACAGGTCGAGCGCCCGGCACGCCGCCAGGATGTCGTCGGAGTACCGGATGTTCATCACTGCCTGTCTGGTCGGGTCGTGACGGATGGCGGTCAGGATGATCTTGGCGATGTGGGCGGACGCGCCGAACTCCGGCGGAGCGAGCGTCCGGACAGTCCGGCCGAGCCGTACGATCCGGCCGGGGAACGCCGCCACGTCGGCGGGCGTCCTCGCCCCGGACAGCCCCATGCCGAGGTTCGACTGGACTTCCGGGATCAACGCGCCGACTGCTGCCCCTTCCAGCCGCTTGACCGCCGCTGACAGCGCCTCCAGCACCGCCTGTTTCTCCGCGTCCCGGTAGAGCGAGTAGAAATGATGGACGGGGCCGTGTCCGTGTCCGATCGGCTCGGCGTACCGGATGGCCTCGGTCAGGTAGGCTTTGGCTTCCGCGACCGCGTCCCGGACATCCCGGCCCTTCGCCAGTTCCGCGGCGATGGCGGACGCGAACGTACAGCCCGTCCCGTGCGTGTTGGGGGTGTCGATCCGCTCCGCCTCGAACGTCTGAAACCCCATTCCGTCGTAGAGGACGTCGATCGCCCGTCCGGCGAGATGCCCGCCTTTCACGACGACGTGCGCCGCGCCCATCTGCCGGATGCGCCGGGCGGCTTCCTGCATCCCCTCGACGTCGCTGATGTCGAGTCCCGTCAGCGTCCGCGCTTCGTTCAGGTTGGGGGTGACGACCGTCGCTAACGGGAGGAGCCGCTCAATAAGGGTCGTCACCGCCGCCGGGTCGAGCAGGGGGTCTCCGCTCTTGGCGACCATCACCGGGTCGACGACGAGGGGGATATCACGGTAGACCTGGAGCCGCTCCGCCACCGCCGTGATGATCCCGGCGTTCGACAGCATCCCGGTCTTGATCGCCTGCGCGCCGATGTCCGACAGGACAGAATCGATCTGCCGGGCGACGAACTCCGGCGGGAGATCGAACACCCCCTGTACGCCGACGGTGTTCTGGGCGGTGATCGAGGTGAGGACGGACATGCCGTACACCTCGGCCGCGGCGAACGTCTTCAGGTCGGCCTGGATGCCCGCCCCACCGCCGGAGTCGGAACCTGCGATGGTGAGCGCTCTGGGGAGCATGGAGTCCTCGGGGTACGGGATTCGGGGTACGGGGTTCGGGAAAAGCAAAGATCAGATGGATTCCCGCTTTCGCGGGAATGACAACCGATTTTTCTCGTCACTCATCACTCGTCACTGGTTTTACCGACCACTGACCACCGATCACCGACTACCATCTTTTTGCTTCTCATAGAACTCCCGGATCAGCCGGTTCAGGTAGCCGACGGGGTCCTCGACCGCGGCTTTCGGGACGGTCAACGCCTCCAGTTGGACGAGCTTGAGGCCATGCCCGTAATCCTTGAACAACTCGCGGCCGAGGGCGTCCGGCGTCTTCCCGCTGGCGCGGGCGGCGTCGATCAGCGCGGCGCGCGCCTCCGGGTCGAGGGCCAACCGGATGCCGTTGTCCGACTGGAAGCGGCTCTCGAACCGCGCGATGGCCGCCTCTGTCAGCAGCCGGTCGAGTTCTTGATTCGGATGTTCGACGACCGCCCGGGTGACCCGGAACTGCGCGATATCCGTTGACGGCAGTTTCTTCTCGTACCTCATCAGGATTTTCTCGCAGACACCCACCAGGCCGCGGGCGCCCGTTTTCTCGTCGTACGCCCGCTCGGCGATCAACCGGAGGGCGGCGGCGTCGAAGTCGACGGTGATGCCGTACGCCTGGAAGTCCCGTTTCTTCCCGATGATGACCGGACTGTTCGGGTTTGTCAGGATCTGGTAGAGATCATCCTTGCTCAGCGGATGGAGGACGGCGACGACGGGCAGCCGGCCGACGAATTCCGACTCGAACCCGTACTGGATGAGGTCCTCCGCTTTGACGTGCCGCAGCCACGACCCGTTCTCGACGTGGGACGACCGGTCGACCGCGCTGAACCCAATCCGCTGCTGATTTAGCCGTTGCTTGATGATGTCCTCTAAGCCCGCGAACGCGCCGCTGACGATGAACAGGATGTGTTTGGTGTTGATCCGTTTTCGCTCGATCTTGCCCGTCCGCTGAAACTGGAGGGCGCTCTCCATCTGAGAAGCCAGGTCGTGCGGAGCCTGCAGGTCGACCTCGGTCTCTTCCATCAACTTCAGGAGGTTGCGTTGCACGCCCGTCCGTGAGACGTCCGGGCCGATGACCGTCCCGGACGCGGCGATCTTGTCGATCTCGTCGATGTAGATGATCCCATACTGGGCGAGTTGGATGCTGCCCTTCGCCTCATGGACGAGGGCGCGGACGAGGTCTTCGACATCCCCGCCCACATACCCTGTCTCGCTGAACTTCGTTGCGTCTCCCTTGACGAACGGCACGCCGATTTTCTTGGCGATCAGTTTGATCAGGTAGGTCTTGCCCACCCCGGTCGGCCCGATCAGGATGATGTTGTTCTTGATATTCCCGACCACCTCATCCGCGTCGGGGAGTTTCAGCCTGTTGAAATGGGTGCAGATCTTCGTGGCGAGGATTTCTTTCGTCTCATCCTGCCGGATGACGTACTCGTTGAGGTAGGCTTCCAGTTCTTCCGGCTTCAGGTCGAACTGGATGTTGACGGGCTGCTCGGTCGTCGCCGGCCCCGCGTCGGTGCCCTCCGCCTCCGGTTGGGCAAAGGTGACGTTCTGCCCGTATTTCTGGGCAAAGAACTCCTTCAGCTCTTTCTGCAAATCTCCGAGGTTGGGAATATTAGCCATAATGATCCTTCTATCCGTTCCGCGTCGAACCTCACCAGCCGAGCGCTCAGCTCCCTTCACAAGATACCCTGACACCGGGGACTGTCAAGCGGAATTCAGCACAATCTCTTTCAACACCGCCCAATCGAGATGACAACCGGTCACGACGACGCCCACGTTCCGGCACGAGCGCGTGACGTGGCCGAACAGCAGGACGGCAACGCCGACGGCGGCGGAGCCTTCGACGGCGAGATGGTGCTCCCGCAGGAGGAACGCGATCGCATGCCTGATCTCGTCCTCGGTCACGACGAGCATCTCGTCGATGACTTCCCGGCCGATCCGGTATGTCGTCTCTCTGATTCCGCCGTCCAGTCCGTCTGCGATCGTCGGCTCGGACGGGAACGTCTCGTACACCCGCCCTTCGCGCAGCGACCGGTACATCGCGCATGAGGCGATCGACTGGCATCCGATCACGGCCGCATCTGGTTTGAGATGCCTGAGCGCGGAGCCCACTCCGCCGATCAGCCCACCGCCGCCGACCGGCACGACGACGCCGTCCAGCGACGGCTCATCCTCCAGCATCTCCGGCGCGATCGTCCCATGTCCGGCCATCACCTTGACGTCGTCGAACGGGGAGATGAACGTCCGGCCGTTGTCCCGGCATGCCGCTAAGGCGATCTCTTCCGTCTCTTCATAGCCGCGACCGGCGAGGACGAGGTCGACCGGATACCGGCGAAGGGCGGCGAGTTTGGACTGGGAGACGGTCTCAGG